>DASWDJ010000228.1:0-8170 GCA_036395295.1 Gaiellaceae bacterium | reverse complement strand
GCCGGGAAGGCGGAGACGACGACGCGGTCGGGCGGGTAGTACTTGTCGACCAGGACTCGGTAGCACTCGACGCGGGTCGCAGCGGGGACGTCGTCGGACTTCGTCTCGCCGACCAGGGGATGGATGAGGAGGCCGTCGACGGTCTCGAGTGCGCCCTTGGTCAGGTACTCGTGCGCGCGATGTATCGGATTGCGGGTCTGGAAGCCGACGACCCGTCGCCAGCCGCGGTTCGCGAACCTCTTCCTCGTCTCGGCCGGGTCGAGCGCAAGCTCGGGAAAGGGAGGCTCGGACCGGTCGAACACGGTCACGCGCCCGGCCAGGTAGAGATCGTCCTGACCATAGAGCCGTGCGACGCCCGGATGCTCCTGGTCGGTCGTCCGGAAACAGCGCTCCGCCTCGAGCCCGCGGTCGTACTCGAAGATCTCCTCGACGTCGAGTACGGCCAGCGGGCGGCCCGTCCCTTCTGCGAGCACGACCCGGTCGCCAGAGGGCGGCGCTGCAACGGCGAGACACACGGGCAGAGCCCACGGCAGCCCGTTCGCGAGCCGCATCTCGTCCACGACCCGCTCGTAGTCCTCCTGGCCCATGAAGCCCTCGAGCGGCGAGAGGGCCCCCGAGGCGAGCATGTCCAGGTCGGAGACCTCGCGCGAGGTCAGCGTGATCGTCTCCAGCCGTTCCAGATCCGCAGGGCATTCCCCGGTCCTGTCGACGAGCGTCCCTCCGTGCGGTTCGATGAGGCCGGTGGCGGCCACGACTTTCACGCCGGGACCTCGTCCTCGACGAGGCCGAGCTCGGCGAGCTTCTCCAGGATGAGCCGTGCGCTCTCGTCGGGCGGATGGATCTCCGTGTCGATACGCAGGTCCGGATTCGTCGGCGCCTCATACGGATCGGAGACGCCCGTGAACTCTGTGATCTCACCGGCGAAGGCCTTTGCGTAGAGACCCTTGACGTCGCGCTGCGCGCACGTCTGGACCGAGGCGTCCACGTGCAGCTCGACGAAGGGGCCGAACTCCTCGATCATCTCGCGCGCCTTCTGCCGCGTCTCCTCGTAAGGCGAAATGGCGGAGACGAGCACGGCCGCTCCGTGGCGCGTCAGCCGGGAGGCGACCCAGCCGACCCGCTCGATGTTCGTGTCCCGGTCCTCCTTCGAGAAGCCGAGCCCCTTGGAGAGATGCTGGCGGACGGCGTCGCCGTCGAGGTACTCGACGAGCCGGCCACGGCGCTCGAGCTCCGGGCCGACGATCTCCGCAATCGTGGTCTTGCCGGCTCCCGAAAGGCCGGTGAACCAAACCGTAAAGCCCGATAGGGCTTGGAGGTTTCGTCCGCGCAGCGGACCGGTGGAAGGGGTCTGGGGAAACCGGGAGGTTTCCCCAGCGGACCAAGAATCGTCAGGCATGTGCCTCCTTCGCTAATGGCGTTTCCTCGTGGATCCCGCACTCGAGCTTGTCCGAGCCGGCCCAGCGGCCGGCGCGTTCCTCTTCGTCCGCCGCGATCGGCCTCGTGCAGGGGATGCAGCCGATCGAGCGGTAGCCGGCCTCGTGCAGCGGGTTGTAGGGAATCTCGTTGACCTTGATGTAGGCCCAGACCCGCTTCTCGTCCCAGTCCGCGAGCGGATGGACCTTCCAGACACCGTACCGCTCCGACCACTGGAGCTTCGGCGTGCCCGCGCGGCTCGGCGACTGGTCGCGGCGAATGCCCGAGATCCAGGCCTCGTAGGGCTCGAGCGCCGCCAGCAGAGGCTCGACCTTGCGGATGTGGCAGCAGCGGTCGGGGTCGCGCTCCCAGAGGTTGGGCCCCTCCTGGCGATGCTGCTCCGCGACCGTGAGCATCGGCGTCGAGGCGAGCTTCAGGCCATAGCGCTCGACGAGCCGGTCTCGCGTCTCGTAGGTCTCTCGGAAGAAGAGCTGGGTGTCGAGCTCGATCACCGGCAGGTCGAGGCCGAGCTCCGAGACCATGTGCACGAGCACAGACGACTGCTTCTGCCACGAGCACGTCAGGCAGAGCTTGTCGCCGTATTCGCCGTAGACCCAGCGGAGCAGGTCCTCGGCGGACATCGCTTCGAGATCGACGTCAGGAAGTGCGGGCGCGGTCTTCAGCGAGCAACACCTCCTCAATCGTGTCGGAGCGCAGTCCGAGCCGCAGCGTCTCGAGCGGGATGACCTCGTCGGGCGGAATGTTGCCGAGGTTGACCTCGGGCCCGAAGTGCTTGATGAACCAGGCCTGAGAGGCCTTCGTCGGCGCCTCGAAGACGAGGTCGGCGACATCGATGTCGTGTGCGAGCTCGTCGACGAGGCCGGTGCGCAGCTCGCCGGTTGGACGGAACATGCCGGCCGTCCCGCCCTCGCGTGCCTCGGTGATCACCTTCCAGGCGCCCGCTTCCAGCTCCTCCTTGATCCACTGCACCCAGAGGTAGGGCGCGAAGTTGACCTCGGGGTCCTTCGAGCCGACCTCGGAGAGCACGGTGAAGTCGCGGGCGAGCTCCTGGACGAGCTCGAGCTTCCGTTCGCGCGGAATCTCGATCGCGCCGTCCGAGACCTCGACGTGCTCGAAGGCGTGCTCCTTGAGCCACTGCTTGTACTCGTCGATCTTGCCCCGCGCGAGCACCGCCTCGAAGAAGGTGCCGCCGACGACGACGGGTTTCCCCGCCGCGCGGTAGACCTCGAGCTTGCGGGCCAGGTTCGGGGTGACGTAGGACGTCCCCCAGCCGAGCTTGACGATGTCGGCGTACGCTCCCGCCGTCTCGAGGAAGTCCTCGACGGCGCGCGGGCCGAGGCCCTTGTCCAGCACGTGCGTCAGTCCGCCGTCGCGCGGCGGGAGGTCCAGGAACTCAGAGTTTGGCAACGATCTCCTCCAGCTTCTTGGTCGCTTTCGTTTGGACGTCGCGATACATCGAGCTTCCGTGCGAGTCGATCCCGACCCAGAGCGGCCCGAAGTCCTTGACGCGGAACTTCCAGAGGCACTCCGGCATCAGCTCCTCCCAGTAGACGGCCTCGATCTCCTCGATCTGGGTCGTCTCCAGCGCGGCCGCGCCGCCGACGAGCGCGAAGTAGACCATCCCGTGCTTGGCCATCGGCTCGATTGCCTCGTCCGGCAGGCCGCCCTTGCCGGCGATCGCGCGCACTCCGTAGTCGCGCCCGAGCGGCTCCGTGAAGCGCACCATGCGCGCGCTCGTCGTCGTTCCGATGGACATCGGCTCGTACTTGCCGGGGCCGAGCTTGCGCACTCCGGGCGCGGTATGGAGCAGGAACGCCCCGGAGAGGTCGAGAGGCGGCTCCACGCCCTCGTCGAAGATCCGGATGTGCGAGCGGTCGCGGATGCCGATGATATGGCCGTCGACCGTGACGAGGTCGCCCGCGCGCAGCTTGCGGATCTCCTCCTCGCTTGTCGGAAATGTCAGCTTGTGCTCAGCCATGACGCCTTCTGCCATGCCTGGTGTCAGGCACCAGACATGGCTCCGCCAGACCTGTTACAGAACCAATCGGGGTCTGACCCCGACGAGTGTTGTTACGCCTAGAAGTCGCGGTCATAGTCGATCTCGCCGGTCGCGCTCAGGTGGGCGGTGGCACGGCGCGCGGCCCAGCACTGGTAGTTGACGGCGACCGGATTGAGCGTCATGTGCGTGTCCGCGTGCTCGACATGGCACGAGAGGACGGTCACGTCGCCGCCGAGGCCCATCGGGCCGACGCCGGTCTGGTTCAGGAGCTCGTAGAGCTCTTCCTCGAGCTTCGCGACGTGCGGGTCCGGGTTGCGCGTCCCGACGGGCCGGGCGATCGCCTCCTTGGCCAGGTACATCGCGTAGTCGGCCGAGCCCCCGATCCCGACCCCGACGATTCCGGGCGGGCACGGCTTGCCGCCCGCGCCGACGATCGACTCGAGGACGAACTGCTTGATCCCCTTCACCCCGTCGGCGGGGACGCACATCTTGAGGAAGCTCATGTTCTCCGAGCCCGATCCCTTCGGGATGCACTTGACGTCGAGCCCATCCCAGTCGGGCACGAACTCCCAGTGCACGATCGGCAGGCGATGCCCGGTGTTGGGGCCGGTGTTTTCGCGCGTGATCGTGTGCACGGCGTTCGAGCGCAGGGGGTGGTCGAGCGTCGCGCGCTCGGTGCCGGCCTTCAACGCTTCGTAAATCCTGCTCGGATGCAGGGGAAAATGCTCTCCGACGCGACAGGTGTAGACCGCGATGCCGGTGTCCTGGCAGACGATGTTGTCCTCGTCCTCGGCGACCTGAACGTTCCTGACGATCGTCTCCAGCACCCGCCGTCCGGGCACCGAGGTCTCGCGGTCCTTCGCCTCGGCCAATGCGTCCCGCAGGTCCTGCGGGATGTCCTTCAGCGCCCAGACGTAGAGGTGCGCCGCTGCGTCCTCGACCGCCTGCTTCAGATCGGTAGCGACCGCGCTCATCGGCGATGCCTTTGGTTGGCCCGCTTGCGTGTGCCTTGGGCGCGTAGCGCGCTCATGCCGCCTGCTCCGCTGCTGCGGCTCCGGCACGGCGCCCGAAGACGGTGCACTCGAGCAGCGAGTTGCCCATCATCCGGTTCCGCCCGTGCGTGCCCCCGGCGATCTCGCCGCACGCGTAGAGGCCTTCGACCGTCGTCTGCCCGTGCTCGTCGATCACGAGACCGCCGTTCTGGTAGTGGAGCACCGGGTAGGTCAGGATCGGCTCCTCGAGCGGGTCGATGCCGCCGGCGCGATAACGCCGAAGCATGTAGGGGAGCGAGATCTCGGCATCGGCCTCGGGAATCCGCGTCGTGTCGAGGTAAAGGGCGGGGCGCCCGTCGGGGGTCTCGACGCCGCGCCCGGCTTCGACCTCGTCGAAGATCGCCTGCGAGACCGCGTCCCGCGGGCCGAGCGAGTCGGTGAACTCCTCGCGATCGGCGTTCAACAGCACGGCGCCGTAGGAGCGGGTCGTCTCGGGGATCGAATAGCCCTGCATCGTTTGGGGCCAGGCGCCGCCGTTCGGGTGGTACTGGAGCGCGTCGAGGTCGCGGCTCTCGGCGCCGAGCTCGACCGCGATCTTCGTCACCTCGCCGGTCGCGCCCGGATGGTTCGTCGTGAGCTCGCCGCGCACCTGCGCCTCCTTGAAACAGCGCCCCCCGGCTGCCAGCACCACGGCGCCGGCGTCGATCACATGCTCACCGCAGCGGGCGCGCCAGCGGTTCTCGCCGGGCGCGAGCTCGGTCAGAGGCGACTTGGGAAACGTCTGGACGCTCGAGGACTCGACCGCATCACGGAGCGCGCTCGTGATCGCATGGCCCGTGCGGTCGCCGACCTGGAGCAATCGCTTCCGGGAGGCTCCGCCGCAGCGTGCGAGCCGATAGCCCCCGTTCTCGCGCGTGAACTCGACTCCAACCTCCTCGAGCCAGTGGATCGTACTCGGCGCCTCGCTCGTCAGTACCTCGACCAGGCCGCGGTCGGCCGTCTCGTGCGAGCTCTCCCAGACGTCCTCCGCGTGCTGCTCCGGAGAGTCGTCGTCGCCGAAGGCAGCCTGGATCCCTCCCTGCGCCTTGGCTGAGTTACAGGACTGCAGTGCGCCCTTCGCGACGAGCGCGACGCGCGCACCAGCGTGCTCGGCCGAGACGGCCGCGGCCAAGCCGGAAGCCCCGCTCCCGACAACGAGCACGTCGAACTCCAGCGGCGCGGCCATCGATGGACTGACTATACCAGCGTTCTCTTAATCGCAGATATAAGTGTGCCTTATTCAGATTCAGGCGACAGTGCGACTGGTCTCCGTCAGGCGCGGGCCGGCTCCTCCGCCAGCGCGTACGTGATGGCTTCGTCCAGGGGAAGATCCCGACCAAGGCGCCAGGCGGCGCTGAACCGCTTCTCGCCCAGCGCCTCGCGAACCGCCGCCGCGGTCGTCTCGTGAGTCTCCCGCTCCGTCGGAGCGAGATCGACACCGACGCTCTCGCGTAACGCCTCCGCCGCCCCAAGCAGACGGGCCGCCGGACCGGCCTCCCCGGTGAACGCGAGCACCGCCGCAAGGCCCTCGAAGCAGTAGCCGATGACGTCCCTGAACTCGAGCTCGGCGAGGCGGCGCAGGGCCTCCCGGAGCAGGCCGAGGGCACGCTTGTGGTCCTGGTTGGACAGGGCCGCAAAGCCCTGATTGACGAGCGCAAAGGCCATGCCCTCGCTGTCGTCGAGCGCTTCGAAGAGCCCGTAGGCCTGCTCACTCAGCGCAGCGGCCCGGACATAGTCGCCCTGGTCGAGCGCGATGCCTCCGAGGTTGCTGACCGCAAGCGCGTGGCCACGGCGATCTCCCGACTCTCGATAGAGCTCCGCTGCCCGCTCCGAGAGCTCGATCGCGCGCTCCCGTTCTCCTTGCTCGGCGGCCACAGTGCCCAGTGAAAGCAGCGACTGGGCCGTGCCGGCCGCGTCGCCGAGCTCCTCCCACAAGGCGAGGCTCTGCTCGGAGAGCTCGGCCGCGCGCTCATAGTCGCCTTGCCTGGTCGCGAGCCTCGCGGCGGCATGAAGAGCGCTCGCCCGGAGCTGCGGCGACTGCGCGGCTCCCTGTTCGAGCGCCTCCGCGAGCCTCCGGCTGCCTTCGGCCAAATGGCCCCGGACCCACCAGTACTCCCAGAGCGCAGCCGCCAGTCTGAGCGCGAGCTCCGCTTCTTCAGCCTCGAGGGACCACGAAAGCGCGGCGCGCAGGTTGTCCCGTTCGTCATCGAGCCGAGCCACCCAGCCGGTCTTGTTCGGAGGCGCATCCGACTCGACGAGCTCGAGAAAGTGCTCGGCGTGCCGGCGCCGAACAATCTCCGCATCGCCTTCGAGCTCAAGCCGCTCCGCCGCGTACTCCCGGATCGTCTCGAGCATCCGCAGCCTCTCTCCCGCGCGCTCGAGGAGGCTGTCGTCGACGAGTACCGACAGGCTGTCGAGGGCCGCGTCGCACACGGTTTCGGCAGATTCGAGCGTGCAGCCGCCGGCGAAGGCGGCGAGGCGGGCGAAGACCTGCTGCTCCTCCGGCTCGAGCAGCTCGTAGCTCCACGCGATCGTGTCGCGGAGGGCTCGATGGCGCTCCGGCAGGTCGCGCGGCCCGCGGCTGAGCAGGTCGAGTCGCTGATCGAGTCGCTGGAGCATCGCCTCCGGGGGAAGGAGGTTCGTTCTCGCGGCTGCGAGCTCCAGTGCGAGCGGCAAGTCGTCGAGCCGCGCGCAGATCTCCTCGATTGCGGCTGAGTTCTCATCGGTCAGGCGGAACGCCGGGTCTGCTCCCCGCGACCGCTCCACGAAGAGCGCGACGGCGTCGGAGCGGCCGAGAGGCTGCACCGGATACTCCTGCTCGCCCGACAAGCGGAGGGCGGCGCGGCTCGTGACGAGCAGCGTCAGGCCGGGCACGGCCTTGAGAACGTCCGCGAGCAAGCGAGCCTCGCCGGCCAGCTGCTCGAAATTGTCGAGAAGCAGGAGCACGCGCTGGCCGGCGAGCCGCTCGCGCAGGCCGGCGAGCAAGGGCCGCTCCCCGCTCTCCCGCACACCGACGGCCTGGGCCATTGCGGGCAGAAGCAGCGCAGGGTCGCGAATCGTGTCCAGAGGGACGAAGAAGGCGCCGTCCGGAAGCTCGTCGGCGAGCGCGTTCACGGCCTCGAGTGCAAGCCGCGTCTTGCCGGCGCCCCCGGGACCGGTCAGCGTCAGGAGCCGGACGTCTTCGCTCCTGAGCGCGGTGCAGATCTCCTCGAGCTCGCGTTCTCTGCCGACCAAGGAGCTGACCGGCGCCGGCACGTTGCTCTCGGGTCTGGTGCGCCGGGCGAGCGATTCGTCTTGCCGCAGGATCGCCTGCTCGAGCTCACGGAGCTCCGGGCCCGGCTCGAGCCCCAGCTCGTCGACGAGGACACGGCGTGCCTCCCGGTAGGTGTCGAGCGCATCCGCCTGGCGGCCGCCGCGATAGAGCGCAAGCATCAGGAGGCCGCGCAAGCGCTCACGGACCGGGTATTCGGAGACGAGCGCCTCGAGCTCAGGGACGACCTCGTGGTCGCGCCCCAGACCGAGCTCGGCTTCGAGCCGATCTTCGATTGCCACGAGCCTCAGCTCCTCGAGCCGCGTGATCTCCGCCCGCGCGAACGGCTCGTACTGGACGTCGACAAGCGCTGGGCCGCGCCAGATGCCGAGCGCCTCGAGCAGCTGCTCGGAGGCCTTGGCATAGGACCGGCTTGCGAGCGCTGAAGCCCCCTCG
>DASWDJ010000227.1:0-1586 GCA_036395295.1 Gaiellaceae bacterium | reverse complement strand
TCGGAGTTCGCCACCCAGAGGAAACCGTTCGCGAAGCTCACCGACCTTGCGCCGTCGCCCGTCCGGTACGTCGCGACGATCTGGCCGGTCTGGTCGACCTTGTAGACGGTGCCCTTGGTCTCGTTCGCCGTCCAGGCGAAGCCGCCGCCGGCAGCGACCCATGAGAGCGGCCCGGGCACCGGCGCAACGGCGGTGACGCTGTTGGTGGACGCATCTATTCGCTGCAATCCGCCCTGATCCGAGACCGCCCACACGGCGCCTGCGGCGTACGCGAGTGACCACGGCGACTTCATGGCGATCCTCGCCTGGACGAGCCCGTTCGCGGGGTTGACGCGCAGCACCTGACCCGCCTCTTTGCTCGCGACCCAGAGCGAGTTTGCGCCCGCAGCGAGGCCGACCAGTCCGTTGGGGTACTCCTTGTCGACGAGGCGGTAACGGTCGACCTCGCGGAACAGCTCGCGATCGACCCGCACGAGATCGTGGCGCCCCGTGAACCACTCACTGCGCCCCAACGCAAGGTGAGCGTTGGACTCGTCGGCGGAGGGCGAATTGATGCGCCGTACCTTTCTTCCGGTCGCCGGATCGATCTCAGTGATCCCGAAGCTGCTGATCGAGAACCGACCCTCATGTGCGTTCAGCCCCGGGTACGGGAAGTCCTCGAGCGGGAACCTCTCGATCACCCTGCCGCTCGGCATGTCGAGGATCGTCAGGCCCGGCGGGAGCGTCGCAAGAGACGTCTGCTCGCCGCCGTAACCGGCAAAGACGGCTGCGGTGACCGCCACGGCGGCGAGCAGGAGAGCGCCGGTGGCGAGATATGGCCAGCGGAGCAATCGGCGAGCCGCGTTGGGGCTAGGTGGTGCGGCGGCGGGCTCGGTGAGGTCGAGCGCGGGATCTTGGTCGAGGATCGCGCGTTCGAGCTGCCGCACCGGTGGGCTGGGCTCTAAGCCGAGCTCGGCGCGTAGCCGCGCCGCGGAGCGACGGTAAGCGTCGAGCGCCTCCGTCTGACGACCGGAGCGGTAGAGCGCGAGCATCAGCTGGCACAGCAAGTCCTCGCGCCCGGGATGAGCCGCGACGAGCCGCTCGAGCTCGCGGACGACCTCCCTGTGACGCCCAAGGGCGAGCTCCGCCTCGATGCGCGCCTCGATAGCCGACAGCACCAGCTCGTCGAGCTGCGCGACCTCTGGTTCCACCCACGACTCGAGGCGCAGGTCGGCGAGCGGTTCTCCCCGAACGAGTTCGAGGGCGGCGCGCAGCTGATGCAGCGCCTGTGCGGGCGGCGCTCCCGAGGCGGCGTGGGTGAGATTCTCGAACCGCTCGGCGTCGAGCTCGCCCTGCTCGAGGTGGAGGACATATCCGCGCTCGATCGTCGAGATTCGATCCTCTCCGAGCGCCTTTCGCAGGGAGGAGACATGCAGCTGGACGATCTTGTGCGCGGTGTGGGGCTGGCGCCCGTCCCACATCTCGTCGATCAGCCGCTCGCTCGACACGGGTCGTCCACGAGCGAGCAACAACAGGGCAAGCAGCGAGCGTTGCTTCGCTCCGCCGAGCGGGATCTGTCGGCCGCCGTCGAGGACCTCGAGCGGCCC
>DASWDJ010000226.1:0-9472 GCA_036395295.1 Gaiellaceae bacterium | reverse complement strand
TCGGAGTTGCGCCAGCCAAGAATCAACTCGTCGTCGGCAATCGGAAGGAGAAGGTCGGAGCGACTCATCGTTCACCCGAGCGGAGCGATGGGTCTACCTCTCCCCGTGGAAAGTGCGCAGCACTTTGCGCGGATAACGCTCGCTCACGCGCCTCCTTGAGCTTCTCCTTCAGTGGATAGCCGTCCACCCGGTGGTAGTTCCGCTCCAGCTCGTCGACGAACTCGGCGATCTCGTGCACCGCCTCGCGCGGCACCACCCAGAGCGCGACCGATTCCCCGCGCCGGCCGAACTCCTCGCGCGCGTACCAGTCGGCAAACTCGTCGTTCGGCGCCTCGACGGAACCGGCATGCGCAAAGGGCTGGCCCTTGCGCTCCTGACGAAAGACCTCGTAGATCACGCTGCTTCGGCGAGCACCGCGCGCCGCACCCATGCGGTCTCGTCGCGGGTCGTGCGGCGTAGACCGAGCCGCTCCTGAGTCCTTGGTCCGTGCCCCGTGACGACGTGCTTGAGCTCGTCCCAGTCGGGCTCGGAGAACTCCCAGACGCCGTCGTCGTTCTTCCGGAGCTTCGGGTCCGGGACGGTGAGCCCGAGCTCCCAGATCTGCGGCACATAGCCGTCGAGGAACTGCTGCCGTGCCTCGCCGTTCCCCTGGCTCTTGATCCGCCAGATGAACATCGGGTCGTCCTCGGCCGGGATCGGATTCCCGTGGAACTGCATCAGCGGGCCCCACCAGCGGTCGAGTGCCTCCTGGACGAGCTCGCGCTGCTCGTCGGTGCCGTTCATCATCGTCAGGATCACGTCACGCCCGTGGAGGATGTGGAACGACTCCTCCCAGCAGACCTTCTTCATGATCCGCGCGTAGGGCGCGTACGAGCACTTGAGGAGCGCCTTCTGGCTGATGATCGCCGCCGCGTCGACGAGCCAGGCGATGACGCCGACGTCGCCCCAGGTCTTCGTCGGGTAGTGGAAGACGTTATGGAACTTGCTCTTGCCCGAGATCAGATCCTCGAGGCATCGCTCGCGCGGCTTACCGAGGTCCTCGACGACGCGGTAGATGAGCTGCGAGTGACCGACCTCGTCCTGCACCTTCGCGGTCAGGGCGAGCTTGCGCTGCAGGGTCGGCGCGCGGAGGATCCACTCGCGCTCGGGCAGCACGCCCATGAGCTCCGAGTTCCCGTGCATCTCAATGAACTTGATCAGCTTCGCCCGGTAGTCATCGGGCATCCAGTCGCTCGTCTCGACCTGGCCGCCGGACTGGACGTAATCGAGGAATTCCTGTTCTGTGTGCATTTGAGTGCTAGCTACCTACCCGAACGATCGTTAGGGTCCAATCGTACTATGACCACTCGTCGGTCGCAGCTAACGAGGGAAGCGGCCCGGCTCTTCGCCGAGAAGGGCTACCACGGGACGTCGATCGGTGACCTCGCGAAGGCGATGGGCGTGCAGAAGGGATCCCTCTACGCGCACATCGCCTCGAAGCAGGATCTCCTCTACGAGGCGATGCGCGACGGCGCCGAGGCCTTCCACGCCGTGCTCGACGAGATCCCCGACCGCCTGCCGGCGACCGAGAAGATCCGGCTCGCACTCCGCGGCCACCTGCGGGTCGTCGCGGAGCAGCTCGACGTCGCCACGGTCTTCGTGCGCGAGTGGCGGTACCTGGAAGGTGAACGGCGCGACGAGATCCTGATCGAGCGGCGTCGCTACGAGGAGCGCGTGCGGGCGCTTTTCCGTGAGGGACGCGAGCGCGGAGATCTGCGCACCGACCTCGACGATGCGACCGCAGCGCTGCTGTCACTGTCGGCCGCCAACTGGGCCTACACGTGGCTCCAGCCCGGCCGCGACACCGACGAGCTCGCCGACCGCTTTTACACGCTGCTCCTGGACGGCATGCGCGGCTACGCGACGCTCGGGCCGTAGGCACTTTTCAGCAGGATTTGCGATCTTCGGCGGTGGATTCGGCAGCATTCTGTCTTGATTGACGAATCAATCGCGTAATGATCGAGCAGAATTGAGAGGCAGATTGACGAGTCAGTCAACAGGCCCAAAGAAGCCAGAATGAACCTCTATAGCGAGCGGAAATTCGAGGCTTGCATTTGTGCGTATCCATCCGCATACTTCCGCCGTTCCACTAGGCAAATCCCCTCGGTCACCATCCCCTGGGAGGGCACACATGAAGGTCTTCGCTCGCGTTCCGGGTTTCCTGGTCCTCGCCGCGCTGGTCCTGATCGGCCCGACATCCACACCGGCGGCGACGCCGGCGAGTGGGACGATCGGCCCTACGCCTGGTTCCTCGGTGAGCTGGACGGGCGGGCCGTACGTCGTCCCGACGGCGCTGCCGGATGAATGCCCCCCGGCCACCGATCCTCTCAACGTGCGGTGCGACCACTTCTACTTGACGGTCAACGTGCCGCCGAGCTACTGGGACATGAACCACGGTGGCGCCGACATCCAGATCACCTGGAGCAGTGCGGACGACGACTACGACCTCTACATCTACGACAATGCGGGCAACCTCGTCGGCCAGTCCGCCTCGGGGGGCACTACGTCCGAGCGCTTCCTGGTCCAGAACGCGAATAGCGTCCAGAGCCCGTATGAGGTTCGGGTAGTTCCCTTCCTGGTCGCCGCCTCTACCTACAACGGCAGCGCGACCTTCGTGTCGCAGGCGGGAGCTGGCACCGGTCCTCCTCACAGCACGGGAGGCCTCAACTTCTCGCCGCCCGCGACGGTCGCCGACGCACAGCGCACCGAGGGCGAGCCTCTGAACTGGATCGACCCTCTCAACGGCGCCTACTGGGAATCAGGGCCCTGGGGGATCTCGACCCAACAGTCGTTCGTCCACCGCTCGACCGACGGCGGTGACCAGTTCAACATCGTCAGCCCGATCGGCACGAGACCCGACGCCGGTCCGGGCGGCGGCGACACCGACGTGATCACGGACGACCAGGGAAATGCCTACTTCACCGACCTCGAGTCTCTGCTCGAGCTCGACTGCGCGGTCAGCAACGACAACGGCAACAGCTGGCGGAGGAATTCGGCCTGTGTGCACACCACCGGCGTCGACCGGCAGTGGTTCACGGTCGACAACGGCCCGACCTCCGCGGCAGCCGACAACACGATCTTCTTCGGATTCCGCCAGGAGCTTGGCACGTACATCTACTCCACAGCAGGCTCAACCGGGCCTACCGATCCCTTCGGCGGCTTGCTGTACGTGAACTCCTCGGCCGAACCGATCCTCCCGCTCTCGGAAAATCCTCGTTGCGGCCAGCTCCGATTCGATCCAGTCTTTCGCAACCTCTACTACCCCTGCTCGGCGACCGACCACGTGGAGCTGACGATCGGGCACGTGAACCCCGGGCAAAGAACCGGGATCGTCTACCACAACGTCCAGCTGCCTTCTTCGCCGGGCGGCGGAGGCGTTGACGACCTCTTCCCGGTCGTCGCGGCCGACCGGGCCGGAAACGTCTTCATGGCCTGGGTCGACACGTTCGACAACAACGTCTACTACTCCGCCTCCACGGACCAGGGCGAAACCTGGACGACGCCGCTGCAGGTCAGCGGGAACGACGCCAATTCGAACATCATGCCGTGGGTTCAGGGAGGCCGTGCGGGGACGCTCGTCGTTGCCTGGTACGGAAACGCCTCCAACGTGGACAGCGACTTCATGCCGTCCTGGTACAACAACCGTGAGAGCGCGACGGCGTTCAAGTGGTACGGCTACGCCTCGATCATCACGAACGCGACGAGCGCTTCGCCCTCCATCATCCAGCAGCGGTTCACCGATCAGCCGATGCACTACGGGCAGATTTGCGCCGGTGGGCTCGGCTGCAGCACGAACCCGGGCTCCGACCGGACGATGGCGGACTTCTTCGGCTTCGTCCTCGATCGCGTCGACGGGGCCATCCGGATCGTCTACAACGACACGACGAGCCAGCATCACGGCGCTCACCTGTTCGAGGTCCGGCAGGTGGGTGGGCCGAGTGCGACCGGGGGAAGCATCCACAGAACGGTTCCGACGAACCCGGCCAGCGATCCGACAGGTGACGCGCAGTCTCCGCACTACGCGCCTACCGGAGCGGGGCCCAACCTCCCGCAGTTCGATTTCACTCGGCTGCGGCTCAGCCAGCCGAACGCGGCCACCCTGCGGGTGCAGATGACCCTGAACAACCTGGCGCTGCTGACCCCGCCCGCAGGCAAGACGAACTCGCTCTGGCTCACCCGCTTCCAGGCGCCGTCGGTCGGAGACGAGGGTGAGGAGGCAAACCGGCTCTTCTATGTCGGCGCCGAGTCCGTCGGCGGCGGAACAGCCACGTTCTTCGCCGGGAGCGGCGTCTCGAACAACAACGGCGTGCCCGGCAACGGCTGCGTGAATACGACGCCCGAGAACTGCAAGGTCGTCCAGTACCCGGCAGAAGTCCCGGCGACCGGCTCGATCAGCGGCAACGTGATCACGATCGACGTGCCTGTCCAGGGCGGCTTCGGCGCGAACCGGCCGATCTTTGGCGGAACCCTCTACAACGTCACCGCGCTGTCGGCGGGCCGTACGCCCTCCGAGCTGGTCGACATCTACGCGGATCTCGACGCAACGAAGTCCTTCGACTTCGGGATCACTGCGACTTCCCCACCACCGCCGGGGAGCTGCAATATCGAAGGCGACGGTGCAATCTCCACGGGCGTAGGGACCCAGGGCACGTTCAGCCTCAACGGGCACGCGGATCTGAAGGGCAAGGTGCGGTACCGCGACGGCGCAGCTGCGAACTTCCGGTCGACGCGGCTGACTGACGTGACCTGCGGCTCCGGCGGCCATGGGACGATCCGCGGCGAGGGGACGAACAACGGTCAGAGGGTCACCTTCACCGTTGAGGTCGGCGACAACGGTGAGTCGGGCAGCTCGGACACGTTCAGCATCTCGCTGAGCGACGGGTATTCGAAGTCGGGCACGCTCACCAGCGGAAACGTGGAGGTGCACTAGTGGTTCGCATTGCGGCAAGGGGAGCCGGCCTGTCCTGCTCCCCGCTGCGGATCGGACGGCGGGCGATCGCTGCGCTCTGTTGCGTTGCCTTGGGGTCCGTTGCGGTCGGTGTCGCCGCTGCAGGACAGAGCGGCGGCAGCCGCGCTCGGGCCTCAAGCTCTCCCCTGTGCGCACACATGAGCAAGGCGGTCGCCCGCCCCGCCGAGGTTCCCGCGGCCGTGCTTCCTCCTCAGACCGCGTTGACGTCGGTCGCCCACCCGATTGCAGGGATGACACTCGTCACCGGCGTCGTCTCACAGGACTTCCGCAGCGCCGTCAGCTTCTTCGTGACGAAGATGCCCGCGGCCGGCTATCGAAACGGCGCCGGGGACGCGGAGATGGACGAGGCAGAGGCCCTCTTCACCGGCCCGAACCTGCACGGCAAATGGAAGCTGAACGGGATCCTCGGCTGCCCGGGAGCGGTGACTCTGGCGCTCTACGTCAGGAGCTAGGCCGGCGCGGGTCGTCGCCGCGGTGGTACGTGATGGCCTCGACGGTTCGGCCGTCGGGGTCCTCGAAGAAGAGGCCGACTGCGATTCCGTGGTCGCGCTCCTCTGACGGAATCCCCTCCGCGGCCAGTCGCCGCTCGATCTCGGCCTGCTCCTCGCCGGAGACTCGAACTCCCGTGTGCGGGCCCGGCCCGCCGGGCTCGTGCAAGGCGAGGCCGGTGTTGCCGAGGTAGGCCATCACGGGATGACCCTCCTCCTTGACGACCCGCGCGCCGAGAATGCGCTCGTAAAACGCGGCCACGCGGTCTGGATCCTCCGTCTCGAAAGCCGCATGGTCGATTCGTGCCATCCTGCGGCCGATTATGCGGGTCCTGATCGTCAACCCGTACGCGAGCGGGGTCAACGAGGACCTAATCGCCGCCGTGACCGCCGTGCTCGGTGACATCGAGGTGCGGCGGACGGAGCATCGCGGCCATGGGACAGATCTGGCCCGGGAGGCGCGTGGCGCCGAAGCCCTCTACGTCCTCTCCGGCGACGGCGTCTTCAACGAGGTCCTGAACGGGATCGACGCGGAGACCCCGGTCGGCTTCCTCCCCGGCGGCGGTGCGAACGTGCTTCCGCGGGCGCTCGGCCTGCCTCGTGATCCGGTTCGCGCTGCCGAGCGTGTCGTCCGCGGCAGGACGCGGCGCATCTCGGTCGGCAGAGTCAACGGGCGGCGCTTCGGCTTCGCTGCTGGGATCGGGCTCGACGCCGAGGCGGTTCGCCGGGTCGACGAGCGCGGCCGGTCGGAGGAGCTCGGCCGCGCCGGCAACCTCGCCTTCGCCTGGGATCTCCTGCGCGTAGTCGCCGAGCGGCGGGGGCGCTTCGAGCCGACTCTCGAGATCTTGGGCCACGGCCGGGTGGCCTTCGCGTTCGTCGCCAATACCGACCCCTACACCTACGCCGGCCTCGTTCCGCTGCGCGTCGCTTCGCAGGCACGGTTCGAGCTCGGGCTCGACCTCGTCGCTCCGAGAAGAGTCTCGCCGTTCAGTCTTCCTCGACTGCTCGGATACGTGCTGCTCGGACGCGGGCAGTCGCGTGCACGCGATGTCGTCTATTTGCACGACCTCGACCGGATCGAGATCCGCTGTGACCGGCCGCTGCCGTTGCAGGCCGACGGCGAGGACCTCGGCGACGTGACCGAGGCGCTTTTCGAAGCCGAGCGGAATGCGGTCAAGCTGTTGATGCCGTGATATAGTCTGCGCCGGAATATGCCGGTCAGGACTAGTACCGAAGCATTGACCACAACCGAGTGCGCGGTGCTGGGATTGCTCACTCGCCGGGCGATGTCGGGCTACGACCTCAAGAAGGCGGTCGAGACATCGGTCGGGTACTTCTGGGGCCCAGCCAAGAGCCAGATCTACGCCGTACTACCTCGGCTCGTTGAGGCGGGCTACGCGACGAGCAGGAAGGTCGCCCAGTCACAGCGTCCCGACAAGCAGGTGTACCGAATCACGGCGCGAGGACGCAAGGTGTTCAAGGAGTGGATCGACGAGCCGCCTTCACCGCCGCAGCCGAGCCGCAACCCCCTGCTTCTCAAGCTCTACTTCGGCGACCTCAGCTCGCCTGAGAAGCTCGCCGAGCACGTTCACGAGCGTCGCGTGGCAGCCGAGCAGTTGAAAGCCGAGCTGACGGCGTTCGACGCCGGCCCCCACCATCCGCGGCTCGACTTCTACGCCAACCTGACCAGGAGGTACGGCCACGCCTCTGCGGACGCGATCATTCGCTGGGCTGACGAGACCCTGCGCGAGCTGGCGAGGCGAAGCGAACTGTGAGACGGGGTGCATCCGTGATTGCCGCTGCGACCGTTCTGGTGGCGGTTGCTGTTGCCGTGGTTGCAGCCGGGGCTCCGAGCGCCGGCAAGGCGTCCGCCTCTCCGTTCCGTCCCGCGAAGGTGCGAGCGCTTGTCTTGCGGGAGGTCTGCGTCAGAAGGGCGGAGCGGAGACACGTGGTCAGGTTCCGCGCGTTCGACGGCCTGCGGCTGATCGGCGTCGAGCTGGGCCGCGGGCCACGCGGGGTGATCCTCGCTCACCAGGGCGGTGCCCCGCCGAATCTCTGTGGCTGGCTGCCATACGCCAGGGCACTCGCTCGCGCCGGCTACCGCGTGCTCGTCTTCGACCATCGCGGCTTCGGCTCGTCGGGGTCGACCTCGCGCAGGTCGCGGACCAACCGTGTCGACTTCGACGTGCTCGGTGCGGTCCGGACACTGCGCGCACAAGGCGCACAGAGCATCGTGCTGGGAGGCGCCTCTCTCGGCGGCGCGGCCGTCCTCAGTGCGGCGGCGCACGCCGTTCCCGCCGTCAACGCGGTGATCAGCTTCTCGAGCCCGCACAGCTACGCCAACGTGGACGCGGTGGCCGCCGTCAAGGCGTTCCGCACGCCGGCGCTGTTCCTCGCAGACGAGCACGACGCCGAGTTCCCGGACGAGGCGCGAATGCTGTACGAGGCCTGCGCGTCGCCCGAGAAACGCCTCGTGATCACGCCCGGAGCGGAGCACGGGTTCAGGCTCCTCAAGAATCCCGACACGCGCGCACTCGTGGACGCCTTCATCGCTGCTCATTCCGGCGGCTGATCCCGCCTTCGATCGCTGATCGCACCGGCTCGTCTAGGGTGCCGCCATGACAGGTCTAGCGGCCGGCGCGAGCGGCAAGAGCCCGTGGCGTGCGCCCTTGGCGATCGTGATCCTGCTCGGGCTCGTCGGACTCGTGGCGATCGCTGCGGCCGGACGCGCACCGACCGGGGGTGAGAGCAGGCCGAGCGGCCACGCACCCACGCTGCTCGTCGACTACATCAGCACGATCGCCCTCCTCTTCGTGCCGGTGGGCGTCATCCTGATCATCTGGGCGGCCTTCGCGCGACGCCAGCGGCAGCAGGCGGGGATCGCAAAGCGCGGCCGCGGACGGACGCTCGTGACAGTCGTCCTCGTGGTGCTCGTCCTCGGCGGCGCCGCGGTCCTGAGAAGCCAATTCCCATCGACCTTCCACAAACTGTCGGCAGTCAACTCGGGCGCTCCGGGGCAGACAACGACGAAGAAAGGTGCGAGCTCGAAGCAGGCCGCGACGCCGCAGGCGCACTTCCGCTGGCTGCCGTTGGTCATCCTCGGCTCGCTCGTAGTCGCCTTCGCCGGCGCCGCAGGCTACGTCGCCTATCGGCGGCGCTACGGGATTCTGCCCGAGGGGCCGACCGCGGCCGAGGTGTCGGCGGTCCTGACCGAGACGCTGGACGACCTCTACCGCGAGCCCGATCCGCGCAAGGCCGTAATCGCTGCCTACGCCAAGATGGAACGGAGCCTGGCCGTGCGCGGCATGCCCCGTGAGCCCTCCGAAGCGCCGCTCGAGTACCTCGAACGGATCCTCGACTACGTCCAGGCGAGCTCGCATTCCGTCCGTCGCCTGACGAAGCTCTTCGGGCGCGCTCGGTTCAGCCCTCACGAGATCGACGGTCGCATGAAAGACGACGCGATCGAGGCTCTGACAGGGCTGCGAGCCGAATTGGAGGTGGCGGGTTGAGGCACTTCGTCCTCGGCTGGGTTTTCGGTGCCACGCTCACGACGATCGGCCTGTACGTCGCCCGGGTTGCGGCACCCGGACGCCACGCGGTCGAGCTCGACATCTACATCCTCGCCCTCGGGCTCATGGCGCTGCTCGCCGTCATCTACTGGCTGCGCGAGGTCGCTCCGCTCGCAGGCAGATCCGAGCTCGAGGAGGCCCTCCGCCGCGAGCCGCCGGAGCCGCCGCGGATCGCGGAGCTCGACCGGCTCGAGCGAGAGGTGTACATGGGAGCCGCGCGGGCTTTCGACCTTCATTACCGCCTGCGCCCGGTCGTGCGCGAGATCGCGGCCGGGCGGCTCGATCGGCGGGGGCTTCGCCTCGACTCCGGGAGCGACGCCGTGCGCGAGCGGCTCGGCGAGGAGCTGTGGGAGCTCACGCGGCCCGATCGCGAGCCTCCGCACAATCGGCAGGGCCCCGGCCCAGGC
>DASWDJ010000225.1:0-25091 GCA_036395295.1 Gaiellaceae bacterium | reverse complement strand
ATTTCCAGCAACTTTTGATATCCTAGATGTCGTTCGCCGGCAGTCGTCCAGCTGCCGGCGGCTTGGTGAAGTCACACAGAAAGGGAGGATCGGGCTTGTACAAAGTCGGCGACAAGGTCGTGTATCCGCATCACGGAGCGGGCACCGTGATCAAGAAGGACAAGCGGAAAGTGCTCGGTGAGGAACGCGAATACCTCACGATCCAGATCCTCCACAACGACATGACGGTCAACGTGCCGACCGAGAACGCCGACCGGGTCGGCCTTCGCAAGGTCATCGACGGGAACACCGTCGAGCAGGTGCTGAAGGCGCTGCGGGGCAGCGGCACGACGATGCCGAAGAACTGGAACCGCCGCTTCAAGCACAACCGCGACAAGATGAAGACAGGCGACATCTTCGAGCTGGCCGAGGTCGTCCGGAACCTGTCACTGCGCGATCACGAGAAGGGCCTCTCGACGGGCGAGAAGCAGATGTTCGTCAAGGCCAAGAAGATCCTCGTCTCCGAGCTCATGTACGCGAAGGGGATGGACGAGGAAGAGGCCGCGGAATGGCTCGACGACATCCTCGCGGGCGTCGGCATCAAGAAGAGCCGAGCAAAGGTCGCGGCGAAGGCATGAAGACGGCCGCGCCGGCAAAGCCGGCACGGCCTCTCTGGTCGGCGCCGTCGAGTCGGCGCCTTGTAGATTCGGTGGCCCATGAGCGTCTGGGCGATCCTGGCTGCAGCAGGACGTGGTGACCGGCTCGGGCTGGACCGGCCCAAGGCCTTCGCGCCGCTCAACGACCGCCCCCTGATCGCGGAGAGCCTCGAGCGGCTCGACGCCTCGGAGTGGATCGAGGGGATCGTCGTCGCCGCCCCGCCCGAGTGGGAGGAGCCGTGCATCCTCGTTGCCGAGGAGGTCGCCGCAGGCAAGGTGGCCGCGACGGTGACCGGCGGAGAGAGCAGGAGCGAGTCGGTGCGGAACGCGCTGGCCGAGGTTCCCGGCGAAGCGGCGATCATCCTCGTGCACGACGCGGCGCGACCGCTCGTCACGGAGGAAGTGATCGAACGAGTGGTGACCGCTCTCGGCAACGGCTGGGACGGCGCCGTTCCGGCCCTGCCTGTGGCAGACACCGTCAAGAGAGTGGACGGGGAAGCGGTTGCAGAAACGCTCGACCGGGCGGGACTCGTTTCCGTCCAGACACCGCAAGCGTTTGTCGCCTCGGTTCTCCGCGACGCACTCGCCGGCGACGTGGCCCCAGCAGGCGATTGTGCGAGCCTGGTCGAGGCGCGCGGGGGCCGTGTGCGGGTCGTCGAGGGCGACCGGCACCTGTTGAAGGTCACCGACTCAGTTGACCTCGAGCTCGTCTCCTCCTGGCTGTGATCGTCGACTACCACATGCACTTGCGTGCGCCTGACGAGTCAATCGAGCACACGGTCGAAGCGGTCGAGCGCTACGTCGAGGTCGCCGCCGACCGCGGGATCGACGAGATCGGCTTCACCGAGCACGTCTACTACTTCCAGCAGACCCGCTCGCTCTGGTCGGTCCCGTATCAGCTGGAGCGTTGCAAGTACGACCTCGACTCATACGTCGATGCCGTGCTCGAGGCGAAGCGGCGCGGACACCCGGTCAAGCTCGGGCTCGAAGTCGACTACGAGCCAATGCTCGAGGAGGAAACCGCGAAAATCCTCGCGCCTTACCCGTGGGACTACCTGATCGGCTCGATTCACTTTCTGGACGGCCGAGCGATCGACAGCGAGCCCAGTCTCGTCGAGGCGGTTGGCGTCGAAGAGGCCTGGCGGCTCTACTACGAGGCGCTGCACCGAGCAGCCAGAAGCGGTCTCTTCGAGACGCTCGGGCATCCAGACCTCGTGAAGATGTTCGGGCCGGAGATCGACTGGGACTGGGCCGGCGTCGCGAGCTCGGTGAAGGAGGTTTGTCTCGAGGTTTCGAGTGCAGGGCTCCACAAGCGCCACGGCAAGCTCTATCCGAACCCCGACCTGCTCGCGGCCGCCCGCGAGCACGACGTGTCCATCACGCTCGCCTCCGACGCCCACGTCCCGCATAACGTCGGTCGCGATCTCGACAAGGCCGTCGATCACGCGTGGGCTGCCGGATACGAGACCGTCACCGTCTTTGACCAGCGCCAGGCTCGCCAGGAGCCGCTGGGGTGAGCGAGCTCCGCATCGGGCTGGGCGTCGACGCGCATCGTTTCGCGGACGGGATCCCGCTCGTGCTCGCAGGTGTCGACTTTCCCGGGGAGGCAGGCCTCGCCGGTCACTCGGACGGCGACGTCATCGCCCATGCACTCATCGACGCGATCCTGGGCGCGGCGGGGAAAGGAGACATCGGGGAGCTCTTCCCGTCGGCCGATTCGCAGTGGCTCGACGCTTCGTCGATTCGTCTGCTCCAGCGGAGTTACGAGGTCGTCCG
Source organism: Gaiellaceae bacterium (assembly GCA_036395295.1). Classification (GTDB taxonomy): domain Bacteria; phylum Actinomycetota; class Thermoleophilia; order Gaiellales; family Gaiellaceae; genus VAXT01. The sequence goes on along the minus strand of DASWDJ010000225.1, from coordinate 22,680 downwards.
CGCGGCCGGCTTCGAGCTCGTCAACGCCGACTGCGTACTGATCGGCCAGCGTCCGACGATCGCGAGCGTCCGTGTCGCGATGGGCGCGCGCCTCGCCGGGGCGATGGGGGTCGATGTCGAGCGCGTGACCGTCCGGGCGACGACGACTGACGGACTCGGCTTTACCGGCCGCGGGGAAGGCCTCGCCGCCCAAGCCGTCGCGCTGCTCAGACTGCTGCCGGCAGCGTGAACGAAACCCGTGTTCCACCGCCCGGGCGGGTCTCGGCCCAGATCCGGCCGCCGTGGGCCTCGACGAGGCCACGCGCGATGGCAAGCCCGAGGCCGGCTCCCGCCTCGCCGCTCGTCCGTGCCGCGTCACCGCGCCAGAAGCGCTCGAACATGCGCGCCGCCGCCTCGGGCGAGAGCCCGTCGCCGCTGTCCTCGACGATCACGTGCACCTCGTCCCGCTGCGGCTCGACGAAGACCGCGACCGAGCCGTCGGAGGGCGTGTGCCTGAGTGCGTTCGTGAGCAGGTTGTAGAGAACGCGCTGGACTTTCTCGGGCTCGCAGCGGGCGCGGGTGCCGTTCTCGACGCGCGACTCGACCTGAACATGACGTGACTGCGCCTCGGCCTCCAAGCCGCGGACACAGGACTCGATGAGGCCGGCGAGCTCTGCCTCGCGCAGCTCGAGCGTCAGCGCTCCCGCGTCGATGCGTGCGAGCTCGAACAGGTCGTCGACGAGCCTCGCGAGGACTCGCACCTGCTCGTGCATCGCGGGCAAGTAGCGGTCGGGGTCGGCCAGTCCGTCCTCGACCGCCTCCAGCATGGCCTGGAGGGACGCGATCGGTGTTCGGAGGTCGTGGCTCGCCCACGCGACCAGCTCTCTGCGCGCCTCGAAGAGGCGCGAGAGGTTCGCGGCCATCTCGTTGAAGGATCGTGCGAGCTCTGCGAGCTCGCGCGGTCCGCGCTCCGGAGCCCGCGCGGCGAGATCCCCGGCGGCCAGCTCGACGGATGAGTCTCTGAGACGGTCGATGGCGCTTGCGATCGACCGCGCGAGTAGGAGCGCGGCGAGCACCGCCGCCGAAGCCGAAGTGGCTGCGACGGCGAGGATCTTGACGTCGTCGCCCATGTGGAACATGACCCAGCCCGAGAGCAGAACTGCCGTCAGCGGTAAGACGACCGCGAGGAAGGCAAGGCCGGCGAGCTGGAGCCGCACCGTCGGCAGCAGCCGCAGCCCGAGGGCGACGACGAGGCCGACGGCAAGAGTTGCGGCCGAGACGAGGATGGCGAGGTCGATCACGGCGTGAACCTGTAGCCGACGCCCCACACCGTCTCGAGGTGTCGTGGGCGTGAGGGCTGGTCTTCGATCTTCTCGCGCAGGCGCCGCACATGGACGGTGACGGTGCCGGTATCGAGCGCCGACGAGTAGCCCCAGACCCGGCGCATGATCTGCTCGCGGGAGAAAACGCGCCGCGGGTGGCTGGCGACGAACCAGAGGAAGTCGAACTCGCGCGCCGTTAGACGCAGCGGCGTGCCCTTCTTCGTCACTTCGCGCGTCGCCGAGTCGATGACGAGTCCGTTGAAGGAGAGTCGCTCCTCCGAGACCGCCTCCGGCTCGGCACGCCGGAGCACGGTGCGGACGCGGGCCGCGAGCTCGCGCGGGGAGAACGGCTTCGTCACGTAGTCGTCGGCGCCGAGCTCGAGCCCGACGATGCGGTCGGACTCCTCACCGCGGGCGGTGAGCATGATCACCGGCAGCCGGGAGCGCGAACGGATCCAGCGACAGAGCTCGAGGCCGTCTGCCCCCGGGAGCATCACGTCGAGGACGACGAGATCCGGCGGATCCCGCTCGAGCAGCTCGCGCGCGCGGTTCCCGTCGGCGGCCTCGAGCGTCCGGTAGCCGTCGCGTTTCAGGTAACCGGCGACAATTTCCCGGATTGTGGGCTCGTCGTCGACGACCAGGACCGTGGTCATACCGCCTATCTTCCCCGGATCTGCGTTAAGAAAGCCTGAACTCGGCCGAGGGCGGGCGGAGGAAGCCCGCCCCCTGCCCTGGAGATCACCCGCGCGAGACCTGGATGCGGGCCGCAGGCCCGGTCCAGCCGTAGACGGCCGGGTTGAGGTCGCCGACGCCGGTGATCCCCCCATGCATCCGGATCAGCGCACCCTCCGGATCCCGCACGAACGGGTGATTGCAGCACGGGCCCGGGATGAATCCGACGAGCTCGTTGTTGCGCTCGCTGCCCGCGTCGTACGCGTTGGTCGAGCGCGTGAAGCCGCGACCCCGGAGATGCATCGAGTCGAGGCCGGTGAATCCGTCGTTCGTGTTCACGAGCATCGTGAGGAGCGTCAGCCGATTGAACTTCCCTCTCGACTGGATCGAGTACGAGCGGCTTGTCCCAGGCGGGATTGGCCCGCCGGCTCCGGTCTGCACGCTGAGGACGCCTGGATGGCCGGTCAGTGCGGACTCGGCGGGCGCGTTGTTGGCATCTTCGGCGATCGCCGCCACCGAGTGCGAAGCAACCGCGCCTACGCTCCAGACGTCTGCCCGATGAGAATGGACGACGAGCAGCGGCGGGGACAGCGGCTGCGACCCCGCCGGCGTCAGGTTCGTGATCGTCACCTGCCAGGTTTTCCGGGCTTTCGCGCCCGAGCCCTGGGCAGCGGGGATGAGCAGAGCGGCTCCCGCGACGATGAGGAGCGCTCCTAGGGCGATGCGACGCATTGAATGTCTCCTTTCCGCTATTGCGGGCAACGCTAGGAGCTGCGCCCTAAACGGGCGGTTACAAGTCGTCAGGCAGGACGGCGAAACCTCTCCGAACCTGCACCAACCCGTCGACGGCAAGCGAGGCGAGCGCCTCGGCGTCCAGATCGGCTGCAGGGAGCGCCCGCGCGGCCACCCGACGGAGCGTCCTGGCCCGCCGCTGCCGGAAAGAGCCTTCGAAACGCGATTGCCGCCGCTCGGCCGGATAGCGGCGACCGCGGGAGGGGCAGCGCTCGGCCAGCGGACAGGTATCGCAGCGCGGGATCCGCGCGAGACAGATCGTGGCGCCGAGATCCATCAATGCGTGCGCGCTCGCGGGGCCGAAATCGGCGCCGGTTCGCTCCAGAACACGCCTCACGTTCGTATCCACAGGCAGCACGGGCCGATCGAACGCGAAGCGCGCGACCGCATCTGCCGTGTAGCGGCCCACGCCGGGCAGCTCCGTCAGATCCTCCGGCCAGCCTTCCCCGGCGACCTGCCGCGCCGCGCGGTGCAGGTTGAGGGCCCGCCGGTTGTAGCCGAGCCCCTGCCAGTCCCGGATCACATCGCCTGGGCTTGCCGCCGCCAGCGAATCGACCGTCGGCCAGCGCCTAAGGAAGGCGAGATACCGAGGGACGACGCGGGCGACCTGCGTCTGCTGGAGCATGACCTCGGAGACGAGGATCGCGTACGGGTCTCGCGTCCTCCGCCACGGCAGCTGGCGCCCATGCTCGGCAAACCAGGCGAGGAGCTCGGCCTCCAACTATTGAACGACGGCGATGTTGAAACGCGCGGTGCCGAGCGTCCCCATCAGCCGAATCCAGAGCGGGAGGTACATCTCCGTTCCACGCGCGCTCGAGAGGTCGCCGAGATCGATGATCGCGTCGGCCGGCCAGCCGAAGCCTTGCAGCAGCTCGCCCACCTGAGCCTTCGCTTCCTCCTCGTTCCCGCAGACGAAGACGTTCGTGCCCGGGATTGGATCGACCATGACCGACGCGTTGACGGTGTTGAGCGTCTTCACGACCCTCGTCTCCGGAAAGGCGCGCTGGATCTGCTCACCGAGGCTGTCGTCGTTGCAGGCGAAGAGTCTCGGAGGCCTCCCCTGGGAGAAGTCCAGCGGGAGGGTAACGTCGACGAGGACCTTGCCGGTGAGGTTCTCCTCGCCCGCGGCCCCGAGCGCTTCGAGCGAAGCTGCGCCTGCTGTGCAGTTGAAGACGAGCTCGCCGTGAGCCGCCGCATCCGGGAAGGGCACTGCGTCGTCGCCGGTGCTCCGCGACCCAACGCGCACATCGTGACCCAACTCGCGCAGCTTCGTCGCGATCGTCCGGCCGACTGTCCCCGTTCCGAGCACCCCGATCCGCATGAGCCCGAGTGTAGATTCAGAGCGCAATGTCACGCGTCCGCTTCGCACCCAGCCCGACGGGCACGCTGCACGTCGGGAACGCCCTGAGCGCGGTTGCCAACCGCACGTTCGGCGACTGGATGCTGCTCCGAATCGACGACACCGACGCGGCTCGGAACGTCCCCAGAGGTGAAGAGGAGATCCTGCGCGACCTCGAGTGGCTCGGCGTGAATTGGGATGAGGGGCCGGTCCGGCAGAGCGAGCGCCAAGATGCCTATCGCGAGGCAGCCGAGCGGCTTGGCGGCGACCGTTTCGGGAAGATCACGCTGCTGCGCGAGGACGGCACGGCGACGTACCACCTCGCGAGCGTCGTCGACGACATCGACTTCGGGATCACGCACGTCATCCGCGGAAACGACCACCGGCCGAACGAGCAACTGCACCGCGAGCTGACGATCGCCCTCGGTGCCACGCCCCCCGAATATGTTCACCACGGGCTGATCCTCGGCGAGGACGGCCGCAAGCTGTCGAAGCGGGCATTCGGAGCGACGGTTGCCTCGCTGCGCGATGCCGGGATTCCCGCCGAGGCGGTGCGTGGATACCTCGAAGAGCTGGGCATCCCGAAGCACGACGTCCGCTACGACGTCTCGCGCCTGCGCCGGCTGGCGATCGAAGCGATCGGGAGCATGTCCGACGAGGAGCTCGCCGCCGCGGCGGAGGCCCCGCTCGAGCTCGCACCCGCGCTGCGCGGCGCCCGCGATCTCGTCGAGGCGCGTGAGTACGCGCGCCAGGTGCTGGAGCCCGAATCGGTCTCGCTCGGCGAAGAGGCCCGGCCCACCCTCGAGCGCTTCAAGGAGCTGAGCGCAAACGGCGAGGGCGCCAAGGAGATCGTCCGCGAGCTGAAGGCCGTCGGCGGGGACCTCAAGGCTGTGCGGCTGGCGCTGACCGGTCGCGAGCGCGGGCCCGAGCTCTGGGCGATCGTCGCCGCTCTGCCCCGCGAGGAGACCCTGAGGCGGATCGATGCGGCTCTATAACACCGCCACCCGGGGGCTCGACGAGCTGCCGAGCCCGTCCGGCCCAATCCGCATGTACGTCTGCGGCCCGACCGTCTATCAGCGAATCCACATCGGGAATGCGCGCCCATTCGTGATCTCGATGTGGCTCAAGCGTTGGCTCGAGCACCAGGGCTACAACGTGACGCTCGTCGAGAACATCACCGACATCAACAACAAGATCTATGCCGCAGCACCTGGCCACAGCGCCGAGTTCGCGCAGCAGGCATCCCAGTGGTACATCGAGGACACGGGCGACCTCGGCCTGGGCCGGCCTGATCACGAGCCGAAAGCGACCGAGACCGTGCCCGAGATCGTCGCTCTGATCCAGGAGCTGATCGACCGCGATCTCGCCTACGAGGCCGGCGGCGACGTCTACTTCCGCGTCGCGCGCTTCACGGACTACGGGCGGCTCTCCGGGAGGCACGAGGATGCGTCCGCGATGCGCAACCCCTCGGAAGAGGAAGAGCAGAGCGCGCTCAAGGAGAACCCGCGCGACTTCGCGCTCTGGAAGGCGCACAAAGAAAGAGAGGACACCTGGTGGGACTCGCCCTGGGGTCGCGGCCGGCCCGGCTGGCACATCGAGTGCTCGGCGATGGCCGAGAAGCACCTCGGCCCGGTGTTCGAGATCCACGGCGGGGGGCTCGACCTCGTCTTCCCCCACCACGAGAACGAGATCGCCCAGTCGCGCAGCGCCGGCCGCGAGTTCGCGCGGCTCTGGATGCACAACGGGATGCTCCGCTTCGGCGGCGAGAAGATGTCGAAGTCGCTCGGCAACGTCGTCTCGCTGCGCGACGCGCTCGACGAGTGGGGCCCGGAGACGCTGCTCATGCTCTTCCTGGGCGCGCACTGGCGCAAGCCGATGGACTACACGGAGGAAACGCTCGTCGCGGCGAAGGCTCGAGCGGACGGCTTCCGCGAGGTGTTTCGCAATCCCTCCGAGGCGGGTGGCTCCTGGGAGCAGCTCGTCGAGGCGCTCGACGACGACTTCAACACGCCGGAGGCGCTCGCCGTCATGCACGAATGGCGCGACCACGACCTGCTGCGCCGCGCGCTCGACCTCTTCGGGCTCGCCTCGCTTGCCGAAGCCGCGGTGGCTCCGCCCGAGCTCGAGGAGCTCGCCAGGCGGCGCGCGCATGTGCGGGCCAACGGAGATTTCGGCGAGGCCGACCGGCTCCGGCAGGAGATCGAGGACGCCGGCTGGGAGGTGCGGGACCTGACCGCCGACCCCGGCTACCGGCTCGTACCAAAGCGGTGACGGCCGAGCAGATCTACGGGCGGCGCGCCGTGCGCGAGGCGCTGCGCGGGCCGCGCGAGGTGCGTGAGCTCTGGGCCAGCGAGCGAGCCCTCTCCGCCGAGCCGTGGCTCCGGGAGCCACGTCCCGGTGCCAGGCACCGGGTCAAGGCCGAAAGGGAGTTGACCGAAAGGGCCGGGACTCGTGACCACCAGGGCGTGCTTGCGTTCTGCGATCCATACCGCTACGCAGACGCCTACGAGCTGGCCGGCGAGCCGAGCCCGCTGCTCGTCTGCCTCGATCGCGTCACGGACCCACACAACCTGGGCGCGGTCTGCAGGAGCGCTGAGGGAGCAGGGGCGACCGGTGTGATCGTTCCTGCGCATGGGTCGGCCAGAGTCACCGCTGCCGTCTGCCGCTCCTCAGCCGGCGCGGTGGAGCACGTCCGGCTTGCTGTTGTGCAAAACCTGGCACGGTTCCTGACCGAGGTGAAGGGCGCCGATCTCTGGGTCTTCGGCGCTGCGGGCGAAGCCGGTAAGCCGATGTGGGAGACCGACCTCACCGGGGGCGCAGCCTTCGTCTTCGGCGCCGAGGGTCGCGGCCTGCGCCCGCTCGTCCGGCGGACCTGCGACGAGCTGATCTCGATACCCCTCGCTGGGAGGGTCGAGTCTTTGAACGTGAGCGTGGCCGCTGCAGTCCTGCTGTACGAGGCGAGGCGGCAGCGTGGCTGAGCCGACCTTCTATCTCTTCGACGGTTTCAACCTGCTCCACGCCGGTGGGTTCGCCGACTCCCGCGAGCTGACCGACAAGCTGGCGAGCTTCGTCGCGGAAAAGGGCGCGCGTGGCGTGCTCGTCTTCGACGGGAGCGGGGAGGACCTGCAGTACGGTCCGCTCGAGGTCCGGTTCGCCGAGCACGCCGACACGCTGCTCGAGCGCCTGGCAGCGGAGTTCCGCGATCGTGAGCGTGTCTGCCTCGTCTCCTCGGACTCGGCTGTGCGGGGCACGTCAGGCCAGGAGGTGATGAAGCTGTCCTCGGCAACCTTCACACGCGACTTCGAGCTCGAGAGCCACGCAGCACACCGGCCGATGCGGGTCGAGGACAAGCTCGACGCCGAGACCCGCGCCAAGCTAGAACAGCTGAGAAGAGGCAAAGGTCCATAAGGCGCCGCTTACCGGCGCCGCCCTCAGGACGCACGGGTTTCCCGTGCGTCCGTCTGAACTGACCGGTCGATGCATCACGGCCAAACCGCAAACGACACTAGCCTATGGGACCTTTGCAGTTTTCTTGTAATTTCTTGCGTTAGTTGCTATCTTCTTGCTAGCCAACGGGTGAGATTGCAAGCGAGCTCGCCCAAGACCCTTTTTGACATATATGGCCGCCGCCCGTCCAGCCCCCCTTCTCCGCCAGCAGCAGAAGGCGCAGCGCGAGCTCGAGGACCTACAGCTCGTCATACGGGCGCGGAACGGTGACGACGGGGCGATGGACGCCCTCATGCGCCGCTATACGGGCTTCGTCCGATTGAAGGCGAGCTCGTACTTCCTGGCCGGCGGGGACGGCGAGGATCTCGTGCAGGAAGGCCTGATCGGGCTCTACAAGGCCGTGCGCGACTTCCGCTCGGACAAGGAGACCTCGTTCCGCTCCTTCGCCGAGCTCTGCGTGACGCGCCAGATCATCACCGCGATCAAGACGGCGACGCGCTACAAGCACGCACCGCTGAACACGTACGTTTCTTTCAGCCACACGCCGGCCGGACAGGATCTCGACGGGGAGTGCACGCTCGGAGACGCGCTGCCCGGGTCGCACGTGAACGACCCGTCCGTGTGCGTGATCTCGACGGAAGAGCTGCAGAGCCTCGTCTTCTGCCTGGGGACGGGCCTCTCGAAGCTCGAGGCGGATACGCTCCGCCTGTACCTGGAGGGCTCGTCCTACGACGACATGGCCGACGAGCTCGGGTGCGACACGAAGACGATCGACAACGCGCTCCAGCGCGTCAAGCGGAAGATCTACACGCACCAGCGCTCGCGCCAGGTTCTGAACTAGCGCGGCTACGATTCGCGAACCGGCCGGAGTAGCTCAGCGGTAGAGCAAGGCTTTTGTAAAGCCGAGGTCGGGGGTTCGAATCCCTCCTCCGGCTTCTCGCGGTATCGTTGACGGCTCAAGTTCTCGTCCCCAGGAGGCGACTGAGATGGCCTACGGGTTGCTCCTTCTTCGCGTGTTCGTCGGCGTGTCGTTCTTCGGGCACGGAACGCAGAAGCTGTTCGCGTGGTGGGGCGGGTACGGTCCGCAGGGGACCGGCGGCTTCTTCGCGTCGCAGGGTTATCGGTGGGGCGTTCCGATGGCCGTGCTCGCGGGGCTCGCCGAAGCCGGCGGCGGAACGTTGCTCGCGCTCGGATTGGTGACTCCTCTCGCCTGTGCCGCGATCGCGGTGGTGATGCTGAACGCGATCTTCGCGGTGACGCTGAAGCGGGCGTTCATGGCCGGGTCGGAGCTCGAGCTGACGTACCTCGTCACCGTCGTCGCGCTCGCCGCCATCGGCCCCGGACGCTTCTCGCTCGATCGCGCGATCGGCTGGGACGACGATCTCTCTGGTCTCTGGTGGGGCGTCGGCGCATTTGCGGCCGCCGCCGCGGTCTCGTTCGTGACGCTGACGTTCTTCCACACCAAGCCACCGCCGCAGGCCCAGTAAGCCGCCGCACCTGTGGTCGAGCTCAGCCGGCCAGCGCCCGCTCGAGGTCTGCCCAGAGCTCCTCGACGTCTTCGAGGCCGACGCTGAGGCGGAGGAGATTCTTCGGGACGCGATCGCCCTCCCAGCGATGACGGGTTTCGATCGTGGAGTTAACACCGCCGAGGCTCGTCGCGTTCGTGATCAGGGACGTCGAGGTCTCGACTTGCGTCGCATCAGCGGTGACGTCGAACGAGAGCAGGCCCCCGAAACCCGGGTATCGCACCACCTCGACGCGGGGATGCGCCTCGAGGTGCCGGGCGAGCTCCGTGGCGGTCTCGGTCTGGCGGCGCACCCGCAGGTCGAGCGTCTTGAGACCGCGCAGCAGGAGCCAGGCCGGGTCGGGCGCAGCGACGATTCCCGAGCGGCTGCGGAACTCGCGCAGCCGCTCGGCCGTCGCGGGCTCGCGGCAGACGACCGCTCCGAGGAGGACGTCCGAGTGGCCGCTCAGGTACTTCGTCGCGCTGTGGAGCACGAGGTCAGCGCCGTGCTCGAGCGGGCGCAGGTGTACTGGCGTCGCCGCTGTCGCATCGACCAGGACCGGGGCGGGGTGGGCCGCTGCGGCCTCGAGATCGGGCATGGTCAGGAACGGGTTCGAGGGCGCCTCCAGCCAGACGAGCTGGACGCCGTCGGGCGGCGGGCCGGTCTGGTCGAACTCGACGTGCCGCAGGCCCCAGCGCTCCAGCTCCCGGAAGAGGGTTGGCGTGCCGTAGTAGCAGCCCTCCGCGACGGCGATCGTGTCCCCCGGCTCGAGCAAGGCCAGCACGACCGCGGTCGTCGCGCCCGCCCCGGATGAGAAGAGCAGGGCCGTGCCGCCGTCGAGCTCCCCCAGCGCGCGCTCGGCCGCGACTCCGGTCGGATGGGCATAGCGCTGGTAGTAGAACTCGCCCGGTTCGCCGTCCTCGAACGGCCAGAGCGTCGAGCGGTCGAGCGGCGGAAGTCCCACGGCGGCGACTGTACTAGGCTCACACGCCATGGCCACTACCGACGAATCGACCCAGGGAAAGCTCGAGCAGCTCGCAAAGCTGCGCGACGAGGCGCAGCACGCGGGCAGCGAGGAGGCAGTCAAGCGGCAGCACGACGCGGGAAAGCTGCTCGCCCGGGAGCGCCTCGACAAGCTGCTCGACCCGGGCTCCTTCGTCGAGCTCGACCGCTACGTCCGCCACCGCAATCCGCTCTTCGGGATGATGGATCGGCGGCCGTACGGAGACGCGGTCGTGACCGGGTACGGGACGATCTTCGGCCGCAAGGTCTTCGTCTTCTCGCAGGACTTCACGATTTTCGGCGGCAGTCTCTCGGAGGCGTACGCCGAGAAGATCTGCAAGGTGATGGATCTGGCCGCCAAGTACGGCTGTCCGGTGATCGGCATCAACGATTCCGGGGGCGCCCGGATCCAGGAGGGCGTGGTCTCGCTCGCAGGCTACGCCGAGATCTTCTGGCGCAATGTGCAGAGCTCGGGCGTGATCCCGCAGATCAGCCTCGTCATGGGGCCGTGTGCAGGCGGGGCCGTCTACTCGCCGGCGATGACCGACTTCGTGCTCATGGTCGAGGAAAGCTCGTACATGTTCATCACCGGGCCCGATGTGGTGAAGACCGTGACCGGTGAGGACGTGAGCTTCGAGGAGCTCGGCGGTGCGGCAACGCATGCGGCGAAGTCAGGCGTCGCGCACTTCATCGCCCCGAGCGAGGAGGCGTGTCTCGAGGATGCGCGGTACCTGCTCTCGTTCCTGCCGCAGAACAACCTCGATCCGCCTCCCTGGAGCGAGCCGGCGGACGCTCTCGACCGCGAGCAAGCCGAGCTCGACTCGCTGATCCCGGACAATCCGAACAAGCCGTACGACATGAAGGGGATCGTCGAGCGCGTCGTCGACGACGGGGAGTTTCTCGAGGTGCACGAGCGCTGGGCCGAGAACATCGTCTGCGGGTTCGCGCGGCTCGGCGGGCACTCGATCGGGATCGTCGGCAACCAGCCGCGCGCGCTGGCCGGCGTGCTCGACATCGATTCCTCGGTGAAGGCGGCGCGGTTCGTCCGCACGTGCGACGCGTTCAACATCCCGCTTGTCACCTTCGTCGACGTGCCGGGCTTCCTCCCGGGAACGGCGCAGGAGTGGGGCGGAATCATCAGGCACGGCGCGAAGCTGCTCTACGCGTACTGCGAGGCGACCGTGCCGAAGCTGGCCGTGATCACCCGCAAGGCTTACGGCGGGGCCTACGACGTCATGAGCTCGAAGCACATTCGGGCCGACTTCAACTTCGCGTGGCCGACGGCGGAGGTGGCCGTGATGGGGCCCGAGGGGGCCGTGAACATCGTCTTCCGGAGGGAACTCGAGGAGGCAGCGGACGCGGACGCGCGCCGTGAGGAGCTCGTCGCCGATTATCGCGAGCAGTTCGCGAACCCGTACGTCGCCGCCGAGCGCGGTTACGTCGACGAGGTGATCGAGCCGCGTCGAACCCGCCCGGTGCTGATCGACGCCCTGGAGACGACGCTTACGAAGCGCGAGCCGCGCCCGCGGCGCAAGCACGGCAACATCCCGCTCTAGCGCGGGGCCGCCTGCCCGCGGTACCCATGACCTCCTCCCCGATGCGATCGTAGCGGGCGAAACCGCACGCGTGGGTGTCGGGTCTGTGCCGAACGTGTGACGGCGAACTGCTGCGCGCTACGAGGCGAGCGCCGCGTGTACCGGCTCGGCTTCTTCGACGCGGTGGAGCTCTTCGGCCAGGGCGGCGACCACGTTCGGATCGAACTGCGTCCCGGCGCACCGTTCCAGCTCCGCCAGGGCGTGGTCTTGGGTGAGACGGCCCCGGTAGACGCGGTCCGAGGTCATCGCGTCGAAGGCATCGACGACGAAGATGATGCGCGCGCCGAGTGGAATCTCTGGGCCGGGAAGGCGGTCGGGGTACCCGGTGCCGTCCCAGCGCTCGTGGTGGTGGAGGATCCACTTGGCGACGGGGTCGATTCCGAGGCTGTCGAGCATCCGGAAGCCGATCTGCGGGTGGCGCTCGAGCACGAGCCGCTCCGGTCCGGTGAGCGGGCCCGGCTTGCGCAGGATCTCCTCGGGGATTGCCAGCTTTCCAAGGTCGTGCAGGCTGCCGGCCAGCCGCGAGAGCTCGATCTGCTCCTGGTTGAGGCCAAGCCGCGCGGCAACCCTGGCGGCCAGCTCGGCGACACGCGCGGAGTGACTGCCGGTGTACGTGTCGCGGAGGTCGACCGCCTTCGCCAGGCTCGCGGCGGCGCGGAAACGGGCGGCGCGGTCGGGCCCGGCCGCGAGCCGCCGCAGCTCGGCGAGCTCGACGACGTCCGGGCGGTAGACGTGCACGCGATTCTTGCCGTTCTCCTTCGCCCAGTAGAGCGCGCTATCGGCGAGACGGATCAGCTCGCCGCGGTCGGGCGCCTGGCGAGGGAAGGTCGCGACGCCCGCCGACACCGTGACGGAGCCGACGTGATCGAGCTGGAGCTCGGCGATCCGCTCGATGATCGCGCTCGCGGTCTGGATCCCCTCGTTCTCGTCGTAGTCGGGGAGCAACAGAGCGAACTCGTCGCCGCCGAGGCGGAAGGCCTCGCCGTTCTGGCGCAACGTGGTCGCAAGCCGGGAGAGGACGCGGTCACCGGCCGGATGGCCGAAAAGGTCGTTGATGCGCTTGAAATCGTCGACGTCGACGAGGCAGAGGCTGAACTCGCGTCCGCCGCGCTCCGCCTCCGCCAGCTCGCGCTCGAGCCGTTCGTGGAAATGACGGTGGTTACCGAGCCCGGTCAGGGGGTCGGTGAGCGCAAGGCGCATCGCGCGCAGTGCTCGATATGTGGAGCGCTGGTAGAGCGCGATTGCGAGCAGCGGCCCAACGAGTGCCGCGGAGAGGAGGGGAGACCGCTGCCAGAGCACGACGAGCACGAGTGCCGCCGACGCCATCAGCGCGAAGATCATGATCGTCCAGCGCAGGCTCGCGTTGATCAGCTCCAGGAACGGGCGGCGTGAGGTGACCGCGATGATGAGCGAGATCAGGACGAGGTTGATTCCGTACTGCGTGGAGGCTGAGATGGCAACTTTCGCGATGAGCGCGTCGGTGCCGTCGCCGCCGATGAGGCCGACCAGGAGCCCGCCGATCGCGGCCGCGCACGCATAGACCGAGCCGTTGTACGCGATTCTGATCAGCGGACGGTGCTCGGTCAGTTGGATCACAACCGGTGCCGCGAACGCGACAAGCACACCGGCGGCCCAGCCGAAAAGAACGATTGCGCTCGCCGCGAAGACGAACGACAGGGAAACGCCGCCGCTGTTCGGCCCCTCGATCGGGACCGGGAAGTGGCTGGCGAGCGTCGAGGCGGCGAGGAGAGCGAAGACGCCGAGCAGCATCGACAGGTCGTGCTGCTGGGTCGTGAATGAATAGGCAGCCACGAGCACGGAGCCCAGTCCGAGAAGACAGACCGGGGCTACGATCGGTGCGAGTCGCGGTGTCATTTGCTCTCCCCCTCTCCTCAGCCGGCTACCACTCCCAGTTCTCGGCGACGATATTGTCGATGCCGATATCGGTGGACGAGAAACCTGCGGCGAGCGCAAAGACGACGATCAGGAGCAGAAGAAAGATGAGACGGGGACGCCACTCGAGCATCTGTTGTCCTCCCAAGGTTGGAGACTGCGGATAGCCGATTGTCGCCGCCCGCGATCTTCCGGCCATCACCCATTCGGGTGAATGTGTTTCGGGGGCGAAAACGCTGCTCGGCGGGCTGTTTTAGAGACCGGCTTCAGCGAGCGGCCTGCGGCCCCAGGCAAGGTGCTGTTCGTACCAGCCGCCGACGGGCGCGAGCGCGACGCCGTAGCGCGAGGAATGGATCTGCCAGCCGTTGCCGAGGTAGAGCGCCATGTGGTCGATCTGGGCGGGCTTGGCGCGTCGTCCTCCGGCCCCGAAGAAGAGGAGATCGGCGGGCATGAGGCGTTCGATCTTGATTCGCCGGCGCCGCGGCACTTCACCGGCCATCGCAGCGGCGGTACGTCCACGCAAGGCGTTCGCGAGCTGCGGTGCGCCAGGGTAGGCCTGGAGCTTGTAGACCCGCCACGCGAAGCCCGAGCAGTCGAAGCCACCTCGTGCCTGCACACCGAAGGGCGACTCGGGCAGTTCGCTCTCGCCGCCCCAGACGTACGGGAAGCCGATGAAGCCGACGGCGGTCGTGAGGACGCGTCGCTGCCAGGGGGTGAGGACGGGAAGCTCGAAGCCTGCAGCCGCTTCCTCGACGCTTTGCTTGTCCCAGTCCGACAGCCGGAGGACCCGGGCGGCGGAATAGGCGGCCTCGGCGCGCGGAGCGGGATCCGAGGGCACGCGCTCGAGGTCGTCCTGACCTGCCGGGTGATTCGTTCGGAGACCGAGGAGGCGAGCTACGACCTCGGAGCCGAAGCGTCCCGGCGGTCGCAAACCGGCCGCTGCAGCTGCCCGAGAGAAGCTCGAGGCCTCATCGCCGAAGCCCAGCGCGCGAACGAATCTCGCGTCGAGCTGGGCCATGGTCACCGACGGGCCGGGTCTCGCGGGCGGTTGCGGGGAAGGCGGGGGGGATTCCTGACTCAAGCCGACAAGGAGGTTGCGCAGCTCGCCCTGTGTGAGCGGATCGTTTGGGCGAAATGCCGCAACGCTCGTGGCCATCAGGCCGCGGGCAACGACCGTTCTGATCTCGGCCTGCGCCCAGGAGCGCTTCGCGCGCGCCGGAGCGGCGCTGGGTGCAGCCGACAGGCCGGCGAGCAGGCACGCAAGGAGGGCGAGAAGGCGCAGACGTCTCACGCAGGGAGTCATCGTCGGTTTTCTCAGACGCCTTTAGTGTGTAAAGAGTTGTGGTGGAAATCACCCCCGAGCCGAGCCCCGCAGAGCGCGAAGCACTGCTCGCGGTGCTTGCGCGCGGCAGCCGCGCGGCCCCGGGGTCTTATGGCAGTGTGTGGCGGCTGGCCGGGCTGCTTGAGAGCGTCGAATCCGACCTCGCCGCGCCGGTCCGGGCCACCCCCGAGGGTGCGCCGCGGAGCAGCCCCGGCGCCAGCCGGGCGTAGTGCCGAGATCGCGAGCCTGCAGTACGACTCCACGCTCGAGCGTGGACAGCCGGAGCCCCGAGATCAGGAGCTCGCGCGCCACGATCGCGGCCACCATCCAGCCCGCGAAGACATCCCGTCCGACGAGCACGACGAGGCACCGTCAGCACGAGCAGCTTGTCGGCGACCGGGTCGAGAAGCGAACCCAGCGCTGAGGAGCGCCGACTGCGGCGTGCAAGCCGCCCCTCGAGCCAGTCGGTCGCCATCGCGACTCGGACCACCGCCCGGGCCACAGTCAGCTGATCGGCAAAGGTCACGGGCGGAGAGAATGCGCGGGACATGGCGCCCTTCACCAAGGTGCTCGTCGCCAATCGGGGCGAGATCGCGATCAGGATCTTCCGGACGCTGCGAGAGCTCGGGATCGCGACGGTCGCCGTCTACTCCGAGGCCGACCGGGGGTCGTTGCACGTCGGTTTTGCCGATGAGGCGTTTCTCGTCGGCCCTGGGCCGCCTGCCGAGAGCTATCTGAACCAGGATCGAATCCTCGAGGCCGCAAAGCGTGCCGGTGCGGAAGCGATTCATCCGGGCTACGGCTTCCTCGCCGAGAACGCCACCTTCGCGCGGTCTTGTGCCGAAGCCGGGCTCGTCTGGATTGGCCCACCGCCTGAGGCGATGGAGCTGATGGGCTCGAAGATCGCGTCTCGCGAAACGATGCGCGCGGCCGGTGTGCCGATCATCCCCGGGACGACCGAGCCGGTCGCGTCTCCCGACGAGGTGCGAAGGCTCGGTGAAGAGCTGGGGTGGCCGATCGCGATCAAAGCTTCCGCTGGCGGCGGCGGGAAGGGCCTGAAGGTCGTTGCCTCGCCCGAAGAGGTCGAGCGTGCGTTCGAGGCAGCCCGACGCGAGGGGCGGGCATATTTCTCCGACCCTGCGGTCTACGTCGAGCGCTACCTCGAGGACCCGCGCCACGTCGAGGTGCAGGTTCTCGCCGACGAGCACGGCGCCGTGATCCACCTGGGAGAGCGGGACTGCACGATCCAACGCCGCCACCAGAAGCTCGTCGAGGAGACGCCTTCCCCGGCGATCGACTCGGACCTCCGCACCGAGATCGGCCGGATCGCGGTCGAGGCGGCTCGCGCCGTGGGGTACCGCTCGGCGGGCACGATCGAGGGCCTCCTCTCGCGCGAGGGCGAGTACTTCTTCCTCGAGATGAACACAAGGATCCAGGTCGAGCACACCGTGACGGAGCTCGTGACCGGAGTCGACCTCGTCCGCGAGCAGGTGCTGATCGCGGCTGGAAAGCCGCTATGGCTGCGCCAGGAGGACGTCCGGCTGAGCGGGCACGCCATCGAGTGCCGGATCAACGCGGAGGATCCGTCCAACGGCTTTCTGCCCGCGCCGGGGAGGATCGCGAGCTACCGGGAGCCCGGGGGCCCGGGAGTAAGGGTGGACTCGGGTGTCCAGGCGGGCAGCGAGGTCGTCGCCCTCTACGACCCGCTGGTGGCGAAGCTCTGCGTCCACGGCGTCGACCGCGAGCACGCGCGCGAGCGCATGCTTCGCGCCCTGTCCGAGTTCGAGATCGGCGGAGTGACGACGCTCGTCGGCTTCCACCGCGCTCTCCTCGAGCACGAGTGCTTCGCCGTCGGCAAGACGTGCAGGGGTGTGACCGAGTCGGAGGAGCTGGCGAAGCGTGCTGAGCAGTTGTCTCATCTGGCAACGAGTGTAGTGAGCGAGTCGGACGGACGCGTACGAGAGCGGGTCATGCAGGCCGAGGTCGACGGTCGCCGGTTCGAGGTCAAGCTCTTGGCGCCGGAGCCCCCGTACGCCGAGCTCGCCCGCCGCCGCCGTGAACGCAATTCCCGGCAGGCGCATCACGGAGCGGCGCGGGACGCGATCGTCAGCCCGATGCAAGGGACGGTGCTCACGGTCGAGGTGACCGACGGCGAGGATGTTCAGCCGGGCCAGGTCGTCTGCGTGGTCGAGGCGATGAAGATGGAGAACGAGATCACCGCACCGCGAGGGGGGACGGTTTCCGAGCTGTCGGTCGCTCCAGGCCAGCCAGTCACGACGGGCCAGGTCGTCTGCCTCGTCATCCAGGAAGCCGATTGACGGCGTCGAGGCCCTTCTGCGCCGAACTCTCGCGCGAGAACGATGAGCCCCTGGCGGCGACGGCGAGCCGCATCGACCACTGGTTCCTGATCGAGTACCGGGGCCTCTGGACGCGTGACGCGCTGCCGGGCAGCGGTCTCTCAGACCAGGTGAAAGAGCACCTCCGCGACCAGGTCGGGTCGGTCCGGCACGGCCGCCTACTGTTCGTCCGCCGCCCCGATCGACGCCGCCGGTCCGAGCTCGTGGCGTTCGCCGCGACTTCGCGACCGGGCCAGGAGTCTCTGACACGGCTCGTCTTCGAGAGCTACGAGGACCTGCGCGGCCTCGATCTTCGCGCCGGCGCTCCCGCCGGCCATCCGCTCTTCCTCGTCTGCACGCACGGCAAGCACGACCCGTGCTGCGCGCGTTACGGGCGGCCGCTGTACGAGGCGCTTCGCGACGAGCTCGACCCGGACTGGGTGTGGCAGTCGAGCCACATCGGCGGCGACCGCTTCGCGGGGAACCTGGTCTGCCTCCCCGAGGGGCTCTACTTCGGGCGGGTCGGTCGGGAAGCGGTCGGGACAGTCCTGGACGAGCACCTCGCCGGCCAGATCGAGCTCGATCATTACCGTGGCCGCTCCGCCTACACGTTCCCCGTGCAGGCCGCCGAGCGCCACGTCCGCGAGACGGCCGGCCTCCGCGGGGTCGGCGACCTCGCGCTGGAATCGGTGTCGAGGATCGGAGACACCTGGGAGGTCTCGTTCACCGCGGCGGGAGAGTCACGTACGGTCCGAATCGAGGCTGAGCTCGGCGACCTGACCCTCCTGACGTGCAACGACGAAAAGCCGAAGCGCCCCCGTCGCTTCGTCGTCAGATGATCCGCAGGACGCCTTCGCGAACGAGCCGGCGCGCGAGCACCAGTCGTCCCTGGTCGTCCAGCGGCCCCGGCAGTTCGGAGAGCCGGAACGGCTCTTCGGCCGCAAGCACGAACTCGAGCTCGCCTGCGATCCGCGCCGGGAACCGGAGGTCGCGCCCCTCGTAGGTCAGCGACGCTGTCTCGTCGTCCAGGGAGAGCTCCGCGATCACGATCTCGTTCCTGGCGAGCGGCGTGTCGAGATCCAGCTCCTCGAGCGCCCGCAACTGATCGAAGAGGTCGTCGCGCACAGGCCGGCGGCTGCGGGCGAACCGCCGGCGCATCCGCGTCAGGACAGCCTCCGGCGAGAGGCGTGGCGCGACGAGCTGGAGCAGCCGCTCAGGGCGCACTGCGTTCATGGACGCGGCCCGCCGCAGCTCGACCTCCTCCCGTGCTGTCTCCTCCAGCGCCGCCTTCAAGGCGTCAAACCAGGTGTAGGTGGCGACACCGATCGTGAGGTGCAGCGAGTGTGAGTCCGAGGTCCTGGCCTCGTGGAGCCAGCCGCGCGGGAGGTAGAGGGTGTCGCCGGCACGGAGTGTGACGTCGAGGACGGCCTCGCCGGGCTCGCCCATCGCCTCCGTGTACTTCTGGTCTCGGAGCGGCAGCTCCAGGACCGGCGGGTAGACGAGCCAGCGCTTCTCGCCCTCGACCTGGATACAGAAGACGTCATGCGTGTCGTGGTGGACCCCGAAGCCCTGCGCGGAGCGCGGGGTGTAGTAGGCGTTCGCCTGCGCGGGGTGGCCGAGCGCCCGCTCCAGTTCGCGGCAGAATCGGGCGAGCGGAGGATGGTAGACGTGGAGGGCCTGGAGGACGATCGTCGCGCCGCGTTCGAACTCTTCGGCGACGCGTTCGACTCGAGCGGTGCCGGAGAACGGCACCGGCTGCCAGGAGACGTCCTCGGTGTAGTCCCCGAGCAGGAGCTTCTCGCCCTCCTTGGCGAGCCGGAAAGCGGGTCGGCGCAGCCCGCCCGACGCTACGAGCCGCTCGACCTCGGCGACCGAGAGCAGATCGTCGAAGCGCCCCTCCTCGTCGCGGGGGACGAGGAGGGGCTGCTGCTCCCAATACTCAGCGAGAAACCGTTCTGCCTCGACCGGCTCGACGCAGCGGTCGAGGGAATTCCTATGTGTCCGAGCCGTCTGAATCGGAATCGGAAGAGTCGCTATCCGAGTCGGTGCTGTCGGTGTCCGTACTGTCCATGCCGTCGCTGTCGCCCTCTTCGGGCTCGGCGACTTCCGCGCTCGGCTCGAAGCTGGATTCGCTGCGGATCTCCTCTTCTTTCAGCGTCGTGTCTTGCTCGCTCAAGATCGCCTCCTCCATTCGATGAACCCAGGACTCTAAGCTAGAGTCGCCGCCCGGTGGACCTCTACGAGTATCAGGGGAAAGAGCTCTTTCGGCGCTTTGGCATCCCGACCTCGGAAGGTCGGCTTGCAATGGGCGTCGGCGAGGCGCGCGCGGCTGCTGAGGAGCTGGGCGGACAAGTGGTCGTCAAGGCCCAGGTGCTGACCGGGGGACGCGGCAAAGCAGGCGGGATCAAGCTCGCAGACTCTCCCGAGGAGGCCGCGCAGCACGCCGGGGCGATCCTCGGCATGGACATCAGCGGCCACGTCGTCCGCAAGCTCTGGATCGAGAGCGCCTCCGAGATCGCGAAGGAGTACTACCTCTCGGTCACCTTCGACCGGGGCGAGAAGAAGGCGCTCTTCATGCTCACGAAGGAGGGCGGCATCGACATTGAGGAGGTCGCGGCCAACCGTCCCGACGCGCTGGCGCGACTGCACGTCGACCCGCTCGAGGGCTTCCAGCCGTACCAGGCGCGGCGCCTGATCTACGCGGCCGGGATCGACGACCCCGACGAGCAGAAGCAGATTCTCTCGATCGTGGGGCGCCTCCACGACGCCTTCGTCGGCGCTGACGCGATGCTCTGCGAGATCAATCCGCTGATCGTCACGCCGGAGGGCGAGGTCAAGGCGCTCGACTCGAAGTTCACGGTCGACGACAACGCGCTCTACAAGCACGCGGACATCGCCGAGATGCGCGATCTCGAGGCCTACCCGCCGGAGGAGCGTGCTGCACGGGAGAAGGGCGTCACCTACGTGAAGCTCGACGGCGACGTCGGAATCCTCGGCAACGGCGCCGGTCTTGTCATGTCGACGCTCGACGTGATCGCGCTCGCCGGCGGTCGGCCCGCGAACTTCTGCGACCTCGGCGGCGGCGGTGACGCTCAGGGCGTCGTCGACGCGCTGGAGATCATCAGCGCCGACCCGCAGGTGAAATCGATCTTCTTCAACATCTTCGGCGGTATTACTCGGGGCGACGAGGTCGCGCGCGGCATCCTGCAGGCGCTCGACCAGATCTCGATCGACGAGCCGATCGTCGTCCGCCTCGACGGCACGAACGCCGAAGAGGGGCGGCAGCTCCTCGCCGACGCCGGCTCGGAGAATCTGCACGTCGAGCCGACGATGCTCGACGCGGCGCGGCGCGCCGTGGAGCTCGCCGCATGACCGACGTGTGGTCCGAACGTGCAGAGGCCTACCGCGAGAGCGAGGCGCATCGACAGGGTCGCGACCTCGAGCTTTTCGCGGCGTGGGCGGAGGGCAAGACCGCGCTCGACGTCGCCACGGGCGGCGGACACGTCGCGCGGCGGCTTCGTGAGGCGGGCCTCAACGTCGTCACGATCGATCCTGCGCCGGGGATGAAGCCGGACGTCGTCAGCCGGGCCGAGGAGATCCCGTTCGCCGACGCGACCTTCGACGTCGTCGCCTGCCGCGTCGCTGCTCACCACTTCCAGAATCCGGAGCGCGCGCTGCGGGAGATGGCGCGCGTCAGCAGCTCGCTCGTGCTCGTCTCCGACAACCTTTACCTCGGCGAGGCCGGCGAGGAGGCCGACCGCCTCCGCGATCCCACTCATGTGCGCAACTACTCCGAGGAAGAGTGGCGGCGCTTCTTCGAGGAAGCAGAGCTCGCCGTCGAGGCCTTCGAACGCGAAGACAAGCGCGTCCAGCTTGAGCCGTGGCTCCAACGGGCCGGCTGTACCGGCGAAGAGGCGACCCGCGTGCGAGAGCTGCTCGCGGATCGAATCGAGGACGGCCACGTCAAGCTCGACCGCGGCATCTTCAAGGGACGGAAGAGGTAGTGCCCCTCCCAGCAATACATGCCGGCTTCTGGCCCGCGATCACGCGGCGCCAGAGCCACCCTCGCCCTTGCCAAGGCTTCTAGCATGAAACGGTCACGGCAGCAAAGCCGCCGTGACCTCCTAGAGGCATCGCAAGCGATGCCTTGCGCGGCCGAGTGCGGCCTCTGGCTTGGTGCTCGCGACCCAGAAGCTCGGCGGCATTACTGGAAGGGGCACTAATGGCCATCATCGTCGACAACGAGACTCGCCTCGTCGTCCAGGGCCTGACCGGCAGCGAAGGCTCCTTCCACGGCGTGCGGAACCGCGATTACGGGACGAACGTCGTCGCCGGCGTCACGCCCGGCAAGGGCGGACAGGACGTGGCCGGCATCCCGGTCTTCAACACCGTTGCCGAGGCGGTCGCGGAGACGGATGCGAACACGAGCATGGTCTTCGTCCCGGCGCGCTTCGCGTCCGACGCGATCTACGAAGGGGTCGACGCGGGGATCGAGACGGTGATCTGCATCGCCGAGGGCCTGCCCGCCCACGAGATGCTGCGCGTCTACAACTACATCCGCCCGCGCGGGGTCACGATGCTCGGCCCGAACTGTCCCGGCGCGCTCTCGCCGGGCAAGGCCAACGTCGGGATCATTCCTGCTGAGATCTTCCGCGAGGGCCGGATCGGCCTCGTCAGCCGGTCGGGCACGCTGACGTACCAGATCGGGCACGAGCTGGCCCAGCTCGGCCTCGGCAACTCGACGATCGTCGGCATCGGCGGCGATCCCGTCGTCGGCTCGTCGTTCATCGACGTCCTCGAGCGCTTCGAGGCCGATGACGAGACCGAGGTCGTCGTCATGGTCGGCGAGATCGGCGGCGACGAGGAAGAGAAGGCCGCCGGCTTCATCGAGGCGGAGCTGTCGAAGCCCGTCGTCGCCTACATCGCGGGGTTCACCGCGCCGCCCGGCAAGACGATGGGCCATGCGGGCGCGATCATCTCGGGCTCGTCCGGCACGGCGGAGGCGAAGAAGGAGGCACTCGAGGCGGCAGGTGTGCGCGTCGGGACGACGCCCACCGAGGTCGCCGAGTTCGCAGCCGAGACGGCGGGCGCCCGCGCTTAGACGATCCCGACACCGCGACCCTGGGTGTCCATCCGTCTGTGATTCTAGGGTGCGGGTCATGGAGCCGATCTCGTTTGCTCGCGGTGTCCCGGCGCCCGAGTGCATGCCCGTGGCGGAGCTCGCCGACTGCGCGCGCGCCGCGATCGAGAACGACGGCGAAGTCGTGCTCAGCTACGGGCCCGCCGGCGGCTACGCACCTCTTCGCGAGTGGCTTGCGGAGCGACACGGCGTCGAGCGGCGCAGGTCGTACTCACGAACGGCTCGCTTCAGGGCTTCCAGTTCCTGGCGGAACTGCTCGCCCCGAAGGGGCCAGTCCTCGTCGAGGCCCCGACCTACGACCGTCCGCTGAAGATGCTTTCCGCCCTCGGCGCCGAGG
>DASWDJ010000224.1:0-29042 GCA_036395295.1 Gaiellaceae bacterium | reverse complement strand
GTGACGACGATCACCAGGCGCGGGCTCGACGCAGGCACCATCCCGACGAACGAGGCGACATAGCGCGACGTCGAGTAGCCCCCGTCCGGATCCGGTTTCGCAGCCGTGCCCGTCTTCCCTGCCACCTTGTAACCCGGAAGCTGTGCCTCCTGGCCGGTTCCTTCGATGACGACGTCCTCCATCATCCGCAGCACCTGGTGTGCGACCCGCGGCGTGAGAACCCGACGAGAGGACTCGGCAGGCCGGTCGCTGCCCATCCGCTCGACCAGATGCGGCCGCCGCCAGACGCCGCCGTTTGCGACCGTCCCGTATGCCGCCGCCATCTGCACCGGCGTGATCGCGATGCCGTGACCGATCGGGAGCGTCCCGATCGTTGAGCCGGACCAGCGCTCGAGCGGCGGGACGATGCCCTGACTCTCGCCCGGGAAATCGATCCCCGTCTTGTGCCCGAAGCCGAAGCGGCTGATCCACTCCGAGAGCCGCTCCGTGCCCAGGAGCTGCGCGAGCGTGATCGTGCCGACGTTCGACGAGTACGAAAGGATCTGATCGACCGTCAGGCGCTCGGTGCCGCGTGGATGCGCATCGCGGATCACGCGGTCGGCGACGTGGATCTCGTACGGCAGGGTGAAGGCCGACCGGGGCGTCACGAGCCCTTCGGAGAGCACCGCGCTCACGGTCACGATCTTGAAGGTCGAACCCGGTTCGTAGGTGTCGGTGATCGTGCGGTTGCGCTGCCGGTCCCGCGGCACGATCGGGAACAGGTTCGCGTCGTACCCGCGCTCGACAGCCATGGCCAGAACCGACCCCGTCCTTGGATCGAGCACGACCGCGGACGCTCCTTTCGCATGCCACTGGTCGATCGTCTTGCGGAGGACGGCCTCCGCCTGCCCCTGGATCCTGTTGTCGATCGTGAGCGTCACGTCCTGGCCCGCGCGCGCTTCGGTCGAGCGGAGGACGTCGATCGCCCGCCCGGAGGGGTCGCGAGTGACGGTCTCGGAACCGGGCTTGCCGGCGAGCTCCTTGTCGAGGCCCAGCTCGAGGCCGGCCAGCCCGTGATTGTCCGTTCCGGCGTAGCCGACGACTTGCGCCGCCACGTGGCCCAACGGGTAGACGCGCTGCTCCTCAGAGGTGAAGCCCAGACCGACGATGCCGGCCCGCTTGAGAATTGCCGCTCGCTCCGAATCGGCCTTGCGCGCGATGTAGACGAAGCCGCGAGAGCGATCGGAGAGCTGCAGCTGCACCTTCTCGGGGTCGAGCCGAAGAGCCCGCGCAACGATGCTTGCGGTCGCCTCGGGGTCGCGAATCTGGCGTGGGTTGGCGTAGACCGTGGTCGCCTGGCGCGCGATTGCGAGCTGGACGCCGGTGCGGTCGAAGATCGTGCCCCGCCCGGCCGGGTCGACGATCGTGGCGCGGTGCTGCCCCGCGGCCAGCCGCTCGTAGTTGCCGGCGCGGATCCCCTGTAGCCAGGCGGCCCGCACGAACATCGCCACGAACGCGAACGCAAAGATGGCGAGCACAAGGCGGATTCGCCGGTTGGCCAGCTTCATCTGCCCAGGTGGAGATAGGTCCAGTTGTCCGGCCCGGCGGGGGCAAGCCCGAGCCGGTCGCTGGCCAGGGTGATGATGCGACCGGAAGCAGCGCGGGCGGCGATCTCCGAGTTGAGCTCGGAGTTGTCCGCGCGCAGCCTGGCCCGCTCACGGCTCGTGTCGTCCAGGCGAACGTTCAGTCGCAGCACTGCGACGTTCAGCGCGACGACGCCCGCGAGGAGCACAGCGACGGCGCCGATCCAGAAGGCTCCGCCAGCGACCCGCCGACGCGGCGCCGGGCGCCGGGCGGCTTTCGACCTCGGGCGTACGCGCGGACGGGCGGGCGCCGGCTGAGCTTGGGCAGCCGCGGCGCGGGCCATGAGCTACGCCTTGACGACGGCGCGCAGCCTGGCCGAGGCGGCGCGCGGGTTGAGGGCCAGCTCCTGGGGGCTGGGCCGGATCGCCTTCCGGTTCAGCCGTCGCAGCTCCGGCTCGCGCCCGCAGACGCAGACCGGGAAGTCGGGCGGGCAGACGCAGCCGCGCTCGAGCTTCTGGAAGAAGCGCTTGACGATCCGGTCCTCCAGCGAGTGGAAGGCGATCACCGCGAGCCGTCCCTGGGGTCGCAGCATCTCGAACGCTGCCGGTAGGGCTTCTTCGAGCTCGCCGAGCTCGTTGTTGACCGCGATCCTGAGCGCCTGGAAGACGCGCTTCGCGGGATGCCCGTCGCCGAACCGCGCGGGTGCGGGAATCGCCGAGCGGATGATCTCGACGAGCTCACCTGTCCGCTCGATCGGCCGCTGCTTGCGGCGGCGTCCGATCGCGCGCGCGATCTGCTTTGCGTAGCGCTCCTCGCCGTAGCTGCGAAAGATGTGCGCCAGCTCGCGCTCCGGCTCCTCGTTCACGAGGTCAGCCGCGGAGAGGTCGGCGGTCGGGTCCATGCGCATGTCGAGCGGCGCGTCGACGGCATAGGAGAAGCCGCGCTCGGGGCGGTCGATCTGCATGCTCGAAACGCCGAGGTCGAGCAGGATCGCGTCGGCATGAACCCCGTTCTCGGCCAACTGGTCGAGCACGACGGAGGCCTCGCCGCGGAGGAACCGCGACTGGACGCCGGCGTGCCGGCGGAACCCTTCGAAGTACGGCCGGACGCTTGGGTCGCGGTCGACCGCGATGAAGCGGCCCTTGCCACGCAGGTCGGCGGCGAGAATCGCGGCGTGGCCGCCTGCCCCGAAGGTGGCGTCGACGACGGTCTCCCCGGGGCGAATCGCCAATAGCTCCCGCACCTCCTCGGCGAGGACGGGAACGTGATCAGTCTCGTTTGGTTGCAAGACGTTCGGCAACATCTTCTGCGCTCCCTTCGACCTCTTTCAGCTCCTTGCGCCACTCGGCGCTGTCCCAGATCTCGAGATGGTCCCGCATTCCGGCCACGACGACGTTCCGGCCAAGCCCTCCGTGCTGGATGAGGGCCGCCGGGATCATCACGCGGCCCTGGCGGTCGAGCTCGGCCTCGGCTGCGCCCGCGAAGAAGAAGCGCTGGACCCGGCGGGCCTCCTTGCTGAAGGGCCCGAGGCCGGCGAGCCACGACTCCACGAGCTGCTCCCAGTCGCTGCGCGGATACGCGTAGAGGCAGCCTTCGAGACCGCGGGTGACGACGAGACCGCCTGCGAACGCCACCCTGAACTTCGCCGGAAGCGTGACGCGGTTCTTGTCATCGATCGTGTGCTCGTATTCGCCTAGGAGCATTGTCGGGACCGGACGGGCATTCCACGTTGCCCCACTCTAAACCACATTCACCCACTCCGCAACTCTTTTCGCCCACTCGTGCAGGACTGGCGCAGTAGCCGCGATCGTGGCGTGGGCGGGCTGGTCGGGGCGTCGGCCCTTGGCTTGCGTGCTTTAAGTCGCAGAAAGTGCGAAGCACTTCCTGCGAGTCCCGGGCCCGTGGCCCGGGACCATTAGGTCTCGCTCGTTGCGGGCTCGAGCGGGCTCGGGTGCGTGCGCAGTACCCTCGCCGTCCAGCTCGGCAGCCACCAGTTCCAGCGTCCTAGGAGCTGCATCGTCGACGGCACGAGCAGCGCTCTGATCACGGTCGCATCGAAGATGATCCCGGCCGACAGGCCGATCGCGAACTGTTTGATGTCCGGCCCAGGGCCCGTCGAGAGTGAGAAGAACGCGAACATGAGGACGAGCGCGGCGCTCGTCACGAGCTTCCCGGTCCGTGCCAGCCCGAGCTCGATCGCCTTCTTCGTGTGCCCCGTCTCGTCGTAGGCCTCGCGCATCCGGGTGAGCATGAACACCTCGTAGTCCATCGAGATCCCGTAGAGGAAGGCGAAGATCATGAGCGGGATCCACGAGATGACTGCGTCGGTCGCCTGGATGTTCCAGATCGCCTCGCTCCCGTGACCGTCCTGGAAGATGAAGACGACGATTCCGTACGCGGCGCCGAGCGAGATCAGGTTGAGGATCACGGCCTTCAGCGGCAGCAACACCGAGCGGAACGCGCGCATCAGCAGCACGAAGGTCATGATCAGGACGAAGAGCAGCACGAACGGGAACTTCCCGTACACGGCCTTGATGAAGTCGCGGGTCTCGGCCGGGACTCCTGCCAGCGTGATCTGGGTCGAGCCTCCCAGCTGCGATTCGACGCTCGGTAAGACGTCGTTGCGAAGGTGCGAGATCGTCTCCTTCGCCTCTCGGGCGTTGCCGTCCACGGTTCCGAAAGCCTCGACGAGGCCGGCGTCGTCCTTGCGCCACGACGGCGGCGCAGCCGCGCCGTAGATCCCAGGTGTCCTCGCGACGGCGTGCGCGACTTGCTCGAGCGTTGCGGGAGACGCATCCTTCTCGACGAGAACGACGTGCGGGAGATAGACGCCGTCCGGGATGCCCGATTGCGTGATCGCCTGCTGGCCGGCAGCCGCGTCTCCGATCGCAGGCTCGTTCTTCAACTGCGCGTCGCTCGGGTTGATGTGGAACGCAGGCAGGACGACGAGCGTCACGACGACCGCGCCGAGTACGAACATGGTTAGCGGCCTCCTCCCCACGAGCCGTGCCCAGCGCGCCCAGAGGCCCCGCTCCGCGCTCGGCGGATTGACGAAGCGCCGCGGCATCACGCGCAGCCGGTTGATCCTCGGGCCGAGCATCGAGAGCAGCGCCGGGAGCAATGTGATCGAAGCAAGGACCGAAACCGCAGGGATGAGCATGCCCCCGATCCCGATCGAGCGGATGAACGGCAGCGGCAGGATGATCATGCTCAGCAGCCCGATCGCGACCGTCGAGCCGGAGATGATCACTGAGCGCCCGGCGTGGGTCATCGTCTCGACGAGGGCGTCGTCGGTCGACCGGCCTAACGCAAGCTCCTCGCGGAAGCGGAAGATCATTACCAGGGCATAGTCGATCGCGACGCCGAGGCCAACGAGCGCGACGAGGAACTGGATGATGATCGAGACGTCCGTGAGGTACGTGAGCACGTACACACACGCGAACGTGGTCAGGATCGAGCTCGCCGCCATCGCGAGCGGCATCCCGATTGCCGGGAGTGTCCCGAAGACGAAGAGGAGAATGATGAGCGCTCCCACCGCGCCGATCAGCGTCTCGGTGAGCACGCCGGGCCCGGTCTCGCCGCCCTGCGACTCGAAGATCGCGTCGCGTCCGGTCAGATGGCTGGTCACACCCTGCGGGGTCGCCGACTTCAGCGCCGCCTGCGCCTCCTTGATCGGCGGGAAGCTCGAGAAGGTCGCGTTCCCGGGCGGATAGATCGTCGCGACCATCGTGTGCCGGTCTTTCGAGAGGTACATGTCGCTGTGCGTCTCGAACCAGGACCCGGTCCGCGAGCCACGCACGACGTGGGCGGTCGCGTCGATCGCTCGGCGGATGCCGTCGACCCGGGTCACGTCCTTGCTGGGCGAGGTGAAGACCGCGACCAGCGGCGCCTGTTCCCCGGATCCGAAGAGCTTCAGCGTGCGCTGATTCGCCTCGTACGCCGAGTAGCCTGGGATCGAGAAGGACTGGAACCAGCGATCGGCGAGCCGCGTCGTCGAGAAGGCACCGACCAGCGTGAGGACGATCCAGGCACCGACGACGAGCAGCCGATGGCGGATGACGAGCCGGGCGATGCGAGCCATCTGCCGGAGGCTACCGATCGCGCTCCGGGCCGTGCAACAGTCCTTCGTAGGCCCCGCGGCCGGTCAGCGCTGCCGCTCCGCAGCGGGCCGCGAAGGCAAGCGCCGCTTCGGTTTCGTCTCCCCGCGCAAGCGCAAATGTCAGACCCGCGGCAAACGAATCGCCGGCGCCGTAGGCATCGGCAAGGGGTCCAGGCAGCTCCGCGGCTTCGTAGGTTCCGGACCGTTCCCCGGCGACGAAGCTCCCGCCCTCGCGGCCGGTTGTGGAGACGACGAGCGCAGGCTCCGGATCGATCTGCCCCGGCTTGTACGCCTCCCCGGGATCGGTCCCGCTCCGGACGAGCGCATCCAACTGGACGCCGGCCTCGACCAGCGTCGGCAGCTCGCGGGCGGTGGCGACGAGCACGCGGGCCCGGCGCGCAGCACGAAGCGCCTCTGCGTCGCCGGCGGTGAAGTACACAGCATCGATTCCAGCCAGCTCGCCCCAGGGCAGCGGATCCCTGCCGAGCGGATGGAGCTTCTCGCCGAGCAGGGTGATCGTCCGCTCGCCTTGCCGGTCGAGGTACGTGAAGGCCTGCCGCTGTGGCGCGTCCCGAGTTGCAGCGTGCACGCGAAGGCCCAGTTCCTCGAGCCGATCGCGCGCGAGACGGCCGAGATCGTCGTTCCCGACGGCGACGAAGAAGTCGACCTCGCCGGTGAGCTTCAGCAGCTGCACCGCGGCGACCCCACCTCCGCCCGCCGGCTCCAGCCATGACGAGCGCGCCTGGATGATCGCGCCGGGCTCGGGCACGCGATCGACGGCGGCGAACCGAACCCATTCGACGTGCCCGACGACTCCCGCCCGCACGCGCCGAGTCTCACATTTCGGGGCGCCCGCGCGTTAGAGAAGATGATGGCTCTCGTGCGCCTAGTGCGGTAGGTTTTCAATGAGCGAGTCGACCGGTCATTTCAGACGGGCTCGCGGGCAAAGCCCGCGCGCCCTGAAAGCGGCACCGCAAGCGGCGCCGCCGCCGTTCGAACGCTTCTACGAGGACCACCAAGCTGCCGTCCTCGGCGAGCTCCGTCGGCTACTCGGCCCCCAAGCTGCCGAGGATGCGTACCAGGAGACCTTTCTCCGCGCGCTCCGCGCGTACGACCGGCTTCGCCATGCCGACAACCTGCGCGCCTGGGCACTGACGATCGCACGCCGGGTAGCGGCAGATCAGCACCGGCGGCGCGATGCCGAGCCCGAAGCGCCGGAGCCGTCGCTCGAAACCCGTCCCGCCTACGCGGAGCTCGGTGAGCTCGCCGGCGCGCTGCCGCGCAAGGAGCGCGCCGCAGTCGTCCTCCGCTACGGCTACGACCTTTCCTACGCCGCGATCGGCGCCGCGCTCGGCTCGAGCGAGCAGGCCGCGCGCCAGGCGGCTTCATCCGGTATTCGTCGTCTACGAAGGAGCATGCAATGACCGTCTCCCCTGCGCTCGACCGTGGTTTTCGAGAGGCCGCCGCCGCCGCGGGCCTGCTCGACGTCGCTTACGACCTGACCGATTCGCCGATCGGCACATTGCTGGTCGCGACGACCGACCGCGGTCTCTGCCGGATCTCGTTCGATCCCGAGCCGGACCGCATGACCGAGGAGCTCGCCCGGGCCTTCGGGGCCCGCGTGCTCCGCGCGGCGGGCCCGATCGAACCCGTTCGGCGTCAGCTGGACGAGTACTTCGACGGCAGGCGCAAGCAGTTCGAGCTCGCCGTCGACCTTCGGCCCGCAGCGCCGTTCAGCCGCGACGTCCTCAGGCGGCTCGCCCGCGTCCCCCACGGAGAGGTGACGACCTACGGCGCTCTGGCCCGAGCGGCCGGCCGGCCCCAGGCCGCACGCGCCGTCGGAACGGTCATGAACCGCAACCCGATCCCGATCGTGCTCCCATGCCATCGCGTCGTCGGAGCGAACGGCTCGCTCGTCGGCTACGCCGGCGGCCTCGAACGAAAGGAGCGGCTGCTGAAGCTTGAAGGAGCACTTGACAACACTCTTCTGTAAGCATAGACTTACCGTAAGTTATGGCTTACGCAAGTGCGATGGACGCGCTCGGCGACCCGACGAGGCGCCGGATCTTCGAGCTTCTGCAGAGTGGCCCCCGGGCCGTCGGCGAGCTCGCCGGTGAGCTTCCCGTCAGCCGCCCGGCCGTCTCCCAGCATTTGCGGGTGTTGAAGGAAGCCGGGCTCGTGACCGAGCGGCGTGCAGGCACGCGCCGCATCTACCGGCTCGATCCGGACGGGCTGGGCGAGCTTCGCGCGTACTTCGACAGGTTCTGGACGACGGCTCTCAGCAGCTTCGAGGCGGCCGTCGAATGCAATGGAGAGGAGCAGCAGTGAGCACGCAAGAGACAGAGCTCGTGATCCAGAAGTCGGCGGTCGTTGCCGCGTCACCGGAGAAGGCCTTCGAGGTCTTCACCGAGGGCTTGGCGACGTGGTGGCCGAAAGAGTATTCCGTGCAGGCGATGGACAAGGACGCCGGGCCTCCGGAGGCGATCGTCTTCGAGACCGGGCCCAGCGGCCGGATCTACGAGCGCATGACGAGCGGCGAGGAAGCGCGCTGGGCGAACGTGACCGCATGGGAGCCGCCCCACCGGCTCATGCTGGAGTGGAAGGTCAATCCGGACGCGATCGCGCCGACCGAGATCGAGGTCCGCTTCACGCCCGAGGGCGACGGCACGCGCGTCGATCTCGAGCACCGTGGCTTCGAGGCTCTCGGCAAGGACGCCGAGGAAGCGCACACCGGCTACTCGAACGGGTGGCCGAAGGTGTTCCAGGACTACGTCGACACGGTCGGGAAGTAACAGCTGACGAACTCCGCTGCGGAGCGGGCCGGCCCGCTCCGCAGCCCGTGCCCCCAAGGAGGCGACCGGTGCAATTCGACCGTTTCACCATCACGCTGTTGATCCTCAGACCCGACGCACCCGAGCTCGAAGCGGAGGCGGCCGCTGCGCTGCAGGACGCCCACATGGCGCACCTCGCCGATCTCCACGAGGCCGGTCACCTGCTCGCAGCCGGGCCCCTCGACGATGAGCAGCTCCGCGGGCTCTCGATCCTGAACGTCGACCCGGCGCGGGCACGCGAGCTCAAAGAGGAAGACCCCGCCGTGCGTGCCGGAAGATTCTCGGTCAAGGTCATACCGTGGATGGTTCCCGGCGGCGCGATGTCCTTCTCGCGGACCCGCTTTCCGCGTTCAACAGCAGAAGTCAGTGCCAGCTCCCCGACTGGTCAGTCGCCGAGCAGGCAGTAGCCGACGCCCCAGACGTTCTGGACGTACGGCTGGCGGCCCGGGCCGTTCAGACGCCTGCGCAGGCGCGAGGCATGTGAGTCGAGGGTTCGTGTCCGGCCGATCGACCGGAAGCCCCAGACCTCGCGCAGAAGCTCCTCCTTCGTGAAGACGCGATACGGATCGCTCGCCAGCTTCAGGAGCAACTCGTACTCCTTCGTCGGCAAAACGACGCGCTCGCCGACGACAGTCACACGCCGAGTGGGCCGGTCGATCTCGATTCCACCGGCTTCGAGCCGCTCCACGACCGACGGCGCCGCCCGGCGCAGCACGGCACGGATGCGGGCCACGAGCTCGTCGTACAAGAACGGCCGATCGAGGTAGTCATCGCACCCGCGGGCGAACGCCCGCACACGATCAACGGGGTCCGACTCCTGCCCTCCCAGCAGGATCACGGGCACCTGACGATCCCACGAACGGCCGGGCTCGCCTTCGCGCAGCCGGCGGCAAAGCTCGGACCCCTCCGGGTCGCCGATCAGAACGAGATCCGGCCGCGTCACCTCGAGTACGTCGAGTGCCTCGCCGTTCTCGGCCCCGACGACCTCGAACCCGTCCTGCGTCAGGTGCCGCTCGAGAAAGCTCCGGCTCGTCTCTTCCGGCTCGGCAAGGAGCAGGGCGCTTGACATGGCGCCGAAGCTAGCGTCGGCGGAGCACGACCGCCAGTTGTCCTTTCTCGCGACTCTGTGCCGAAGAATCGACAGCCCGCTCCAGTGGCCGCGGGCCTTTGGGCCACGGCTTCCTGCTCAGATCCTTCCGGAGCGGAAGACCCCCCAGAGGAGCCAGAGTCCCAGCACTCCCGCGAGGAAGAAGCCGAAAGCCGAGACGATGTTCAAGCCCAGCACTTGCGGGCCGGAGGTCGCGAAGACACCGATCAGGCTCGATCCGATCAGTCCGGCGGCGACGACGAACGCGATGATCAGCCGGTTGAACGCCACGTCGAGCTTGTGCATGAACTCGTCGAGACCCTTGTGGACGAAGCCGACCTCGATCTGCCCATCGCGCATCTGCTCGAGGACGTCGTGCACCTGGTGCGGGTACTCGGCGAAGACGGAGGCGAGCTTCAGCGACTCCCGGCGGGCCCGCGAGAGCATCCGCTGGGGCGTGTAGCGCCCGAGCATGAGGCTCCGCGCGTACGGCTTCGCCACCTCGAAGACGTTGAAGTCCGGGTAGAGCTCGACGCCGACCGAGGCGAGCGTGCCGATCGCCTTGTCGAGAATGATGAAACGCGTCGGCAGCCGCAGGTTCAACGAGTAGATGACCCCGAAGACTTCGCGGATGACCTGGAGCGGGTCGATCTCTGCGAGGCTCGCGCCGTAGTAGCGGTAAAAGAGCTCGCGGATCTCGTTGAGAAACTCGTCCTCCCGTTCCTTGGGATAGCGAACGCCGAGATCGGCGAGCCGCTTCGGGATTTCCTCGACGTTCTCGTTCGCAACGTCGATGAAGAGGCGGGTCGCCTTTGAGACGTCGTCGTCGGTGAGCTTGCCGACGAGACCGAAGTCGACGAGCCCGATCCGCTCCGGGGTGATGACGAGGATGTTCGCCGGATGCGGGTCGCCGTGGAAGACGCCGTCGCGGAAGATCATCGTCATCCAGGCCTCGGCGATCACCTCGGCCAGGCGTTTCCGCTCCTCGAGCGAGTAGCCGGCCTCGTCGATGTCGGCGAGCTGCCGGCCCTCGACGAACTCGAGCGTCAGCACGCGCGCGCGCGTGTAGCTCCAGTAGACGCGCGGGACGTGGACGTGCGGGTGGCCCGCGAAGTGGCGATGGAGGGTCTCCGCGTTGCGCCCTTCGAGCCGGTAGTCGAGCTCTTGCCGGATGGCGCGCGCGAACTCGTCGACGAGCTCGCGGACGTCGACGAAGTC
The DNA here is from genome assembly GCA_036395295.1 of Gaiellaceae bacterium. Lineage (GTDB taxonomy): Bacteria > Actinomycetota > Thermoleophilia > Gaiellales > Gaiellaceae > VAXT01. Next base: position 18,244 of record DASWDJ010000224.1, on the reverse strand, counting down.
GAGTGCGCGTACGCGCTCCTTGACGATGCGTGCGGCCTGGTAGAGCAGGCCGAGGTCGGCCTCGATCTGTTGCGGCGCTCCGGGCCGCTGCACCTTGACCGCGACCGTGTGGCCGTTCGGGAGCACGGCGCGGTGCACCTGTCCGATCGACGCCGCCGCGATCGGCTCGCGGTCGAACTCGAGGAAGAGGCGCTCGATCGGCTGTCCGAGCTCCTCGGTGACGACGCGCTCAACCTCCTCGTACCGGAAGGGACGCACGTCGTCCTGGAGTCCCCGTAGCTCGGAGATGATGTCCGGAGGGAGGACGTCCGGCCGCATCGAGAGCAGCTGGCCGAACTTGACGAAGGTCGGGCCGAGCTCGTCGAGGAGCTCGCGGAGATGCTGACCGCGCTGCGAGGGGGTGCCGGCGACGATGACCGCCCCGTTGCCCCGGCCCGGGAGAAGGTCGGTGAGCTTGTGACGCTCGAAGAAGTAGCCGAAGCCGTGCCGGACGGCCACCTGGGCGATCTCCGTCAGCCGGCCGAGGTTACGCGTCTTCGGGGGCGCTTGCGCCATGGCTAGAAGTGTTCCACGCGGGCCCCGGAAGCCCTATTCGGACGCGACACGGAACACCGTCGGCAAGACCTCAGTGCGGTGGCGCGGACGTTGCAGTCTGTTGCAGAGTGTCCTTGGGAGTGTCTTCGAGCAGTCGCAGGCGATGTTCCAGCTGCGCGACCCGAAGCTCGAGCTCGTCGAAGTCGGCGCGCGTGACCAGGCCCAGCTGGTGGAAGACGCCTTCGAGGCCCGCACCGGCTTTCTCGCCCATGCGGACCGCCTCGCCCCGCCAACGGCGCGTTGCCTGCTCGATCAGCTCCCGGGCTTCCTCGCGGCGCATATCGCCTTTCGCGGCGAGCTCGTCGGCCAGCGCGTCGGCGCGCTCCGCGGTCAGGGCGACGGCACCGAGCGCCGCGAGCCCCATCCGCTCGACAGTGTCCAGCAGGGATTTATCGTCGTCGGCCATGTGGCCTCGCCCGGCGACGCTGGCGGCGTCGCTCGCGTTTGGAGCTCGCGGCCGCCGGAGCCGACTCGGGCACCAGCCCGTCGATGAGGCCCGGCGCCGGCTCGGCCGCCGCAGCCTGAGTCGCCTCCTCGAGCGCGACCGTGCCGCTGTCGACCGCCGGCCCTCCGATCGGTGCACGCGCCCGGCGGCGGGCGAGAGGGCCCCCATCGGGTTCCGGGCCCTCAGCCTCGACGCCGACCTGGCCGATCCGGCGCGCGTATTCCGGCTCCCGCTCCTTCAGGATCGTGAGGATCGGAGCCGCGATGAAGATCGACGAGTAGGCGCCGGAGCCGATGCCGATCAGCAGCGCGAACGCGAAGTCCTTCAGGGTCGCGCCACCGAAGAAGAGCAGGGAGGCGACCGGGAGCAGCGTGATGAATGTCGTCGCCAGGGATCGCCTGATGGTCTCCCAGAGCGAGATGTTCGCGATCGTCGCGAACGCGGCCCGCCGCATGAGCGGCACGTTCTCGCGGATGCGGTCGAAGATGATGATCGTGTCGTAGATCGAGTATCCGAGCACGGTCAGGACGGCAGCGACGGTGGCAGTCGATACCTCCCGCCCCGTCAGCGAGTACACGCCGACGGTGATCACGATGTCGTGGATCAGAGCCGCGATCACGGGGATCGCGTACTTGAAGTCGAACCGGATCGCCAGGTAGAGAACGATCAGGAAGAGCGAGAAGATGATCGCCAGGATTGCGGAGCGTGCGATCTGCCGTCCGAAGCTCTCCGAGACGCTCTTCGATCCATAGTGCGTCGCGCCCAACCGGCTCTTCAACCCGTCGCCGAGCTTCGTCCCCAGGGCCGGGCTCAGCGTCCTCGTGCGCAACTGGAACTCCTGGTACTTGCCTCCGGTCTGCTTCCCCCGGCCCTGGATGACCGCCTTGTTGAAGCTGGGATCGATCGCGCGGGCGTCGCTGCGCACGGTGTCGACGAGTTGCGGCTGGGGCGTGTTGAAGGTGACCTGCGTGCCGCCCTTGAAGTCGATGCCCAGGTTGAGCCCCTTGAGGCCCAGGGACGCGATGGCGACGACGACGATCGCGCCCGAGATCGCAAACCACAGGTAGCGCCGCCGCATGAAGTCGATCTGCAGCCACTTGGCGCCCTGCTGGCCGGCCGCGCCCATGAAGCGGGGGTTGTCGAACCAGCGAAAGCCTGCAAGGAGGCCGAGCATCGCGCGCGTGGCGGCGACCGCCGTCACGAGCGAGATCGCCGTGCCGATCAGGAGCATGAGGGCGAAGCCCTTGACGCCCGCCGTCGCGACCAGGAACAGGATCAGCGCGGTGATCGCCGTCACGACGTTCGCGTCGATGATCGTGTGGAAGCCCTTGGCGTATCCGGTGGAGATCGCGGCCCGCACGGATTTGCCCGCGCGGACCTCTTCTTTGATGCGTTCGAAGACGACCACGTTCGCGTCTGCCGCGACTCCGATCGTGAGGATGAGGCCGGCGAAGCCCGGCAGGGTGAGCGTGACGTTGAAGAGCAGCACGGCTGCGTAGAGGAAGGCGGCGTAGATGCCGAGGCCGATGACGGCGACGAGGCCGAGGAAGCGATAGAAGAGGAGGAGGAAGAGCGCGACGACGATCATGCCGCCGATCGCAGCCCGCTTCGCCTCCTGCAATGAGTCCTTACCGAGCGTGGAGGAGATCTCGGTCTTCTCCAGCTGGCGGAAGTCGTACGGCAATGCACCTGTCTGCAGGACGAGCGCGAGATCCTTCGCCTCGCCGATCGAGCCGATGCCGGTGATCTCGGCGCCGCCGCTGCCCGAAATGCCGTTGGGATACTGGGAGAAGTCGACCGACGGAGCGGACTTGATCTCCCGGTCGAGGACGATCGCGAACTGCTGGTTGTAGTTGCTGGGGTCGCCCTGGCCCCCGCCCTGGTTGTAGCGGATGCGCCCGCGCTCCGCGAGATCCCGGGTGATGTCCTGGAACTTCTTGGCGCCGCTCTTCGTGAAGTCCATCCGGACGATCGGGCCGGTGTCGGTTCCCGTCCCGAAGTCCTGCCTGGTTCCCTTCAGGTTCAAGTCGGAGCCCGTCATCTCCGGGATCTTTTTGTCCTTGTCCCGCGGCTGGTACTTGAAGAGGTAGAAGTAGGTGCGCTCCGGCGTATTGGGAAGGTTCGGGCAGAAGCGGTCGCCCTTGCCGCACGTGACGACGACCATGTTCTCGGGCACCGCAAAGACCCGATCGCCCTTGGGAATCTGTCCCTTCTTACCCTGCGTCCGGACGTACTTCGATTTGAGGATTGCCTGGCGAGTCGACATTGGGCCGACGACGACCTTGTAGTCCGGTTTCTTGGCACCGGCTTTCTTGACCGGCTTCAGCAAATAGAACTGATCCGGGGACCCCTTCTTGGCCTGACGCTGCAAGGTCACGAGCAGATCGAAGATCGAGGTCTGGGGGGTCGGGTTGCCCTGGAGATCTGCGGACGGAGGAAGCAAGTCGCCCTGGAGGTCGTAGAGCTCGAGCTTCGCCGTCTTTCCGATCAGCTCGGTGGCCCGCTTCGGATCCACGCCGGCGAGCTCGATCACCATCTGGTCGGATCCCTGAATGCGAATCTCCGGCTCCGTGACGCCGAGCTTGTTGACGCGCCGGTCCATGACCGACCGCGCCGTATCCATCCCCGAGGACGACACTTGCTCGCCCTTCGGGGGGATCGCCTTCAGTACGACCTCCGTCCCGCCCTGGAGATCGAGGCCGAGCGTCGGTTTTTGGTGCAGCGGCGAGCCCGGCACGCCGAGGAGGACAACGCCGAGCAGGGCCACGAAGATGAGGCCCATCAGGATGAGATGCGAGCGCCGTTCGGCCACTTGGTCCGACCTAGGTTAGCGGGGTCTCAGGGGGCGTCGCCTGCTCCGACTGCGGCTCCACACGGGCGGCCACGGCGCTCTTCAGGACGCGGACACGCGTCCCCGGCGCAATCTCGAGCACGACGTGGTCCGCGGCTACCTCGCGCACGGAGCCGTAGACCCCACCGGCCGTGATCACCTCGTCCCCGGCGGCGAGCTGGGTCAACATCTGCGCCTGTTGTCGCCGCCGGCGCCTTTGCGGCTGGATGATCAGCAGCCACAGCAGCACGAGCATTGCGGCGAAGAAGATGACGGAGGTCATGCGGTATCCAGGCGCTCGAGCGTCTCCGCCGTGAAGGATGCCAGCTTCCCGGCCTCGATCGCGGCGCGCGCCCCGGCGGTGAGCCGGAGGAGGAAGCGCAGATTGTGCACGGTGAGCAGGCGCAGGCCGAGCAGCTCCTGCTGGTTCACGAGGTGCCGTATGTAGGCGCGCGTGAACCGGGAGCAGGCGGGGCAGTCGCAGCGCTCGTCGAGTGGGCGCTCGTCGCGCGCAAAGCTTGCGTTCTTGAGGTTCAGGCGCCCGGCCGAGGTGAGGGCCGTGCCGGTCCGCCCCATTCTCGTCGGCAGCACGCAGTCGAACATGTCCACGCCGCGCTCGATCACCTCGAGAATGCCCTCGGGGTCGCCGATGCCCATGAAGTAGCGGGGCCTGTCGGCGGGGAGGAGCGGGGCGGCGTCGGCGACGGTCTCGAACATCGGATCGCGGGCCTCCCCCACGCTGAGCCCGCCGAGCGCGTGGCCGTCGAAGTCGAGCGCGACGATCTCGTCGATCGAGCGGCGCCGGAGCTCGGGGTCGGTCGCGCCCTGGGCGATCCCGAAGAGGAGCTGTCCGGGCGCGCGAGGCGCTCGGCGCTGGCGGGCTGCCCAGAGCGTCGTCATCCGCACCGCCTCGGCCAGCTCGTCGCGCGCTCCACCGGCGGGCGCGCAGACGTCGAGGCACATCGCGATGTCGGAGCCGAGCCTGGCCTGGATCCCCGCGACCGCCTCCGGTGTGAAGCGCTCCGCGGTGCCGTCGTAAACCGAGCGGAAGGTGACGCCCGCGTCGTCGACGGCGAGGATCGTGTCGCGCAGCGAGAAGACCTGGTAGCCGCCCGAGTCGGTGAGGATCGGCCCGTCCCAGCCCATGAACTTGTGCAGCCCGCCGAGGTCTCCGATCACGTCCTCGCCCGGGCGAAAGTGCAGGTGGTATGTGTTGCCCAGCACGATCTCCGCGCCGAGCGAGCGCACCTCCATCGGGTCGAGCATCTTCACCGTCGCCTTCGTCCCGACGGGCATGAAGGCCGGCGTCTTCAGCTTGCCGTGCGCGGTTGTCAGAACCCCTGCGCGAGCCTCGCCATCGGTCGCCGAGACCTCGAAGCTCACAGGATTAACATCGCGTCGCCGAAGGAGTAGAAGCGGTAGCGCTCCGCAATCGCGAGCTCGTAGAGCCGCCGCGTCTCCTCGACCCCGGCGAAGGCCATGACGAGCGCCAGCAGCGTGGAGCCGGGCAGATGGAAGTTCGTCAGCAGCGCATCCACGCGGCGGAACTCGAACCCCGGAGTAATGAAGAGGTCGGTGCGGCCGGCGAGCGACGCGCCGCGGGCGAGCGACTCGAGGACGCGCACGGTCGTCGTCCCCACCGCGAGCACCCGTTCGGCCGTGCGGATCCGCTCCCAGGCCTCGGGTGCGACCTCGTAACGCTCGCTGTGGATCGGGTGGTCGGCGAGATCGTCGGTGGTGACGGGCCGGAACGTGTCGAGTCCGACGTGGAGCGTGACCAGCTCGACGTCGAGCTTCGCCAGCAGCTCGGGGGTGAAATGGAGGCCCGCCGTCGGCGCGGCGGCGGAGCCTTCGCGGTCGGCGTACACCGTCTGGTAGCGCTCGGGATCGGCCAGCGGCTCAGTGATGTACGGCGGCAGCGGCGCTTCACCTTCGGGAGCGCCCTCGAGCCGCAGCCGCCAGCGGCCCTCACCGAGGTGCTCCAGCAACTCGACCGGCCCTAGCCGCTGGCCCGGCTTGAGCCTCCGCGTCGGGCGCGCGAGCCCCTCCCACTCCCCGCGCCCGTTCAACGGCTCGAGCAGCAGCACCTCAGCCTCGCCGCCTCCGGGCCGCTTCAGCCTCAGGCGGGCGGGCACGACCCGGGTGTCGTTGACGACGACGAGCTCACCGGCCAGCTCCTCGGCCAGCTCGCGAAAGCGGCGATGGCGGATCTCACCGCTTGTTCTCTGCAACACAAGCAGCCTCGAGTCGTCGCGCCGCTCGGTGGGGTGCTGCGCGATCAGCTCGGACGGCAACGAATACTCCAGCTCGGCCCGCTTCATCCGGCCCGAACGCTAGCGTTCCCGCCCATGGATGAAGGAGCACTCACACGCGCGAAGGAGCGCCTCCAGGCCGCCGCGGACGGCCGCCCCGGCCCCGCCGACGTCGATTCCGCTCTGGAGCGGGCGCGGGCACAGATCGAGGCCCTGGCCGAGCTCGCGGCGCAGATCGAGACGACGCTTCCCGGACGGGTCGAGGACGCCGTCCGCGAGGGCGTGCGCACCGAGGCCGCGCCGGTGGGACGGCAGCTCGCCGAGGTGCGAGGCCTCGCGGGTCAAACGATTCGCCGGCTCGAAGGCCTCGAGGGCGAGCTCCTGGCCGAGCGGCATGCCCGAGTCGACGACCTCGCGTTGCTTGTCGACCTCATCTCTTCCGGGTGGAAGGGCGTCGACCAGCGCCTGGCCCGGATGGAGCGCAAGCTCGAGGGCAACGGTGGCGCCGAGGTCTACCAGATCGAGGAGCGCAAGGCCGGCTAGGAACTCGCTGCTCTCGAACATGAGCGACGACAACATCTGGTCTGACGCAGGGGGGAGCAGGGGCCGGACTGGTCCGGTGGCGGCGGCCGCGGCAAACGCATGCCCCGAGGGGATGGTCTGGGCGCAACCGTCTACGAGCTAGACCCTGGAAACTTTGTCGTCTACCACTTCCACCATCGGTGGGAAGAGCTCCTCATCGTCCTACGCGGTAACCCGTCCTTGCGCACCCCCGAGGGGGAGCGAAGGCTCGAAGAGGGAGAGGCCATTCACTTTCCCGTCGGCCCCGCGGGTGCGCATGCGCTGACGAACAAGACAGATAGCCCCGTGCGCTATGTGATGGCGTCGACCCAAGGCGCGCCGGAGGTTGTCGAGTACCCCGACCTGGGACAGATCACCGTCCAGGGCACCAACAACTCGCAGACCGGCGATCAACTCTGGTTCATCTACGACGTACCGCGAACCACTGACTAAGTCCGGCGTGAGCCGGCCGCACTTTCAGCTTCGTGCAGTTAAGTCGTCAGGGCCAGGATCACGGCCGCAGTGACAGCCCAGAGGACGACCGCCGCAACGAGCGGCCGGTCCGTCAGCAGCACGTTCTCCGGCTCCTCGCCGAGATCGTCTCGGTGCACGAGCAGCAGGTAGCGAAAGAGACCGAAGACGACGAACGGGATCGTCGCCATCAGCGCGGGCGAGTGCGCCGTGAACGTGTAGATGGCGTAGGCGGCGATCGTGCACGCGACCGTGACCGCGATCAGCTGGTCGACGAACGGAAGCGAATAGCCGTCCAGCACGGGTCGGCTCGAGCCCGGTAGCACGAGTTCGCTCCGCCGCTTCGCGAGGGCCAGGAAGAGGGCGAGCAGCGCGGTCACGAGCAGGAGCCAGGGTGAGATGCGAACGTCCACGGCGGCCGCACCCGCTGCGGAGCGCAAGACGAAGAGGGCGGCGATCGCGAAGACGTCCAGCAGCACGACGTGTTTGAGGCCGAGGCTGTAAGCGCCCTGGAGGGCGAGGAAACCCGCCAGGAAGGCCACGGAGGCAATGCCCAGAGGCGCGACAAGCGCGAAGGCGACGATCGAGAGCGCGACTGAGAGCATCAAGGCCCTGCGAGCCGAGAGCTCCCCCCGCGCGACCGGCCGCAGGCGCTTGAGCGGATGACCCCGGTCGTGTTCGACATCGCGTACGTCGTTCACGAGGTAGGCCCCGCTCGAGGCGGCGCAGTAGGCGACAAATGCCGCGGCGGCCTCGAGCCAGCGAATCGCGTCCCCCAGCTTGGCGGCAAAGACGAGCCCGGCGAAGAGGAGCAGGTTCTTCGACCACTGCCGCGGACGCAGCGCGGCCAGAGCGGCGCGAACCGGGGAGCGACGCAGAGGAAGCACAACGACTTCGGCTCGTGCGGGCATGGCCACGGCGCGGCATGCTACGGGCCGACCGCCTGAGAGGAGGGGTTATGCCGAACGAGATCTCCCCGTACCTGTACTACGAAGACGGCGGAGCAGCGATGGACTGGCTGATCCGGGTCTTCGGCTTCGAGGAAGACATGCGCATGACGAACGACAAAGGCCGGATCGATCACGGACAGCTGAAGCTCGGAGACAGCATCGTCATGCTCGGCGAGCCGGGCCCGCACTACCAGAGCCCGAACAAGCGCGGTGGCGCGACGGCGGGCGTGCACGTGTACGTCGACGACGTCGATGCGCATTACGAGCACGCGAAGGTCGAGGGCGCGACGATCCACATGGAGCCGACCGACCAGGAGTACGGAGACCGGCGCTACGACGCAGAGGACCTCGAGGGCCACAACTGGTTCTTCGCCAAGCGTCTCAGTTAAGGAGGTCGCGGACGAGCACGCATAGGAGCCGCGACATCGACCGTGGCCTGGGCGGGCCCGTAGGGTCGTCGTTCCTCGGTCGGAGTGCTCTTAGTCGCGGAAAGTGCGAAGCACTTTGCGCGAGTCCCGGGCCCGTGGCCCGGGACCTACAGCTGCGCGGGCAGCACGAGCTCGAAGCGGCTGCCACGGCCGACCTCGCTGTCGAGCTCGATCCGCCCACCGAGCGCGACGGCGAGCTCGCGCGCGATCGCGAGGCCGAGCCCCGTTCCCTTGCCGTCGTGCGTCCAGAACGGACGGAAGATGCGCTCCTGCTCGTCGAGGCCGATCCCCGGCCCGGTGTCCTCCACGGCGACGTGAATGCGACCGTCCTCGGCACTGAGCCGCAGGTCGACCCGCCCGCCGTCAGGCGTCCAGCGGAAGGCATTGGCAAGCAGGTTCGTGATGATCTGCAGCACGCGGTCGCCGTCCGAGACGATGACGGGGTCGGCGGCGACCTCTTGCGAGTAGTCGATGTCGCGCCGCTTCGCCTCCTCGCCGAAGACCGCGTACGCGCGTTCGAGGAGCCGTGCCATGTTGACCTCCTCGTGCAACACCGTGAAGCGCCGCGTGTCGAGTTTGGCGAGATCGAGCACGTCGCCCACGAGCCGCTCGAGCCTCCCAGCCTCGGCGGCGATCACGTTGAGCGACGCGGCCCGCCCTTCGGGGTTGTCGGCGAGCCCCTCCCGCAGCGCCTCGACGTGGCCGCGGATCGCGGTCAGCGGTGTCCGGAGCTCGTGCGACACCGTCATCAGGAAATTCCGTTCCAGCTCCTCGGCCTCGGACAGCCGCTCCGTCATCTGCCGGAAGGAGTCGGCGAGGTCGGCGATCTCGTCTTTCCCCGCGACTACGGGCACCGGGGTGTCGTAGCGGCCCTCGGCGACCTCGTCCGCCGCCTGCGCCAGTTTCCGCACGGGCCGCGTGATGCGTCCGGAGAGATACCAGGCGAAGGCCGCCGTTACGAGCAAGCCCACGAGTAGAGCGATCGCGAGGCGTTCCAGCAGTCGAATGACCTGATCGCTCAGCTGCGTCTGAGGCGTCGCCACGATGAGCGCGCCGACCGGCGTTTGATCGAGGTAGAGCGGATGGGCGACCGCCAAGAACGTTCGACGCTCCCCGGGAGGCACGAAGTCGAACTCGAGCGTCTTGCCCTGCAGAATCGCTTCGAAGTCGATTGCTCGCCTGGAGAGACGTCTCAACCCCGACCTCTGTCCCGAGAAGAAGTCGAGGCCGACGTAGAACAGTCGGTTGCCACTCGCCGCTTCCAGCCTGCGCGCTTGGAAGAACGGCGGCGGCTTATCCTGCTCCTGGGCCCGAAGCGCCTGATCGGAGTAGAGCTTGGTCAGGCCGGCCGCCTCGCGCCGCAGCTCGCGCTTCGCCTGATTCTGAGTGTAATTCCGGAAAAGCCCGAAGGCGATCAGCGTGGACACGAGCCCCGTCAGCGCAATCCCGGCGAGGAAGAGCGCCGGCAGACGGAAGCGCAGCGACCTGAACATTTCTTCTAAGCGGTCGCAGTCTCCTTCGCCGGTGAGACCTTGTAGCCGACGCCCCAAACGGTGACGATCGGCGACGCTTCGCCGAGCTTCCGGCGCAGCTGGCGGACGTGGACGTCCACGGTCCGCGTGTCCCCCGCGAAGGTGTAGCCCCAGACGCGCTCGAGCAACTGGTCGCGCGTGAGCACGAGGCCGCGATGGTCGAGGAGCTCCCAGAGCAGGTCGAACTCCTTCGGCGCCAGCTTGATCTCCTCGTCGCCGACCTTCACTTCACGTCGGCCGGCGTCGATGCAGAGATCGCCGTGCCGGAGAGTCGCGCTCGCGACTTCCTTGCGGTCGGGTGTGGAACGGCGAAGGATCGACTTCACGCGCGCGACGAGCTCGCGAGGGTTGAAAGGCTTCGTCAGATAGTCGTCCGCACCGACCTCGAGCCCGATGATCTTGTCGACGTCCTCGTCGCGCGCCGTCAGCATCAGGATCGGCACCTCCGAGCGGCGGCGGAGGCGGCGGCAGACCTCGATGCCGTCGATGTCCGGCAGCATCAGGTCGAGCACGATCAGCGAGGGCTGCTGGTTCTCGGCCTTCGTCAGCGCGTCCTCTCCGGTCTCCGCGACCTGTACGTCGTAGCCCGCGTTCTTCAAGTACAGCGAGACGAACGAGGCGATGGAAGCCTCATCCTCGACGACGAGAACTGTCTGCAGTGTGTTCAGAGGCATCGCCTCCAGAATGCCAGAGCGGGCCGCTGTCAGGGGATCGGCGGAGCCATGAGCTTGAAGCTCGTAGCCTCGTCAGGCAGCGAGTGGTACTCCTCTTCGTTCAGCGACCAGACTCCGTCGTAGAAGATCCCAGCCTGTGTGTCACCGGCCCCGTCGAGGATTCCGGGTCCGCGTCCGATCGCGCTCAGGAAGATGCCTCGGCCCTCGATTCGGATCTGGTAGCGAGCGCCGATCAGCCGGAAACGGATGTTTCGGCCCTGGTAAGTCGTGGTCTTGGCCCCGCGGTAGGTCGTCTTCTTCGAGCCGTAGACGACTGGCCGCTTGGAGTCGTACGGATTCGGGTCTGTGATCGTCAGCTTGCCCTTCTCAAAGCGACCCGTGATGCTGCCCTTGACGTTCAGGAAGATCATCCCGCGCCCTTCGCGAACCGACAGCGTTCCGTCCTGCGGCTTGCCCGAGGATTGCGCGTAGGACGCCGCGGGCACGGCGAGCAAGATCAGGAACAGGACCAGGAGTGTTCGCATCTCCACGTCAAGTATGCGCGCTGACCTTGTGGCTCCAATGAGGGAGATGTAAGGAAATGGTTAGCTCCGCTCTGTGACTGAGTTGAGCCAGTTCGGGGCTGGGATTCTTGTGGTCGCGGGCGGCGTTCTGCTCGCCCTGCTCGCGCGCAAGCTCAGCGAACGCTTTCCGATTCCGGCGCCTGCACTTTTCCTCATCGCTGCGGCGGTTGCCTCCGATGTCTTTCCCGGTCTCCGCGACGCGGTTTCGATCAAGACCGTCGAGCGGATCGCCGTCGTCGCGCTCGTTGTGATCCTCTTCGACGGCGGAATGCACGTCGGCTGGCGCCGCTTCCGGGTCGCGGCTGTCCCGATCGCCGTGCTCGGCGTGGCCGGGACGTTCGCGACGGCGGGCGCGATGACGCTGTGCGCGCACTACCTCTTCGACTTCAGCTGGACGACAGCCGGCATCCTCGGCGCGGCGCTCGCCCCCACGGATCCTGCGGTCATGTTCTCAGTGCTCGGCGACAAGGAGGTGGGCGGCAGGACCGGCACGATCCTCGAGGGCGAGTCGGGCGTCAACGATCCCGTGGGAATCGCGCTCATGATCGGGATGCTCGAGTTCGCGACGGCCGACGACGGGTCGTTCTGGACGGTCGTGAGCGAGTTCTCCGTCGAGATGGGCGTCGGGCTCGCCGTGGGGATCTTCGGCGCGGCGCTGCTTGTCCCGTTCATCCGGCACGTGACGCTGCCGAGCGAGGGGCTCTATCCCCTGCGGACGCTGGCGGCGGCGGGTGTCATCTACGGCGTGGCTGCGCTTGCGCATGGCTCGGGCTTCCTGGCCGTCTTCATCGCCGGTCTCGCGCTTGGTGACGTCGACGCCCCGCACAAAGAGTCGATCGAGCGCTTCCACACGTCGCTGGCGAGCCTGGGCGAGATCGTCGTGTTCGTCGCGCTCGGGATCACGATCGACGTCACCGAGCTCGGCCGAGACGTGTGGGTGGACGGATTGCTCCTGGCGTTGCTGCTGGCGCTCGTGGCGAGGCCGCTCGCAGTCGCGCCGTTCCTCGGCGCGACGCGGCTTCGCACCCGCGAGCGCATCTTCGTGGCCTGGGGCGGGCTGAAGGGAGCGGTGCCGATCCTCCTGGCCGCCTTCGCCGTGCTCGAGGGCGCCTCGGGAGCCAATCGGATCTACGGGATCGTCTTCGTCGTCGTCGCCTTCTCCGTGCTCGTCCAGGGAGGCAGTCTGCCGTTCGTCGCAGCACGACTCGGGATTCCGATGCGCACCGTGGCTCGATGATCGAGCTCGGACTGGCTCTTCTGGCCGGAGCTGCGCCCCCAGCGCTCCACGATCTGCACGTCTCGAATGGATCCCGGCCGTACGCCGGTGACGGACGGCTGCTTGCGACCCTCAGCCCGAACGGCGACGGGTTTCGCGACCGGGCGATCGTCAGCTTCAGGCTGGATCGAGCGACGACGGTTCGACTCGAGGTGCTGCGCACGGACACTCTGCGTCCCGGGCGCGCGACGAAGACCATCTGGGCGACGACCCGGCACCTCCGGCGCGGCCGCCGTCAGATCGTCTGGAGGCCCGCCCGCGACACCGAGCCACGGACGTACATCATGCGGCTGAAGGTCGGGCCCCGGGTGTACATGAATCTCCCCGGCAAGCGACGACGGGCACCCGTGGTGCGCGTACAGGGGATCGAGGCGAGCTTTCCGCGCCCGAGCTATGCGCCCGGCGAGCAAGCCGATCTGCGGCTGGCGACCGACGCCGCTTCGCTCCGCCTCCAGGTCTTCTACTACTCGAGCCCGGTCGGGCCGCGCGCGCGGGACTTCAAGATCGCGGGGACGGCCATGACCGCGCCGGTCCGCCTCGACTGGCGCGGGCACCGGAACGCTCCTGGCCGCCTGCGGTTCATCCGAGCCGGTAACTGGCCGAGCGGGCTCTACTTCCTGAGGCTAAGCGCCGGAGACGGCCGCGTCGGCTATGCGCCCTTCGTCGTCACCCGGAGAGTCCCTCGCTCGCGCGTCGCGGTCGTCCTCTCCACGAACACCTGGCAGGCCTACAACTTCTGGGACGAGAACGGCGACGGGTGGGGCGATAGCTGGTACGTGAGCGACACGACCCGCAGCGTCGACCTCCTGCGACCCTTCCTCGACTTCGGGGTCCCCTTCCGCTTCCGCGACTGGGATCTGGACTTCATCGCCTGGCTGAACCGTACAGGGAAGCAGGTCGATTTCCTCTCCGACGACGACCTGGCGGGGTTCCGGAACGGGAACGCGCTCGCGGCGGCCTACGACCTCGTTGTCTTCCCCGGCCATGCCGAATACGTGACGGCACACGCTTACAACGTCGTCGAGCGCTACCGCAACCTCGGCGGCAATCTCATGTTCCTCGCCGCGAACAACTTCTTCTGGAAAGTGAGACGCGGCGGTAGCCGTCTGGCGCGTGTCGGGCTCTGGCGCCGGCTGGGCCGGCCCGAGGCAGCGCTCGTGGGCGTGCAGTACGCGGCCAGCGACTACGGCGGCCACCAGGGCGGGTACGTCGTCATCGGTGCAACGAGCGCGCCCTGGGCCTTCGCCGGAACCGGGCTCGGAAACGGCAGTCGCTTCGGGCAGTACGGGTTCGAGATCGACGCCCGGGCAGACTCCACGCCCCGCGGAACGCAGCTCCTCGCCGCGATCCCCGACCTCATGGGGCCCGGCCGCACCGCCGAGATGACCTACTACGAGACCCCGGGCGGTGCGAAGGTGTTCGCGGCGGGAGCGCTCAACTTCGCCGCCTCGATCGGTGAGCCAATGGTTGCCCAGCTGGTTGAGAACGCCTGGACACGGCTCGGCCGCCCATGAGCCTCCGGGTGACACTCTGTTACTAGGTCTCTGGGTACTCGAAGAAGCCGCGCCCCGTCTTGCGGCCGAGGTGTCCTGCGGCGGCCAGCTCGCGCAATCGTTCCGGCGGCGACATCCGCTCGTCGCCGGTCGCCTCGTGCAGCGCCTCCGCGGCATGGATGTGGATGTCCACGCCGACGAGGTCGACGAGAGCGCACGGGCCCATCGGCCAGCCGACGCCCATCGTCATTGCCTTGTCGAGGTCCTCCGGCATGATCCCGTGGTCGAGCAGCCGAATGCAGTCGTTCAGGGTCGGAACCAGAACTCGGTTGACGATGAAACCGGGCGTGTCGTTGCACCGGACCGGTTGCTTGCCCGCGCGCTCGGCCCACTCGTAGGCGGCGTCGACGGCTTCGTCGGAGCTGTGTTCGGCTCGGACGATCTCGACCAGCGGCAGCAGCGGCGCCGGGTTGAAGAAGTGCATGCCGATAACCCGCTCGGGATGCTCCGTCGCCTCCGCGATCCTTCCGATCGGGAGCGCGGACGTGTTCGAGGCGAGGATCGCTTCCGGTCCCACGATCCGGTCGAGCTCGGCAAACACCTCCCGCTTCGGGTCCAGCTCCTCGACGATCGCCTCGATCACGAGCTCGCAGCCGGCGAGATCCTCGAGCTCCGTCGTGAACGTGAGCCGACCGAGGGCCCCGTCGCGTTCCTCGGGCGTCAGCTTGCCCTTCTCGACCGCGCGCCCGAGGTAGTGCTCGATCTTTCCGCGCGCCTGCTCGCAGAGCTCCGCGCTCACCTCGCGGCCGAGGGTCTCGAAGCCGGCCTGGGCGGCGACCTGCGCGATTCCAGCCCCCATCGTCCCCAAACCGACCACGCCCACCCGACGAATCACAACCGCGATGCTAACCCGGGAAGGAATCGGCCCACTACTGCGTCCTGTAGGCACATGACGCGGTTTCTCCTCGCCTTCCTCATCTGCGGCCTCTTCTTGCTCGCCGTGCTCGGCGCGCTCGCGGAGATTTTCAGAGGAAGGCGCCCGGTCCTACTTCCCCACCGGGGACCTGCGCTTGCCTAGCTAAGGTCGCCGTCGCGTAGCGGCACGCGGCGGCGGCCCGAGCTAGGAACGGCGCGCGAGCACCCACAGGAAGCAGGCCTCCCCTTGCTCCGCCTCGTCCTGGCAAACGACCTCGTGCTCGAGCACGTCGAGCCCGGCCTCCGCAAGGAGCCGCAGGTTCGTCTCGACGTCGAAGCCGGAGAAGAACATCGGCGCTCCCAGCCAGTCTTCGTCGACGGTGTCAGACGAGTCTTCTCGGCCGGTGGTGGCGAGCAGGTAGCCACCGGGCTTGAGCCAGGAAGCGATCCGCGTGTAGACCTCGGCCACTTGGGCCCGAGGAACATGTCCAAACGTGTAGAGAGCGACCGCGGCATCGACCGACGACGCCGGAAATTCCAGCTTGGTGTAGTCGGCCTTGATGAATCTGCCGGCCGGCACGAGCGCGCTGGCGCGACGGAGCTGCTCGGAGGAGATGTCGACTCCCGTGTAGCGATGGCCCGGCGCGAGGAGGCGGGCCGCGGGCTCCCCGTTGCCGCAGCCGAGCTCGAGCACGTCGGCGCCGGGCGCCAATAGACCCAGCAGACGCTCGAGGTACCCCAGTGCGGGCGAGCCCTCGACTTCGTTTTGCGCCCACTGCGCGTAGCGCTCGGCGATCGTGTCGTAGCCGCGCTCGACGATGCGCTTCGGATCGTCAGACACCCAGCGACTCCGCTTCGACGACGATCGCCGTCATGCCCTCGTCGGATCCGGATTCGTGCTCTCGCCGAGATCCCACGCGACAGCTTCGCCGGCTTCGATCGGCTCCTGCTCGCCGCCGCCCCCGCTGACCCATCCTGATCCACGAACTGCCACGAACAGCTGTGGCGCCGTCGCGGGATGTCGGCCCAAGACGCCCCCCGCCCCGATCTCGATCACCACGGCATGCGCGTGGGCTGCGAGTCGGCGTACTTGCGCGCTCGTGCTCCCTGGAGCAGTCGCCTCGCGCTCGCCGCTGAGCTCGATCCGCCTCAGAGCCGCTCGATCACCGCGGCGATCGCCTGCCCGAACCCGATACACATGGTCGCCACTCCGTAGCGAGCCTGGCGGCGCTCGAGCTCGTTGAGCAGCGTCGCCGTGATCCGAGCGCCGGTCGCGCCGAGCGGATGACCGAGTGAGACCCCGCCGCCGTTCGGGTTCACGTCCTCCATCCGCTCCTCGAGGCCCGCGTCGCGCACGAACTGGAGGACGACGGACGCGAACGCCTCGTTGACCTCGATCACCGAGACGTCGTCCCAGCCGATCCCGGCCCGCTCGAGCGCACGCTCGCAGGCCTGCGGATTCCCGTGCAGCATCCGATACGGGTCGACGCCGGCCAGCCCGAACGAGATGAACCGGGCCCGCGGCTCGAGGCCGAGCTTCGAGGCCTTGCGCTCGCTCGCGATCAGCACCCCCGCCGCCCCGTCGCAGATCTGGCTCGAGTTGCCCGCGGTGATCTTCCCCTCGGGCAGGAACGCGGGCTTCAGGCCAGCCAAAGCCTCGAGAGACGTGTCCCGGCGCGGGGTCTCGTCGACCGCGAAGAGCGTCCCCACGTGCGGGTTCTGAACCTCGACAGGAATGATCTCTTTCTCGAAGCGGCCCTCGTCGATGGCCGCGATCGCGCGCCGGTGCGACTCGAGCGAGAACGCGTCGAGCTCCTGACGCGTGAGGTTCCATTCGTCGGCGATCGCTTCGGCCGAGATGCCCTGAGGGACGACTTGCCAGCGCTCGAGGAGCTTGTCCGAGAGGTCTCCGCCGTTCGAGCCCATCGGCACCCGCGACATCATCTCCACGCCCGCCGCGACGACGAGACCGAGCTGGCCCGACCAGATGGCGGCGGCCGCGTTGAAGTTGCACTGCAGCGAGGAGCCGCACTGGCGGTCGACAGTCGTGCCGGCGACCGTCTCGGGCCAGCCGGCGACCATCGGCACCATGCGGCCGAGGTTCCAGCCCTGCTCTCCGATCTGCGTCACGCAGCCGAGTTGGACGTCCTCGATCTCTCCGGGATCGATGTCGTGGCGCGCCAGGAGCCCATTCAGGACCTGGCCTGCGAGCTCGTCCCCGCGAATCGACGAGAGAGTCCCGTTCCGCTTCCCGATCGGCGAGCGGACGGCGTCGACGATCAGTGCATCGGATTCCCAGTTAGGCACTGGCCACAGAGTAGAGGCGCAAGGCGCCCACGCCTTTGAGCTCGTGCTCTCCACGGTCATCGAAGCGAATTCCCGAGCCCGCGACCAGGTCCTTGACGGTCCGTGAGACGAGCACTTCACCCGGTCGCGCTTGGCTTGCGATTCGCGCCCCTGTGTGCACGGCGAGCCCGGCGACCTTCTCGGCGAAGAGCTCGCATTCTCCCGTGTGCACGCCAGCTCTCACTTCGAGGCCGAGCCGCCGCAACCCGCTCTCGATCGCGTAACCGCAGCGGATCGCCCGTGCGGGACCGTCGAAGGTCGCGAGGAACCCGTCGCCGGCGGTGTCGATCTCCCGGCCGTTGAAACGAGCCAACTGCTGGCGCACCAGGGTGTGATGCCGCTCGAGCAGCTCGCGCCACCGGCGATCACCGAGCTTCTTCGCCTGTTCCGTCGAGCCGACGAGATCGGTGAAGAGCACTGTCGCGAGCACGCGATCGGGCTCGGGCCCCCGACGAGCGCCGGTGAGAAACTCCTCGATCTCGTCCACCACTGAATCCGTGTCGCCGCCCCAGAGGGTGTGAGCGTCGCCTGGCAGCTCCACGAAGGTCGCCCCGGGAATCTGCTCGGCGAGCCACCGCCCTTCGTCCACGCTGGCATCGAGGTCGTCTCTCCGGTGCAGCACGAGCGTCGGCGCCTGGATCGAGGGCAGAACCTCACGAACGTCGATCTGGGTGTTCATGCGCAAGAGCGCGACCGCGGCGCCGGGGCTCGCGCTGCGGCGGAAGTAGGTCGCCAGGCGGTTCTTGAAGGCCTCGTCCTCACTTGGCGCGAGCTTGTCGAGGTCCATCGTGTGCGACCAGTTCTTCTCGAGCTCTTCGATCTCGCGCGCCCGCGCCTCCGGTTTCGGAGCCCACGGATAATCCGGGCTCCAGATCCTCTTCGCGAAGACGCCGTAGAGGACAAGGGCCGTGATC
>DASWDJ010000223.1:0-2065 GCA_036395295.1 Gaiellaceae bacterium | reverse complement strand
GGAGGAGAGCGGCGAGGCGACGATGGCCTTCACGCCGGAGCAGGCAAACGAAGAGCGGCAGGCTGAGTTGGAAGACTTCGGCGTGAAGGGTCCGGCGCTCGTCGTCCGCTCCGGCGGCGGCAGGGCGGGGGAGACGTTTCTCCTCGGGGACGAGGAGACGACGATCGGCCGCTCGCCCGACTGCGACATCTTCCTCGACGACGTGACCGTCTCCCGGCGGCACGCCGTCGTCGCGCGAGAGGGCAACCGGCTCGAGATCCGAGACCTAGGCAGCCTCAACGGCACCTTCCTCAACCGCCACCGGACCGAGGCGGGCCCACTCTCAGACGGGGACGAGCTGCAGATCGGCAAATACCGCTTGACCTTCCTGCAATGAGCACCCTCGCGCCCCTGACCGCCGTCGCCTCCCGGCCGGCGAAGCCGGCCTCCGGCGACGGCTCGCCCCGCTGGCGGCACGATGCTGTCCGGGCCCGTGTTAACCACACTGTGCCCTCCGGCCTCGCACCGCCAGCGGGTCGTCAGGAACGCGAGGAGCGGAGGCGCGGAGAATGAGCACCGCGCAGGCCCCCAAACGCGAGCGCCTGCTGACGATCGGCGCCGTCTGCGAGCGGCTGAAGGGGGAGTTCCCCGACATCTCGATCTCGAAGATCCGCTACCTCGAAGGAGAGGGCCTCGTGACCCCGCAGCGGACCCGGGGCGGCTACCGGCTGTTCGGAGAGGACGAGCTCGACCGTCTCGAGACGATCCTCCGCCTCCAGCGCGACGAGTTTCTGCCGCTGAAGGTGATCCGCGAGGAGCTCGAGAAGCCGACATCGCCGGAGCGCCGCCGCCACCGTGCGCGCGGGCTACGCGACGTCGATGCCGAGCTCGACCAGGCGGCGCTCTGCGAGCGAGCCGGCATCGACCGCCCCCTTGTTCGGGAGCTCGAGGAGTACGGTCTGCTCGCGCCACGCCTTGCGGGCGGCGAGCGCTTCTACAGCGAGAACGACGCCGAGATCGCGGCGATCTGCGGCCGCCTCGCAAGCTTCGGGATTGCGCCGCGGCACCTGCGCACGTTCCGAACGTCGACGGACCGCGAAACGGGCCTGCTCGAGGCGGCGATTGCACCCGCGCTGCGCTCGCGCAACCCCGAGCGGCGGCAGCAGGCGACGCGCGACTTGCAGGTGCTCGGCGAGCTCGCGCAGGACCTGTCGCAACGCCTCTTCTGGCGCAGTCTGCGCCACCTCGTAAGCTAGCGCGGTGGATTTGAGGGCAAAGATCCGGGAGGTCCCGGACTGGCCGCAGCCCGGCGTCGGCTTCAAGGACGTCACGCCGCTCCTCGCGGATCCGCAGGCGCTCCAGCAGACGATCAGCGAGCTCGCGGACTGGGCGACTGGGTGCAAGCCGGACTTGATCCTCGGCGCGGAGGCACGCGGCTTCATCCTTGGCGCTGCGATCGCGAGCGAGGTCGGCTGCGGCTTCGTCCCGGCCCGGAGACCCGGAAAGCTGCCGCCGGAGACGGTCAGCGCGACGTACAAGCTCGAGTACGGCACGAACGCGCTCGAGCTGCACCCGGACCTGATCCCGCCGGGCTCCCGGGTCCTCATCCACGACGACGTGCTCGCCACAGGCGGCACGGTCGAGGCAATCGGCGGTCTCGTCGAGCAGCTCGGCGGTGAGGTCTGCGGCGCCTGCTTCATCATCGAGCTGACGTTCCTCGGTGGCCGCGAGCGGCTCTCCAAGTACGACTTAAATGCTTTGATCGCCTACTGAGCGGCTTGCAAGCGCTGTTGCGACACGTCCGATCTGCCGATTAAAACGTTGAAGACGTATGTACGACGTCCTGCGGAGCAAATACACGTTCGCGTGCCCGACCCGGGGTGAGACGCATGTCACGCTCTCGTCCTTCCGGCGGCTGACGCGCCTGCCGGGCGCAGCGCATCCTGCGGTCTACCGCGTGCAGTTCGACTGCAGCTGCGGGGAGGAGCACGTCGGCCTCGTCGCCGACGACGATCTGGACTGGGCACCGCTCGGGCTGACGTCGGGAACGTTTCTGAACCTGATGACGTCGACGTTCGACGCGATC
>DASWDJ010000222.1:0-63170 GCA_036395295.1 Gaiellaceae bacterium | reverse complement strand
ATTCTCTGCGTCGAGGTCGATCCCTCGCGGATCGAGCGCCGCCTCGAGACGGGCTACCTCGACCGGGCAAGCGAGTCGCTGGACGATGCCGTCCGGCTCGTTCGCGAGGCGGCGGCGGCAGAGGAGCCACTCTCGGTTGGCCTGCTTGGCAACGCTGCCGAGGTCGTCCCCGAGCTCGCGACGCGAGGCGAGCAATTCGATCTCGTCACCGACCAGACGGCCGCGCACGATCCGCTGGAGGGCTACATCCCTGCCCGGCTCTCCGTCGACACCGCCGCCGCGCTCCGGTCACACGACCCAGAGGAGTACCTACGGCGGGCTCGCGAGTCGATCGCCCGGCACGTCGAAGGACTGCTCGAGTACGTCCGATCGGGAAGCTATGTTTTCGATTATGGCAACAACCTTCGTGGGGAGGCACATGAGGCAGGCGTAGAGGAGGCCTTCACATACCCGGGCTTCGTCCCGGCCTATATCCGACCGCTGTTCAGCCGCGGGATCGGACCCTTCCGCTGGGCGGCGCTGTCGGGGGACGAGCGTGACATCGCTGCGATCGATGCGACACTTCTCGAGCTGTTCCCCGATGACGTGCTGCTCCAGCGCTGGCTCGAGTTGGCGCCGCGGCGTGTTCGCTTCCAGGGCCTGCCGGCTCGCATCTGTTGGCTTGGCCTGGGTGACCGCGCACGGGCGGGTCTCGCGATCAACGACCTCGTCCGGTCGGGGCGAGTGCGCGCTCCCGTCGCCATCGGGCGGGACCATCTCGACTCGGGCTCCGTTGCCTCGCCGTACCGTGAGACCGAGGCGATGCGGGACGGATCGGACGCGATCGCCGACTGGCCGATCCTGAACGCGCTGCTCAACGTCGCCGCCGGCGCGACGTGGGTCAGCGTGCACCACGGAGGGGGCGTCGGGATCGGCAATTCGATCCACGCGGGCATGGTCGTCGTCGCCGACGGCACCGATGAGATGGCTGAGCGCCTCGAGCGCGTGCTCACCACGGATCCCGGCCTGGGGGTCATGCGCCACCTCGACGCGGGCTACGACGAGGCGATCGAGGCGGCCGCGCAGCACGGGCTCGAGCCGCCGATGCCTCCCGCCCGCGCCGAGTGAGCTCGAGCGGCGAGCCCTCGCGGCTCCTCATCCGCGACCTGGCCCAGCTCGTCAGCCCCTCGGGGAGCGCCGCGCCACTTCGCGGGCGGGCGCTCGGAGACGCCGATGTGATCGAGGACGCTTTCCTGCTGTGTGAGTCGGGGCGCATCGCGGCGGTCGGCAGCATGCGCGACCTGGGGCCGCCGGAAGGAGACGTCGAGGAGCTCGACGGGCGCGGGCTCTGCGCGGTGCCCGGACTCGTCGACTGTCACACGCACGCGTGCTTCGCCGGCGACCGCGTCGACGAGTTCGAGCTGCGGGCGAGCGGCGCGAGCTACGAGGAGCTGCACGCGGCGGGTGGCGGCATCCTCGGTACCGTGCAGGCAACCCGCTCCGCCGGGGAGGAGGAACTCCAGGCGGCGGTCCGGCGGCATCGCGACTGGATGCTTCGTGCGGGCACGACCACGTTCGAAGCGAAGTCGGGCTACGGGCTCGACCGCGACACCGAGCTCGCATCCCTACGCGCGATCTTGCGCGAGGATGGCGTCCCAACCTGGCTCGGCGCGCACGCCGTCCCGCCCGAGTTCGACGACGCCGACACGTACCTGGACTTCGCGCTGGGAGAGGTGCTGCCGGCGGCGGCGCAGCTCGCCGAGGCCGCGGACGTCTTCCTCGAAGAGGGAGCGTTCTCCGCCGAGCAGGCGCGGCGCTATCTGACGGCATGCCGCGACGCGGGTCTCACCCTCCGGCTGCACGGCGACCAGTTCACTGAGCAGGGGGCGATCCCGCTCGCGGTCGAGCTCGGAACGCGCTCTGTCGACCACCTCGAGGCGACGGGCGACCAGGGGATCCGCATGCTGGCCGAGAGTGACGTCACGGGCGTGCTCCTCCCGGTGAGCGCACTCTTCCTCTCGCGGCCGATGCCGCCGGCCCGGGCACTCGTCGACGCAGGCGCAGCGGTCGCGCTCGCAACGGACTTCAACCCCGGGAGCGCGTTCTGCGAGAGCCTCCCGCTCACCTGCTCGCTCGCGTGCACGCAGCTCGGGCTCTCGCCGTCCGAAGCGCTCGCCGCGTGCACGGTCAATGCCGCGTACGTACTCGGCCGAGCAGGCCGGATCGGCAGGCTTGCCGTGGGCTACAACGCGGACGCGGTGCTGCTCGCCGCTCCCGACTGGCGCCATCTCGCGTATCACCTCGGCGGCGAGATCGTGAGCGCCGTCATGCGCGGCGGGCGTCTCGCCTGGCGGCGCTAGGCTAGCCGCGTGCCCTCCCGCAAGCAGCGGCGGCGCCGTGCGAAAGAGCGTCGCCACGAGTACGAGTACGTCTACGTGGACGAGGAAGGCCGCGAGGTCGAGGTCGAGCCCGGCGAGGCCGCCAAGCCGAGGCGAACGGATCGCAAGACGCCGGCGACGCGGGGAGGCCGAAAAGTCGAGCCCGCTTCCTGGCGCCGCGTCGGCCGGCGCGCGCTCCTCTTCGCGCCACTGATGTTCATCACGATCCGGCTCCTCGAGCGGCAGGAGCCGCTCGTCCAGAGCCTGCTGCGAACGATCTTCCTGCTCTTGCTCTTCCTACCCTTCAGCTACGTGATGGACTCGGTGCTCTACCGCTCCTACGTGCGACGAACAAGCCGGCAGGGCTAGCGCCGGCTCACGGGCGGGTCGCCGCCGCGATAGTGGCCCTCGCCGGGCCAAGGAGCTAGCAGGAGCAGGATCTTGGCGCCGGCGTCGCTCGCGACGATTCGCCGCTCGTCCGGATCGAAGGCGACGAGCGTTCCCGCGCCGGCCTCGAGGGACTCGCCGCCGGCCTCGATCCTGGCGATGCCGTCGACGACGACGAGGAAGGCGTGCTCCTTGACCTGGTGATCGCCGAGCTCCTGGCCGGGGTTGAGGCCGATCAGGACTGCGCGGCCCTCGTCGGAGGAGTGGAGTACGACCGGCGAGCGGCTCCCGTCGGGGGTCTCGATCTCCGGCAGCCGCCAGCTCCGCACGGGCCGATCCTAACGAGGGTCGAGGCGGACAAAGCACCTGGATAGACTCGCCGCCTTGTGAAGTTCGAGGCTCCGCGCGGCACCCACGACGTCCTCCCCTCGCAGCAGCCGCTCTGGGAGCAGGTGATCCGCGAGGCGGAGCGGCTCTGCACGCTCTACGGCTACCGCCGGATCACCGTCCCGGTCTTCGAGGACACCGAGGTGTTCACGCGCACCTCCGGCGCTGGCTCCGACATCGTCCAGAAGGAGATGTACACGTTCACGGATCGCGGCAACCGCTCGCTGACGCTCAGGCCCGAGGCGACCGCCTCAGTCGCGCGCGCATACATCCAGCACGGCCTCCACCGTGACCCGCAACCGGTGAAGACCTTCTTCGTCGGGCCGATCTTCCGCTACGCCGCACCCCAGCGGGGCAAGTTCCGGGAGTTCTGGCAGCTCAACGTCGAGGCGATGGGCTCGGACGATCCAGCGCTCGATGCCGAGCTCATCCAGCTCTTCGAGCAGTTGCTGCGACGCCTCGAGATCCGGGGCTCCTGGCTAGAGTTGAACTCGATCGGCGACCGGACTTGTCGTCCGCGGTATCTGGAGCAGCTGAACGCCTGGCTCGACGAACACGCCGAGGAGCTTGACGAAGAGACGCTCGAGAAGCGCAAGACGAGCCCGCTGCGCGTCTTCGACAACCTGGCCCAGAAGCCGTCGGCAGTACAGCAAGCCCTGGCACGAGCGCCCAAGATCGGCGAGTCGCTCTGCGAGGAGTGCGAGGCGCACTTCGCGGCCGTGCGTGGGTATCTGGACGCGTATGGGGTCGAGTATCGGCTGACTCCGACGCTTGTGCGGGGGCTCGACTACTACACGCGGACGACCTTCGAGTTCATGGGCGAGGCGCTCGGCGCACAGTCCTCGCTCTGCGGCGGGGGCCGCTACGACTATCTGATCGAAGAGCTCGGCGGGCCGCCGACGCCCGCGGTCGGCTTCGCGAGCGGCATCGAGCGGCTGGTGCTCTCGCTGACGGAGCAGGGCGCAGAGGCGCCCTCGCCCGAGGTCGAGGTCTTCTTCGCGGTCGAGGAGGAAGCGACGCGGCCCGAGGTGATCGCGGCGCTGGGCGAGCTGCGAGGGGCCGGCCGCGCGGCCGAGACGGACTATGCCGGCCGCTCGCTGAAGGGACAGCTCACCCAGGCAGGCCGGCTGGGAGCCCGGTTCACCGTCATCACGCGGAGCGACGGGGTCACGGTGCGGCGGGCGGGAGAGCAGGACGTCGAGTACGCCTCGCTCGGCGAGGCGCTGGAGAGCCTGTGAGCTGGCGGGACCTCGGAGCGGGGGAGGTGCGGCCCGAGCACGTGGGGCAGCGCCTGAAGCTTGCCGGCTGGGTCGCCCGGCGCCGTGACCACGGCGGGCTCGTCTTTATCGACCTGCGCGACGCAACGGGAGTGAGCCAGCTCGTCGTCAACCCCGAGCGCGCACCCGAGGCTTCCGTCGCGGCACACGACATTCGCAACGAATTCGTCCTCCAGGCCGAGGGCGAGATCGCAGCGCGCGCGCCCGAGAATGTGAACCCCGGGCTGCCGACGGGCGAGGTCGAGCTCCAGGTCGAGCGACTCGAGATCATCTCGCGCTCCCCGCCCTTGCCGTTCCAGCTCGACGAGGAGGGGGTCGACGAGACCCTCCGACTCCGTTACCGCTGGCTAGACCTGCGGCGCGAGCGGCTGCAACGCAACCTGCGCCTGCGCGCGCAAGCCGTGTCGATCATCCGGCGAGAGATGGAGGCGGCCGGATTCGTCGACATCGAGACGCCGATCATGGCGAAGCCGACCCCAGAGGGAGCGCGCGACTTCCTCGTGCCAACTCGCCTGCAAAAGGGCCGTTTCTTCGCGCTGCCCCAGTCACCGCAGATCTACAAGCAGCTGCTCGTCATCGCCGGCTTCGAACGCTACTACCAGATCGCGCGCTGCTTCCGCGACGAAGATGTGCGCGCCGACCGCGTTCAGGAGCTCACGCAGCTCGACGTCGAGATGGCTTTCCCCGATCGCGAGTTCATCTTCGATCTCGTCGAGCGCACGTTCGCCGCGGTCTGGCGCGAGTGCATCGAGGCCGAGCTGCCCGTTCCGTTCCCGCGCATGCCCTATGCGGAGGCGATGCTGCGGCACGGGAGCGACAAGCCCGATCTGCGCTTCGGTTTCGAGATCGAGGATGCGACCGAGCTCACGCGCGGCTCACAGTTCAAAGTGTTCGCGGACGCACAGGCCGTTCGCTTCCTGCGCGCGCCACAAGAGTTCTCCCGCGCCGATCTGGCGACCCTCGAGGAGTTCGCGAAGGAGTGGGGGGCGAAAGGGCTCGCGTATCTCGTGTACGGCGAGGACGGCGAGGTCCGCTCGCCGATCGCGAAGTTTCTCTCCGAGCCGGAGCTCGCCGCGTTCCGGAGCGAGCCCGGGTCGACCGTGCTCTTCGGTGCGGACAAAGCCGAGATCGTTGCCAGAGTGCTTGGTGCGGTCCGCTCGCGATTGGGGCGCGAACTGGATCTCATCGACGAGGGAACGTGGCGGCCGGTGTGGATCACGGACTTCCCGATGTTCGACCCAGATGAAGAGACCGGCGGCTGGAAGGCCAATCACCATCCGTTCACCGCGCCGACGCCTCAGTCACTATCGACTTTGTCGTCTGATCCCGGCTCGGCCGTTGCGCAGGCGTACGACTTCGTTCTCAACGGTACGGAGCTCGGTTCGGGATCGATCAGGATCCACCAGCCGGATGTTCAGCAGCAGGTCTTCGACGTCCTCGCCATCTCGCAGGAGGAGCAGCGCGCCCGCTTCGGCTTCCTGCTCGACGCGCTCGGCATGGGAGCGCCGCCGCACGGCGGGATCGCGCCGGGGATCGATCGCACGGTAATGCTGCTGGCGGGTGAGCCGAACCTTCGGGACACAGTCGCCTTCCCCAAGAACCAAGCAGGAATCGATCCCATGACCGGGGCACCGAGCGAAGTACCACCGGAGCAGCTCGACGAACTAGGAATCCAGTTGGTCCCGCAGAAAGGGAAGCCCTAAGGAATAGGGCCGCCGCGGCCGATGGAACGGGCATACTGCAGGCGGCACAACCTAGGAGGAATGGGATGGCGGTAGAAGGATCAGGCGCAGCACGCGAGGTACCGGCAATGACGTCGCTGCCGAGCGTCGAAAATCTTCCGATCGCGGAGCGCGGATTCGACGAGCAGGCTGTGCGCGAAGCATTCGAGTCGTTCCGCCGCCACGCCGTCCAACTCCAGGCTCAGCTTCGCGTCCTCCAGGCCGCCGGCAGGTCGGGGCAGGCCGAACCGACCGGGCATGCCGTGCGCATGGATGCGCTCCACTTGATCCGCGGGGCGGCCGAGTTTGCGGACGTGCTCGAGCGCGATGCCCAGACGGCATCCGCCGCTCAGATTCAGCGGACCGAGCAGCAGGTGCGCCAGAAGCAGGTCGACCTCCAGCAGCGGGAGGCCGAGGTCCAGCGCCACAAAGATGAGAGCGAGCGCCAGCGCATTGAGATCGTGACCGCGGCCCGGAACGAGGCCCGCCAGCTCGTCGCCGAAGCGAACCGTGACGCCACGAAGGAGCTTCGCGAGGCCGAGGCCCGCGGCGCTCGACTGCTCGAGCAGGCTCGTCATCAGGCAACCGAGCTCACGAATGCGACCCGCGCCGAGGTCGAACAGACCCTCGAGTGGGCACGTGGCCAAGCCTCGGCGATCATTACCCGCGCCCAGCAGGGCACCGAGCAGCTCCTCAGCGCCGCCGGGCTCGGCGAGGCCGCCGCCACCGAGGTCGCCACAGCGATCGTCAAGTCCGCCCAGGAGAGCGCCACTGCGAGCCGTGCTGCGCAGCCCGAGTCGCAGGCGCCTGCCGGCGGCGAAGTCTCACCGGCTTCACAACCGCTCCGGCCTGCTCCGGCTCCCGCCACACCTGCGCCCGCCCAGCCGCAGCCATCGGAGGCGCCGCCGCCGGCGTCGCCGCCGCCCGAGTCCGAGGGACCTCAGCAGCCGCCCTCTGGCTCGGGCGACACGAACGCGTAGCGCGCTCTAACCTTTCGGACAGATGCCAGCTGCACTGGGGCCGAGATTCGTGCTCGAAGCGGGCTTCCTGATTCTGCTTGCCGTCGTCGTCGGTCTCGCCGACCTGAGCCCGGCGTTGATCATCCTCGTGATGGCAATCGGCTGGCTGCTCGTGGCGTTGCTCGAATACTTCGCGTGGCGGCAAAGCCCGGCTTTCTCTGCCGCGGCGCGCTACCAAGAGGGCGCCGGGCCTCCCCCGGCGCAGGAGACGGTCCGGGAGGAGATCGTCGAGGAGGCTCCACCGATGCCCCCGCCTCCTCCGCCGCCTGCCCCGGCGCCGGTTGAGGCTGAAGAGGAAACGGTGATCGAGCCTGCGGCTGAGGCTGCCGAGCCGGAAGCGCCGGGGGCCTTCCGTCCGGAGCCGGAGCAACACGTGCGCTACAGCCTCGAGCCGTTGCAACCTCGGCCCCGCCGCCGTTGGATTCTCTTCGGCCCCCGTGATCGGAGCGAGGGACCGGCCGAGGGCTCGAGTGAAGAGGAGCAGTAGAGAAGGACCCCGGCCGGACAAGCTGTCCGCACGGATCCGCTCCGCACTCCAAGGACGCTCCCGCCGCCCCGCGACGGCGTCGCAGCCGGCCATGACCGAGATGGTTCCCAACGAGACACCCGGGACTGGCCAACGTCCGCCGCCGGCGCCGAAGGAGTGGAACCTCTGGGAGCTCGAGCGCAGGGCCCGCGAGCCGGGCGGCTACGCGATCCGCGATGCGGAATGGGCTGCGCTTTTCATCCACCTGCGCGAGTTCGCGACCGCGGAGGGAACGCTCCCCAAGGAGTTCGACGAGCTCGTCCGCCAGTCGTTCGCTGAGCTCATCCAGGCCGCCTAGATGAGGCCGGTGGTTGCACAGCGGTTGATTGCCGTTGCCGCCCTTGGGCTGCTGGTGGCCCTCGTCGGCCTCGCGGTCTTCTCCGGACGAGGCGACTCCGGCCCGGGCGGCCGGCTTCCGGAACGGATCGGTCCCTGGCGCTACGCGCGCGCTGCGCCCCTGGGGAGCCAGCTCGAAGGAGCGACGACCGCCTGCGGCGTTCGGCTGCGCAGTTCGAGCATGGGCATCGCAGACCCGGTGCTCCCGTGCGGCGCGAAGCTCTATGTCGGCTACGGAGGCCAGGATGTGCTGACGCAGGTGATCGCCACCGGTCCGGTCGCACGCAGCGCGCGCTTCGGGATCACGCCCGCGCTTGCCGAAGAGTTCGGCATCGAGCACGGCGTCACGATCCGCTGGAGTTACGCGCGCTAGAGTGAGTGCGTGCTCGACCCTGTGCGTGGCCTCGTCGCACAATGTAGAACCAACACCACTGCAGAGGGAGCCCGAGTCCGGTGAGCCTTCGGGCGTAGCCGGCAGGGCACCCACCTGGCTTGTCCAGGTTCGCAGTGCGGCGGGGCATCACCGGCAGGGTGGAGCACGATCTTCTTCGCTAGCCTGGCCTCGATGATCGAGGTAACCGGAGACGCGTCGTTCGACGGCGATTGGGCCGTCGTTCGACTGGCTGTCGACGGGGACAAGATCGTTGAGGCGGAGGCCGAAGGGCTGGAACGCCCGCTCGTCGGCCTGACGCTGCTCGAGGCGGCGGCGGTGCCCGGTGAGCGACTTGCCGCCGACGCGCTTGCGAACGCGATCGGTCCGATTTTCCGCGCCCCTTCCGACCCCTCGCGGGTCGCAGTCGCGATGAGCGGCGGGGTGGACAGCGCAGTCGCTCTTCTGCGCGCCGGACGGAGTGCGATCGGAGTCACGCTACGGCTCTGGATCGATCCCAGGGCGCCGAATGCGGAGCGGGCTTGCTGCTCGCCGGAAGCGGTCATCGCCGCGCGAGAGACGTGCCACGCGCTCGGTCTCCCACACGTCACACTCGACGCGCGTGAGGGCTTCCGGCGTGCGGTCGTGAAGCCCTTCGTGGACGGCTATGCGCGCGGCGAGACGCCCAATCCCTGCACCCGGTGCAACGGGAGCTTTCGCTTCGCCCAGCTCCTCGCTTTCTCTCGGCGAGCAGGCGCCGCTCGGCTCGCGACCGGCCATTACGCACGCATCGTCGAGCATCGCGGCCGGCTCCTGCTCGCGCGCGCAGCCGACGAGGGCAAGGATCAGTCCTACATGCTCGCGCGCGTGGATCCTCGTAGGCTCGACCGCATCTGGTTCCCGCTCGGCGACCAGTCCAAGGACGAGACCCGCGCCGAGGCCGAGCGAGCGGGGTTGTCCGTTGCCCGGCGGCCGGAGAGCCAGGAGGCCTGCTTCCTCGGCGGGGGCGACTACCGGGATTTCCTCACGCGGCATGGTCTCTCTGCCGAGAGGGGAGCAGTCGTCGACGAGAGCGGGTCGGTGCTCGGTGCGCATGACGGCTTCTGGCGCTTCACGGCCGGTCAGCGACGGGGCTTGGGAGTTTCCGCGGGGAAGCCTGCGTACGCCCTCCGGGCCGAGCCGAAGACGAACACCCTCGTCGTCGGGCCGCGCGAGTCCCTGGCGCGCCGGACCGTGACGGCCTCAGGGCGGCTCTTCGCCTCAGTCGCCCGGGCGAACGCGAAGCTCCGTTACAGGTCTCCGGCCGTGCCCGCCGGTGTCGAGCCGACGAGCAGCGGGTTCCGGCTCCGGCTCGACGAGGCCGCCTACGGGGTCGCAACCGGCCAGACCGCTGTGCTCTACGAGGACGACGTCGTCGTCGGCGCCGGCACCATCGCCTCCAGCGAACCGTGATGCGCACCTGAACACGCGTGGTCGTCGTTGTCCACAGCGAAAGGAGGCAACGCTGACCCCTGACGAGATCACGCTCACGATCCCGCGCGACCGTGCGTTTTACCGCGTCGCGCACCTCGTCCTGGGCGGGCTCGGAATTCGCCTCGATTTGACGATCGAGCACCTCGAGGACTTGCAGCTCGCGCTCGACGCGGTTCTCGAGCGCTCGCGCGAGGCCGAGAACGTGACGATCACCGTACGTCTGCTGGACGGGGAGATCGAAGCCGTCATCTGGCCGATGCGCGACGGCCTGCGTGAAGAACTCGAGGCTGCGGGCGGGCGTTCCGTCGGGCTCCGCAGGATGCTCGACACGCTCGTCGACCGGGTCGAGCTCTCGTCGGACGAGGGCGGTGACCGGCTGAAGCTGACTAAGAAGGTGGAGGCACGGAGCGAATGACCTCCGTCGACGACCGGACGCTCCTTCGCCGGTACCACGAGCAGGGAGACCTGGCCGCCCGCGAGCAGCTCATCGAGCAGTACATGTCGCTCGTGCGCTCGCTCGCGCGGCGCTACTCCTACCGGGGCGAACAGCTGGACGACCTCATCCAGATCGGCGCCATCGGGCTGATCAAGGCGATCGACCGCTTCGACGTCGAGCGGGGCGTCGAGCTGACGACCTACGCGACACCGAACATCATCGGCGAGATCAAGCGCCACTTCCGCGACAAGGGCTGGTCGGTGCGAGTGCCGCGCGGGCTGCAGGAGCTGAACGTCCAGCTCTCGAAGCTGATCGAGGAGCTGACCGTCGAGCTCGGGCGTTCGCCGACGATCCCGGAGCTGGCGAAGGCGTCGGACGCGGACGAGGAGGCGGTGGTCGAGGCGCTCGAGAGCGGTCGCGCCTACAGCTCGGTCTCGCTCTCAAGCGCGGGCGGGCAGGACGAGGAGGGGGACCTCGATCCGCTCGAGTCGCTGGGGGCGGAGGAGCCGCAGTACGAGGTCTCGGAGGATCGCGCCGTCCTCGCCCCGGGTTTTCGCGTGCTCGACGAGCGGGAACGCCGCATCCTCCATCTGCGCTTCTTCAAGGGGCTCACCCAATCCCAGATCGCGCAGGAGGTGGGCATCTCGCAGATGCACGTCTCGCGCCTCATCCGCCGGGCGCTCGAGAAGATCCGGGAGGAGATCGCTAGCGAGGAAGAGGAGCTCGAGGCGCAGCGCAGGGCGGCCGGGGAGCGCAGGCAGAGCTAATCACGACACTTGCACGACGCCTCTACTGGAAGGTGCACCCAACCTCCTCCCCGCCGCGATCGTAACGGCGAACAGCGCATGGGTGGCGCGCTCGATCGTGCCGAAAGTGCGACTCGTACAATCATCCCTATGCGCACGACCGACGAGCTCCGCGAAGGGTTCCTCTCCTTCTTCGAGTCGAAGGGGCACAAGCGGCACCCCTCGGCCTCGCTGATCCCGCCCGACTGGGACCGTTCGACCTTGCTCACGAGCGCCGGGATGCAGCCTCTGATGCCGTATTTCCTGGGGCGCGAGGAGCCGCCCGCGCCGCTGCTCGCGACCGTCCAGAAATGCTTCCGCACCCCCGACATCGACGAGGTGGGGCTCGACGGGTACCACCTCACCTTCTTCGAGATGCTCGGGAACTTCTCGTTCGGCCAGTACTTCAAGGCCGGAGCGATCGAGCTCGCCTGGGAGTTCGTCTTCGAGCAGATGAAGATCGACGCCGACCCCTTCTGGGTGACCGTGTTCGCGGGCGATCCGGAGCTCGGGCTCGGCGAGGATGAGGAAGCGGTGCGCCTGTGGGAGTGGATGGGCATGCCGCCCGAGCGGATCGTACGCCTCGACCGCTCGCACAACTTCTGGTCGGTCGGCGGGCCCGGACCGTGCGGGCCGGACACCGAGCTCTTCTACGACCGCGGCGAGGAGGTCGGCTGCGGTCGCCCGGAGTGCGCGCCAGGCTGCACCTGTGAGCGCTTTCTCGAGTTCTGGAACCTCGTCTTCATGGAGTACGAGCTTCATCCCGACGGGAAGCTGACGCCGCTCCCCAAGCAGAACGTCGACACTGGAATGGGGCTCGAGCGCACGGCCACGATTCTCCAGAGCGTGATCTCCGTCTACGAGACCGACGGCTACCAGGCGATCATGGACTGGATCGCGGACCGGAGCGGGGTCGCCTACGGAGACTCCGACGAGGCGACGAAGGCTCACCGCGTGCTGGCCGACCACGGTCGCGGGATGACGTTCCTGATCGCCGACGGCGTTCGCCCGGGCAACGAGGGCCGCGACTACGTCCTGCGCCGCGTGATCCGCCGGGCCGTCGTGCACGGCCACGACATCGGCTTGCAGGGGTTCCTGCCCGAGCTCGCCGACGTCGTGATCGAGCAGATGGCTAGCGTCTACCCGGAGCTTGCCGAGAACCGCGCGTCGATCAAGGAGCTGCTCGCCACCGAGGAGACCCATTTTGGGCGGCTGCTCGAGTCCGGAGAGAAGCTCTTCGAGTCAGCGGCAAAGGCCGGGGCGATCTCCGGCGAGGATGCGTTCAAGCTCCACGACACCTACGGGTATCCAATCGAGGTCACGCTCGACCGCGCGCGCTCTCGGGGACTCCCGGTCGACGCCGACGGCTTCGAGCGGCTGATGACCGAGCAGCGCGCCCGTTCGAGGGCGGGTGCGAAGCAGGACGACGCACGGGCGGCGGAGTTCGGTGCGGCCGCGGGCTTTACGACCGATTTCGTCGGCTACGAGAAGATCGACGTACTGACCCAGATCGGCGCGCTCGAGCCTCTCGAGGACGGACGATTCCTGGCGAAGCTCCGCGAGTCGCCCTTCTACCCCGAGGGCGGCGGTCAGGTGAGCGACGCCGGCTTCCTCGAGCACGAGGAGACCGGAGCGAGGGCCGACCTCGAGGCGGCCTATCGCCTCGGTGACGACCAAGCGCTCCTTTTCCGGGGCGAGGGCTTCGCCGCCGGCGACCGGGTGCGCGCGGTCGTCCCGTGGAGTGCGCGGTTCCCGACGATGGCGAACCACACGGCGACCCATCTTCTCCACAAGGCCTTGCAGGAGGTCCTCGGCGAGAACGTGCGCCAGGCCGGCTCGGCTGTGCGGCCCGACAAGCTCCGCTTCGACTTCACGCACGGGCAGGCGCTCTCGCACGAGGAGCGAAGCGAGGTCGAGCGCCGCGTCAACGAGAAGATCTTCGAGAACCTTCCGGTGCACACCTTCGTGACCCCGATCGAGGAGGCGAAGAAGCTAGGCGCGATGATGCTCTTCGGCGAGAAGTACGGCGACGAGGTTCGCGTCGTCGAGGTTCCCGGCTTCTCGCGGGAGCTCTGCGGCGGCACGCACGTGCGCTCGACGGCCGAGATCGGCCCCTTCGTGCTCGTCTCGGAGAGCTCGGTCGGCGCCGGAGCGAGGCGGATCGAGGCGCTCACATCCGGGGAGGCGTTCGCGTACCTGCACGGCAAGGCGCTCGAGGCGGAGGAGCTTCGGCGGGAGACCGAGCGGCTCCGCAAGGAGGGCCCGAAGCAGGCAAAGGCTCCGGCGGCCGCCGAGATCACGTTCCGCGACGAGTCCGACGGGATCGTGACGGCCGAGGTTCGAGGACTGAAGGGCTCCGCCCTGCGGGACCTTTCGGATCAGATCCGCCAGTCGAAGCAGGCAACCGCGGTGCTCCTCGGCTCGGTCGACAACGGCCGCGCGTATTTCGTGGTCAACCTCGACCGCTCAGCCGTCGAACGCGGCGTCGACGCAGTTGCGGTCGCGAAAGAGGCCGCAAAGAAGATCGGCGGCGGGGGCGGGGGGCGTCCCAATCTCGGCGAGGCCGGCGGCAAGAATCCGCAGGGGCTGGAAGAAGCGTACGAGGTCGGAAGGAGCGAGATAGCCTCCGCACTCCGCTCGTGAAGGTCCTCGCTCTCGACTACGGCTCAGCGCGCACCGGCGTCGCGGTCTCGGATCCGACGGGCACCGTCGCGCGCCCAGTAGGCGTCGTCGAGCGGGCGGGCAGCGAGACCGGCCTGGCACGGATCGCCGAGCTCGTTCGCGAGCACGGCGCCGAGCGAGTCGTGGTCGGCTTGCCGCTGACCCTGCGCGGTGAGCGCGGAGAGCAGGCGCTCGAGACCGAAGAGTTCGTCTTGCTCTTGCGCCAAGCTGTCGATGTGCCGGTCGAAAGCTTCGACGAGCGCTTCACGACGGATCTCGCCGAGCAGAGTGGTGGCGCGGGAGGGACAGATGCCCGCGCCGCGGCCCACCTCCTGTCGAGCTACCTGACATGGTCGAGCAGCGCGCCCCACTGAGTCCGCCGCGGCCTCCGGCCGGACGGGCCCGGCCTTCGCGCTCGCGCATCGTGGCGCGGCGTGCGATCGCTCTGCTGCTCCTAGTCGCGGGTCTCGGGGCGCTCGTCTGGCTCGCCGCCTTCGCGGTCGGCAGCATCCGGGACGGCGGCGCGAAGGCGACTCCGACCGTCCCGGTCGCCCCGCCGGCGCTCAAGATCATCTTTCCGGAGGGCTTTACGCGAGCTCAGATGGCGGAGCGGATCCGGGCCGTCGACGGGATCGCCCGGCAGCGCCGCAAGGTCAATCCGCGGCTCTCGGCCCGGGCTTACCTCAAGGCGACGGCATTTTCCAAGATCCCCGGCAAGTTCGCCGGCGACCGTGAGCGCCGCACGCTCGAGGGTTTCCTCTTTCCCGCGACGTACGAGTTCGAGCCAACGACGACCTCCCGCCAGCTCGTCAACCGGCAACTCGAGTCCTTCCAGCGCAACTGGTCGAAGGTCGACCTCGGCTACGCGAAGTCAAAGCATCTGACCCCCTACGACGTGCTGATCATCGCGTCGATGATCGAGAAGGAGGTGATCGCGCCCGAGGAGCGCGCGCTCGTGGCGGCGGTGATCTACAACCGCCTGCACGACGGCATGGTGCTGGGAATCGACGCGACGATCCGCTACGGCCTCGGCGTGCCACCGACTGAGCCGTTGCGCGAGTCGCAGCTCAACGACCTGACAACCCCTTACAACACGCGCAAGTTTCCCGGCCTACCGCCGACGCCGATCGCCAACCCCGGGCTCGCCTCGATCCAGGCGGCCGCGCACCCCGCGAAGGTGGACTACCTCTTCTTCGTGCGCAAGCCGGACAAGATCCATCACTTCTTCACAGTCAGCGAGCAGGAGTTCACCAACTACAAGATCGCCCACGGCTACGGGTGACCCGACTAGTCGGGCTCCTCGGCCATCCGGTTTCGGGCTCGCTCTCGCCAAAGATGCAGAACGCCGCATTCGCCGCTTGCCGGCTGGACTGGTCCTACGTGGCAATTGACGTGGGTGCCGACGAATTCGCGAGTGCAGCCCGCGCGCTCGCGGCGAGTGGTTACGCGGGAGCGAACGTGACCGCCCCGCACAAGCTGGCCGCGGCGGCGCTGGCGGAAGCTGAGGTCCCATCGGTGAACACGCTCGTCTTCACCGAGGGCCGCATAGTGGGCTTCTCGACTGACACGGCCGTGCTCGAGGGATTGCGGGCCGAGCGGCCGGTCATCCTCGGCGACGGAGGAGCGTCGGTCGCGTTCCAGGCGGCTCTCCCGGGCGCGCGCGTCTATGCCCGCCGTGGCGAGTGGCCGCCCGAGGTAAGCGGAGCAGATCTCGTCGTGAACGCGACCTCCGCGCGCGACGACGTGCTCGTAGAGCTTGTGCCGGGCCAGACCCTCGTCGACCTCCCGTATCCCGAGACGGCGACCGCCAGAGCTGCGCGCGCCTCCGGGGCGACCGTTGTCGGCGGCCTCGAGGTGCTGGTCGCCCAGGGAGCGGCCGCGTTCGAGCTCTGGACCGGGATTCCGGCGCCCGTCGAGGTCATGCGCCGCGCCGTAGGCTTGCCTGCGTGACACTCGAACTGGCGACTGCAGGCGAGTCGCATGGGCCCGCCCTCCTCGGGATCCTGACTGGTCTGCCCGCGGGCCTCGTTCTCGACCGCGACGCGATCAACAACGATCTGCGCCGGCGCCAGCAGGGCTACGGGCGCAGCCCGCGCCAGCAGCTCGAGCACGACGAGGTGCGGATGCTCGCCGGGCTCCGGCACGGACGGACTCTCGGCACCCCGCTCGGCTTCCTGGTCGAAAACCGGGACCATGGGAACTGGGCGTGGGGGATGAGCCCGTGGCCGCCGGAAGGCGAGCCGGGTGGTAAGGGAACGAAGCCGGTGACGGTGCCGCGCCCGGGGCACGCCGATCTCGCCGGCGCCCTGAAGTACGGCCTCGCGGACACGCGGGATGCCCTCGAGCGCGCGAGCGCGCGGCAAACCGCCGTCACCGTCGCCGCTGGGGCGATCGCAAAGGCACTGCTCGCCCAGATCAAAGTCGAGGTCGCCGGCGAGGTGCTCGAGTCCGGCGAGGTCGACGAGGCGAAGGCTGACCGCGACACCGTCGGCGGCGTCGTCGAAGTCCGTGCTCGCGGGGTCCCTCCGGGCCTCGGCTCGTACGCCACGAAGGAGGGACGGCTCGACGGGCGGCTCGCCGCCGCCGTGCTGGGCATCCAGGCCGTGAAAGGGGTCGAGATCGGCGACGGCTTCGCGCTCGCACGCCTCCGGGGGTCGGCCGCTCACGACGAGGTCTTCAAAGACGAACGAGGCCTGTACCGCGAGACGAACCGGGCCGGGGGCATCGAAGGCGGAGTGTCGAACGGCGAGGAGATTGTCGTCC
Source organism: Gaiellaceae bacterium (assembly GCA_036395295.1). Classification (GTDB taxonomy): domain Bacteria; phylum Actinomycetota; class Thermoleophilia; order Gaiellales; family Gaiellaceae; genus VAXT01. Next base: position 46,672 of record DASWDJ010000222.1, on the reverse strand, counting down.
GCGCCGCGATGAAGCCCCTGCCGACGCTGATGCGTCCCCTGCGCTCGGTCGACCTCGATACGGGCGAGCCGGCCGACGCGCTCGTGGAGCGAAGCGACGTGGCCGCGGTCGAGGCGCTGGCCGTCGTTGCGGAGGCCTCGGTCGCGTTCGAGCTGGCCCGAGCGGCGCGTGAGAAGTTCGGCGGCGACGCGCTCGGCGATTTCCTGCGCGCCTACAACGCCTACGTGGAGCGAATCGATTGGCAGCTCCGAACGCCCTAGACCGGCACATCGCGCTCGTCGGCTTCATGGGGGCGGGCAAATCGACGCTCGCGCGAGAGGTTGCGCTTCGACTCGGTCGGGTCGGGTCGGATCTGGACGCGATGATCGAGCATGCAGCGGGCGACGACATCCACTCGTTCTTCGCGAAGCACGGCGAAGCGGAGTTCCGGCGCCTCGAGGAGAACGAGACCCTCTTCAGGCTCTGGGCCGCGGAACTCGACGTGTTCGCCCTCGGCGGAGGCGCCGTGCTGTCCCAAGAGGTGCGGGACCGCTTGCGGGAGCACGCGTTCACGGTGTGGGTCGACGTGGACGTCGACACGGCGTGGGAACGGGTACGGGGCTCAGACCGCCCGTTGGCCCAGAACGAACAGCAGTTCCGCGCGCTCTACGAAGAGCGGCTTCCGCTCTACGAAGCGGTGGCGGACGCGAAGGCCAGCGATGTCGACGGCGTCGTCCTTGCGGCGGGGGGGATCCACGTCGAGATCGGAGCGCTCGACCGGGTCGGCTCCCTCGTGCCGGATGGACCACTCGCACTCGTCGCCGACACGCATGTCTCCGGGATCCACGGCGCGGCGGCTCAGCTCGCACTCGGCTCGAACCTCGCGGAAGCCCACGAGCTACCGGCCGGCGAGGAGGCGAAGACGCTCGAGGTCTGCAAGCGGCTCTGGCGCGCGCTGCGCGTGGGCCGAGACGGAATAGTCGTCGCGCTCGGCGGGGGCTCGACGACCGACGCCGCCGGCTTCGTGGCCGCCGCCTACTTGCGAGGGCTGAAGTGGGCGGCGGTGCCGACGACGCTCGTTGCCCAGGTCGACGCCGCAATCGGAGGAAAGACTGCGATCAATCTTCCTGAGGGCAAGAACCTCGTGGGGGCATTTCACTGGCCGGTGCGGACTGTGATCGACCCCGGCCTGCTGGCGACGCTGCCTGAAGAGGAGCAGGTCGCCGGGCTCGCAGAGGTGGTGAAGACGGGCCTACTCGCCGGAGAGTCCGTGTGGGAGCTTCCCCAGCCCGAGTTGGTGCGCCGCTGCGCTGCGTTCAAGACCGCGATCTGCATTCGGGACCCTCACGAGCAGGGGGAGCGAGCAGCGCTGAACCTCGGCCACACGTTCGCCCACGCGCTGGAGGCGGCGTCGGACTACCGACTGTCGCATGGTGCGGCGGTTGCGCTCGGCCTCCTCGCCTCGCTTCGACTCTCGGGCCTGCCGACGGACGTCGTCGACGAGGTGCTCTCGCCGCAGCCGGCCCGCGTCGATCGCGAACGCGCCTGGGCCGCGCTTGCCCGCGACAAGAAGGCGGCGAACGGCCGTCCTCGACTCGTTCTGCTCGACCGGCCGGGCGTACCGCGGACAGACGTCGAGCTCCCGGACCGGGAGCTCCGCGGCGCGCTCGACGCGCTGATCCGGGACTAGAGTAGACCGGTGCGGGTCGACGTCCTGAACGGGGTCAACCTCGACGTCCTCGAGCACAGAGACCCCGCGCTTTACGGCGGGCTCACGCTGCGTGAGCTCGAGCAGCGCGTCGAGGGCTGGGCCGAGGAGCTCGGGTGCACGGTTCGCTGCCGCCAGACGAACAGCGAGGGCGAGTACGTGGGCTGGTGCCACGAGGCGCTCGGCTGGGCGGAAGGCCTGATCGCCAATCCCGGAGCGTGGACGCACTACAGCTACGCGATCCACGATGCGCTCGAGCTGTTCCCGGGGCCGATCGTGGAGGTGCATCTGTCGAATCCCGAAGAGCGAGAAGAATGGCGCCGGAGGTCCGTGATCGCCGATCTCGCCGCAGAGCGCGTCCTCGGCCGGGGACCGGACGGCTACCGCGAGGCACTCGCGTTCCTCGTCCAGGGCTCATGAACGACCGCATCGAGCGCCTTCGCGCCGGGCTCGAGGAGCCGCTGCTCGTCTCCGATCCGGCCAACGTGCGTTACCTCTCCGGGCTGGAGAGCTCGAATGCGGCGCTCCTCGTCGAGCCGGATCGCGTTCGGCTCTTCACCGACTACCGTTATGCCGAGAGCGCCCGCGCTATCGACGGCGTGGACTTCGTCGAGGCGAAAAGGGATCTCTACCAGACGCTCTCAGAGCTGCTCTCGGGCCGGATCGGCTTCGAAGCCTCGAGCCTCACGTTCGAGCGCTACGCGCGGCTCCATGCCGGCGGCGTTGAGCCGGTACCCCAGTACGGCTTCGTCGAAGAGCTACGCGCCGTGAAGGACGAGGACGAGCTGGACGCGATCAGGCGCGCCGCGCAGATCGCGAACATCGCCTTCGAACGCTTCGCGGACGAGGGCGGGCTCGTCGGGGAGACCGAGCGCGACCTCGCCTGGCGCCTGGAGCAGTTCCTGCACGGCGGCCACTCAGAGGGCGTCTCGTTCGCGATCCACGTCGCCTCGGGGCCGAACTCGGCGAAGCCGCATTCGCTGCCCGGCAACCGGCGAGTGGAGCCGGGCGAGACGGTGCTCGTCGACGCCGGCTGCGTGGTCGACGGCTACTGCTCCGACTGCACGCGCACCTTCGCCACCGGGCCGTTGCCGGACGAGCTGACGCGCGCCTACGAGGTGTGCCTCGATGCGCAGCTGGCGGGGCTGGCCGCCGTCCGCCCGGGCGCCTCCGGGCCGGGGGTCGACTCCGCGGCGCGCGATCGGATCGAGGCTGCCGGGTTCGGCGAGTTCTTCGGCCACGGCCTCGGCCACGGTGTCGGTCTCCTCGTCCACGAGGATCCTCGTCTGGCGCAGGAGTCACGCCACACGCTCGCCGCCGGGAACGTCGTCACAGTGGAGCCCGGTATCTACCTGCCGGGGCTCGGAGGGATCCGGATCGAGGATCTCGTCGTCGTGCAGGACGGGGAGCCCGAGGTCCTGACGAGCTTCACGAAGGATCTGCTCACCGTCGACTAGATTGGGGAGTCGTGGCGGAGAACATCAACACGAATCAGTTCAAGAACGGCATGCACATCGAGGTCGACGGCGGCGTCTGGCGCATCGTCGAGTTCCAGCACGTGAAGCCTGGGAAGGGCGGCGCCTTCGTGCGGACGAAGCTCAAGAACCTGGACTCGGGCGCGGTCGTCGAGCGCACCTTCCGCGCAGGCGAGAAGTTCCAGCGGATGCACACCGAGGTCAAGGGCGCCCAGTACCTCTACGACTCGGGCGAGGATGTCGTCTTCATGGAGGACGAGACCTACGAGCAGTTCTCGCTTCCACATAAGTCCGTCGCCGCCGATCTCCAGTTCATCCCGCCCTCGACCTCCGTGCAGATCCTCACCGTCGACGGCAAGCCGTCGGGTCTCCAACTGCCGTCTTCGATCGAGCTCGCGGTGGCCGAGACGGAGCCAGGGGTGAAGGGCGACACGGTTTCGAACGTGACGAAGCCCGCGAAGCTCGAGACCGGAGCCGTGATCCAGGTTCCGCTCTTCGTGGCCAGCGGCGACCGGATCAAGGTCGACCCGCGCGAGGGCCGCTACATCTCGCGCGCATAACGCTTCGCTCCGCTTGAGCCCCTCCTTGCGGGCGAAGTGGAGGTGCCCTTCGTTTCAGGAGCCGCCCGAGGCTTGCGTGGTGCGGGCGTCCTCCTCTCGGGGGTTGGCCTCCCGCCGGGCAAAGCCCGGCTCCGGCGGCGGATGGCGTCGGCTCTCGAAGAGTTCTGGAGAGTTACCCTCTCTGCGTGCCTGCGCTCATCGACACGACGATTCGGCTGCTCAGCCAGGAGCCGCTGGCCGGACGCATGCCGACGGCCGATCTCCTTCGGCTCGCCGAGCTCCTCGACGGCGCCGGGTTCGCGGCTCTCGAGGTCTCAGGAGGGGGCGTTTTCGACACCTCGGTTCGCCGCGGCGTGGAGAGCCCGTGGGAGCGGATCCGCGCGCTCAAGGCGCGAACGAAGACACCGCTCGGGATGGCGCTCCGCGGCCGCTTCCTCGTCGGGTCGCGCCCCGTCGGGGGCGACTTCGTGCGCCGGTTCGTGGCCAGCGCCGCGGAGAGCGGCATCGACGTCTTTCGTCTCGAGGACCCGCTGAACGACGTCTCGAACCTACGCGAGGCAGGTGAAGCGATCACCGCGGCGGATCGGGAGTTCGACGCGGGGCTCATCTACAGCCCGGGCCAGGGCGGAGAGACGAAGAAGCTCGTCGAGCAGGCCAAGAAGCTTCCCGACCTTGGGGCTGCGCGGGTCCTCCTCCACGACCCGTCCGGCGCTCTGGAGCCGCACCGCGCCCACGAGCTCGTTTCTGCGCTGGCGAAGGGAAGCGGTCTGCCCGTCGGCATCTACTGCCAGGGCGCAGCAGGAAGTGGGCTGGCGGCGGCGCTCGAGGCGGCTCGCGCAGGGGCCGATCTGATCGCGTGCGCGGTCTACCCGCTTGCGCTGACCTTGCACCGGGTTTCGGGAGAGGCGCTCGGCAGCGCGCTCGCCGGCGCGAAGATGGACAGCGGCATCAACGTCGAGACCCTCTGGCAGGCCGCCGAGATCGTCGATGAGTTCGTCGGCGACGACCCCGTGACGCCGCTTGCTCCGCACATCGCCGTCCGTGCCGCGCAACATGAGCTGCCCGCAAGCCTCGTCGCCGCGATCGACACCCGCCTGCGCGCCTATTCGGCCACGGACCGGCTCGACGACGTCCTCGACGAGCTCGCCGTGATCCGCGGCGAAGCGGGATCGCCCCCGGTCGCCGCTCCGATCGGCCAGATTCTCGCCTCGCAGGCGCTCGTACACGTCCTTTCGGCGTCGCGCTACCAGACGGTCGTCGACGAGCTGCGTGCCCTCCTCGACGGGCACTTCGGGACGCCGCCCGGGAAGATCGACGCGACCGTCCAGCGAGCCGTCTCGCTGCTCTCGGAAGGCGACCTGCCCGAGGAGCCCGAGGTCGAGCTCGATGAGATCCGCGAGGAGGCGGCCGGGCTCGCTGCGAGTGAGGAGGAGCTGCTCCTGCTCGCGCTCTTCGGCGAGGAGGCGGAGCCGCTCCTGCGCGCGATTCGCGACCGGACGAGCGGTGAGGACTCGCTCGTCGGCGGCGGGGTCGACCAGTCCCGTGCCGAGCGCATCCGCGAGGTCGTGCGCATCGTCCAGGAGACAGGCATCGCCGAGATCGCCGTCGAGGAAGAGGGAACGCGAGTCTCGGTTCGAAGGACCGAAGAGCCGCCCCCGGTCGAGTCGCCCGGCCCGGCGCCGGCCGCGCAGCCCGAGCCGGTCACGGCCGCGCCGGAGACCGACGGTGCGATTCGCATCGAGGCGCCGATGGTCGGAACCTTCTATCGGGCGCCCCAGCCCGGTGCCCCGCCGTTCGTCGAAGAGGGAGACGCCGTCGCACCGGGGCAGACACTCTGCATCCTCGAGGCGATGAAGCTGATGAACGAGGTGAAGGCCGAGGTCGAGGGCATTGTCCGTGCGATCCACGTCCAGAACGGTCAGCCGGTGGAGTTCGGCCAGCCGCTCTTCGACCTCGAGCCGGCCCTCGCCCAGCCACTCGACGCTCTTTAGTAGTGCCGCTCCCGGCAATACATACCGGCTTCTGGCCCGCGATCACGCGGCGCCAGAGCCCACCCTCGCCCTTGCCAAGGCTTCTAGCCTTGGCCGCGGACGAGTGCGGCCTCTGGCTTGGTACTCGCGACCCAGAAGCTCGGCGGCATTACCGGAAGCGGCACTAGTGTTCTCCCGAGTCCTGATCGCGAATCGCGGCGAGGTCGCCGTCCGGGTCATCCGCGCGCTCCACGAGCTGGGCGTCGAGGCGGTCGCGGTCTACTCGACGGCCGACGAAGGCGCACTGCACACACGGCTCGCCGACCGCGCGGTCTGCGTCGGCCCCCCGTCCGCGGGGGAGAGCTACCTCAAGATCCCTTCGATCATCGCCGCCGCGACGACGACGCGCTGCAGCGCCGTCCATCCCGGCTGGGGCTTCCTCGCGGAGAACCCCGCCTTCGCCGAGGCCTGCCTGGACAACGAGCTCGCCTTCGTCGGCCCGTCGGCCGAGACGATGGCCCGCATGGGGGACAAGGCGAAGGCGAAGCAGGAGATGGACGCGGCAGGCGTGCCGGTCGTGCCCGGAAGTGAAGCCGCGACGTCGCTCGACCAGGTGCGTGCCGCGGCCGACGACGTTGGGTATCCGGTCCTGCTGAAAGCCGTAGCCGGCGGCGGCGGCAAGGGCATGCGGCTCGTGCAGGAGCCGGACGAGCTCGAGGGCGCGTTTCAGACCGCTTCGACGGAAGCGGAGGCCGCCTTCGGCGAGCCGGCGCTCTATCTCGAGAAAGCGATCGTGCCCGCCCGGCACGTCGAGGTCCAGGTCCTCGCCGATGCTGTCGGCGGCGTCCTCACCCTCGGCGAGCGGGAGTGCTCGATCCAGCGCCGGCACCAGAAGCTGATCGAGGAATCGCCGTCGCCTGCGCTCACTCCGGAGACACGTGAGCAGATGGAGGCGGCGGCGGCAAACGCAGCCCGCGCCATCGACTACCTGAACGCGGGCACGTTCGAGTTCCTCCTCGACCCGGACGGCTCCTTTTACTTCATCGAGCTGAACGCCCGCCTCCAGGTCGAACACCCCGTGAGCGAGGTGGTGACGGGAATCGACATCGTCCGCGAACAGTTGCGCATCGCGGCGGGGGAGGCCTTGACCGAGACGGGCCGCGCGGAGCGGCGCGGACACGCGATCGAGGTCCGCATCAACGCCGAGGATCCGACGCGCGACTTCCTGCCCATGCCGGGCAAGATCGAGCGTTTTCGCGCTCCCCTCGGTCCCGGGGTGCGCGTCGACACCCACCTCGAAGACGGCGCGATGATCTCGCCGTACTACGACTCCCTCGTCGCCAAGGTGATCGTGTGGGACGTAAATCGCCCCGCGGCGATCGATCGCTGCCTGCGCGCGCTGGCGGAGCTCGAGGTGACGGGGGTGCCGACGACGCGGGCCGCGGCGATCGACATCCTGCGCAGCGAGGAGTTCGCGACGGGGCGCTATTCGACGGGATTTCTCGCGGAGGCGGGCGCACGCTTGCCGGCGCTCACAGCCTGATGGCGGGTCGGCGGGCAGCCCGCCGCACGGCGCTCTTCCTCCTCTATCAGTGGGACGTGACGGGCCAGCCGCTCGCGTCCCTGTACGAAGGCGAGATCGATCCTTTTGCGCGTGAGCTCGCGGAAGCAGTGATCGGCCAGGCGGCGGAGCTCGACGGGCAAATCACCGAGGCTTCCGACGAATGGGCCGCGGATCGGCTCGGCGCGCTGGAGCGGAACGTGCTGCGCATCGGAATCCACGAGCTCGAGCGCGGCGAAGTTCCGGTCGAGGTGGCAATCGACGAGGCGGTCTCGCTGGCGAAGCGCTATGCATCCGACGATGCGGGCCGCCTCGTGAACGGCATCCTCGGCCGAATCGCCAAGGAGCGAGCGGCATGAGGCGTCGCTTGCGATGCCGCTTCAGGATGACGGGCTTCGCCCGGTATCCGTCTGAAATGACCGGTCGACACGTTTTCCGTCAGGAGATACCGCTATGAGCGGAACCGAGGACGCGCTGGGGCGGGCCGAGGAGCTCCTCGACCGGCTCGAGCAGGCCCGGGGGCGCCTCGAGTCGGTCGAGGACCCCGAAGCGGCGATCGACATCCTCGGTGAGCTTGCCGAGCTCGCGCGGCAGGTCGAGGCCGAGCTGGAACGAGCCAGGCGCGAGGCGGGTGCATAGTGCGCCTCCCAGCAATGCTCGCCGGCTTCTGGCCCGCGATTACGCGGCGCCAGAACCCACACTCGCCCTTGCCAAGGCTCCTAGCATGAAACGGTCACGGCAGCAGAGCCGCCGTGACCTCCTAGAGGCATCGCAGGCGATGCCCTGCGCGGACGAGTGCGGCCTCTGGCTTGGTTCTCGCGACCCAGAAACTCGGCAGCATCACTGGGAGGCGCACTAGGTGCCCATGCTCGACGAGCACCGTGAGCTGATCGAGCAGTACCTGGCTGCGCTTCCGTTCGCACCCGAGCTCGGCGGCCTGAAGGAAGCCATGCGCTACAGCCTCGAGGGAGGCGGCAAGCGCATCCGGCCGCTCCTCTGCCTGGCCTGCGGCGAAGCCACGGGCTCCCGGGCGGAGGAGCTCCTACCGGCCGCAGCCGCCGTCGAGCTCGTGCACACCTTCGGCATGGTCCACGACGATCTGCCCGCGCTCGACGACGACGGGATCCGGCGCGGGCGCGCAACCTCGCACGTCCAGTTCGACGAGGCGACGGCGATCCTGAACGGCGACGCACTGCTCGCTCAGGCTTTTGACCTCGCGCTCTCCTATCCGACACCCGCCGTTGCCCGGGAGCTCTCGCGGGCGACCCTCGGCATGATCGGGGGCCAGCACGACGACGTCCGCGGGCGAAGTGGCGATCTCGCGCGCCTGCACGCGCTGAAGACGGGGCGGCTCTTCGAAGCGGCGATCGGCTGCGCGCTCGCAGTCAGCGACGTACCGGAGGCGGAGCGGGCACCCTGGCGGAGCTTCGCCGCCGAGTTCGGGCTCCTCTACCAAGTCGTCGACGATCTGCTCGACGAGGACGGCCTCGCGGCGCAGCTCGGCACCGAGGGCGTGCACGAGCTTGCGGACGAGATCGAAGGGCGGGCCCGGGCCCGGCTGGGCGAGATTCCTGCGGACACGGCGCTTCTCGACGAGCTGGTTTCAGGCCTAAAAAGGCGCGCTGCGGCCAGCTAGCCTTGCCCCGTGCGCAAGCGTCTGGACGTATTGCTCGTCGAGCGGGGCCTCGCCGAGAGCCGCGCACAGGCGCAGGCACTCGTGATGGCCGGTCTCGTGCCCGGTCACGCGAAGGCCGGAGAGCAGGTCGACGAGAGAGCCGAGCTCGTCATCGAGCTTCCTCCTCGCTACGTTTCACGCGGAGGCGACAAGCTCGTGCATGCGCTCGACGAGCTGGGCGTCGAGGTCGCAGGCCGCGACTGCCTCGACGTCGGCGCCTCGACGGGCGGCTTCACGGACGCGCTCCTCCAGCGCGGCGCGGCCCGTGTGATTGCGCTCGACGTCGGGCGCGGGCAGCTCCACGAGCGGCTCCGCAGCGACCCTCGCGTGACGGTGCTCGAGCGCACGAACGCGCGCGAGCTCACCGCGCTGCCCTTCGCGCCAGAGCTCGTCACCTGCGACGTGTCCTTCATCAGCGTCAGGCTTGCGCTGCCACCCGCGCTCGTGCTCGCTCGGCCGGGCTGGGAGGCGCTCGTTCTCGTCAAGCCACAGTTCGAGGCGGGGCGTGAGGAGGTCGGCAGGGGCGGAGTCGTGCGTGACCGTGAGGTCCACCGCCGCGTCCTGGGCGAGATGGCCGAGGCGGCCCTCGCGTGGCCGGCCCTGACGGTCGGGGTCGTAGACTCGGGCCTGCCCGGCCCCAAGGGAAACCGGGAGTTCTTTCTCCACCTCGTCCACCGCGAAGACCCCTCGCTGCCCCATGAGCTCGAAGACTGGATCGACGACGCCACCGGCTGAGCGCGTGCGCACGGCCGCGGTCGTCACGCACGGGAATCCGGAGCCGATTCGCGAGGCGCTGACCTGCCTCGAGCGCGTCGCGCAGGAGTCCGGGGTCGAGCTTCTCTACTCGCAGGAGGAGGCCGAGAAGCACGATCGAGACTCCGACGACCCTGATTTCGCCAACGTCGATCTCGTCGTAGTACTCGGCGGCGACGGCACGATGCTTCGCGCGCTTCAGCGCACGCACGGTCTGGAGACACCGGTCATGGGAGCGAACTTCGGCGCCGTTGGCTTTCTGACCTCGATTCCCGCGGAGCAGCTCGAGGAAGGGCTCAGGCGCGCGTTCGCAGGCGACTACGCGGTTGCCGAGCTGCCGACGCTCGACGCCGAGGTCGACGGCGACCGGCACGTCGCAATCAACGACGTCGTCGTCGCCAGTTCGGTCATCGGACGCATGATCGACCTTGGGTGGGCAGTGGGCGGCGAGGACCTCGGCGTACTCGCCTGCGACGGAGTGCTCTGCTCGACGCCGTCGGGGTCGACGGGCTACAACCTCTCAAACGGGGGCCCTGTGCTCGTCTGGGGTCTCGACGCTCAGGCCGTCACCTTCATCGCGCCGCATTCGCTCCACGCGCGGCCGCTCGTCGTGCCCCGTGGGCGTGTCGTCGAGATCGAGAACCGCACGCCCGACCTGCCGGCTGCCGTGCTGGTCGACGGCCGTCCGGTGGCCGAGCTCGAGGGCGGTCGGACCGTGGTGGTGCGCCTCGGCGAGCAATCGAGCCTGCTCGCCCACCTGCCCGAGGTCACGTTCTTCCGCAAATACAGGGAGACGTTTGCGCCATGACGGAGGATTGGTCGCAGCGGATGCGGGGATTGTGCCGGCGAGGTCAGGGCGATCCTTCGGCCAATTTGGACGCATAGCGTGCTCCGTAGGCTCCGCATTCAGAACCTCGTCCTCATCCGGGAGGCCGACCTCGAGCCCGCGCCGGGCCTGAATGCGATCACCGGGGAGACCGGAGCGGGCAAGACGATTCTCGCCCAGGCGATCGGGCTCCTGCTCGGGGCGAAGGGCGACGCCGGCTTCGTCGGCCCCGGCGCCGAGGAGGCCTACGTCGAGGCGGAGTTCGAGCTGCGGCCGGGGCTGCTCGAGGAGGAAGGCCTGGAAGCCCTCGCGGAGCTGCAGCCTGAAGACGAGGACGGGCTCGTGCTGGCGCGACGCGTGTTCGCCGACGGACGCACGCGTGCGTATGCGTGGGGCAGGAGCGCCGCGCGCGAAGACCTCGCGGCCGCGGGCGAGCGCCTGATCGCCATGTCCGGCCAGTTCGAGCAGCGGCGGCTCGCTCGGGCTTCGTATCAGCTCGACGTCCTCGACTCGTTCTGCGGGGAGGCGCAGCTCCGGCTGCGTGCCGAGCTGAGAGCCGCCTGGCGAAAGCTCGTCGCGGCTCGGCGGCGGCACGAGGAGCTGAGCCGCGGCGCCGACGCCGAGGACGCGCGGCTCGCGGAGCTGCGCGCGCTGGTCGAGGACACGGAGGGGCTCGCCCCTGACGGCGAGGACTCGCTCCGCGCGGAGCGAGAGCGTCTGCGGCATGTCGGCGAGCTCGCGGAGGCTGCCAACGCGGCCGTCGACGCACTCGTCCCAGACGAGGGTGAGGGCGCTGCCGGCCTGGCTGGGCGGGCGGAACGGAGCCTCGCGACAGTGACTCAGATCGCTCCGGAGCTCGCTCGGGCCGCCGGCGAGCTCCGCGACGCCGAGCTCCGACTCGGCGAGACCGCCCTCGAGCTGCGGAGGTTCCTCGACACGCTCGAGGCCGAGCCGGACCGGCTCGAGCAGGTCGAGGCCGGGCTCGAGCGGATCGCCGATGCGAAGCGTCGTTTCCGCTGCGAGTCGTACGGTGAGCTGCTCGACCGCGCCGCGGAAGCACGCGCCGAGCTGGCCGCTCTCGACGAAGGCGCCGATCCGCTCTCGGCCGCCTCGGATGCGCTTGCGGCAACCGAGGAGCAGGTGCGGGGCTTCTCCAACCGGTTGCGGGCGAACCGTCGCGAAGCGCTCGTGCCCTTCGCGCAGGCGGTCGAAGCAGAACTCCACGGGATCGGCCTCGGCGACGGAGAGTTCCGCGCGGAGCTGGACGAACGCGAGCCAGGGCCCAGCGGCGCCGAGACGGTGAAGTTCCTGATCCGGCCGAATGCCGGCCTGCCCTTCGGTCCGGTTGCGGAGACGGCGTCCGGCGGCGAGCTGTCGAGGATCGCGCTCGCCATCGCGGCGGTTGCAGGCGGCGAGACCATGGTCTTCGACGAGATCGACGCCGGGATTGGTGGGCAGACGGCACATGCGGTCGGCGAGACCCTCCGGCGGCTCGGGGAGCGTGCGCAGGTGATCACGATCACGCACCTACCGCAGATCGCGAGCGTGGCAGAGCGCCATTTCAGCGTCGAGAAGATCCCTGGCGACCCGACACACACGCGCATCGAGCAACTCGCCGACGAACAGCGGCAGGAGGAGATTCGCCGTATGCTCGGTGGCCAGGAGTTCCTGCAAACAGTGCGATGAGCACCCTTCGATCGTTCGTCGAGCACACCGGTCCGGCCCGTCTCGACCGGCGGACGAAGAACCTCGTCCGTCGGCTGAAACCGGACGACGTCGCGATCATCGATCACACCGACCTCGATCGGGTCTCCGCCGAGGAGCTGCTCGAGTCCGGTGTCCGCGTCGTGGTCAACATCTCGCCGTCGCAGAGCGGGCGCTTTCCGAACCCCGGGCCGCTGCTCCTCGTTCGCGGCGGCGTGCGGCTGATCGACGCTCCCGAGGCGCCGCTCTTCGACGAGGTGGACGAAGGCGAGCTTCTCACGGTGCGGGGAGCGAGTGTCTTCCGCAACGGGACCTGCCTCGCAGCAGGACGCGCGCTGGGCGCGGACGAGCTCGCGGCGGCGCTGGCGGAGCAGCGGAGCAGGGTGACGGAGGCGCTCGAGTCGTTCGCCGACAACACGATGCGCTACCTGCGGGAGGAGGGGCGGTTCCTCGCCGAGGGCATCGACTTCCCGGCCCTGCGGACCCGTTTTCGCGACCGCCACGCGCTCGTCGTCGCCCGTGGGCCCGGCCACAAGCGCGACTTGCGGATCGTCCGCTCGTACATCAGGGACTTCAAGCCGGTGCTGGTCGGCGTCGACGGCGGGGCGGACGCGCTGCTCGAGGCGGGCTACAAGCCGCATGTGATCGTCGGTGACATGGACTCCGTCTCGGATCTGGCGCTCCGCTCAGGCGCGGAGCTGCTCATCCACGCGTACGAGGGCGGAGAGGCCCCGGGCGCAGCGCGGGCCGAGCGCCTGGGCCTGCCCTACGAGATCGTGCCGGCGACCGGGATCAGCGAGGACGTTGCCCTACTGCTTGCGTTCGAGAAAGGCGCGGAGCTGATCGTCGCCGTCGGAACGCACTTCAATGTGATCGAGTTCCTCGAGCGGAATCGAGCCGGCATGTCGTCGACATTCCTGACGCGCCTGAAGGTGGGCGAGCTGCTCATCGATGCCAGGGGCGTTTCCCGGCTCGTCAGCCGCCAGGTCGGGGTCGGGCCCCTGCTCGCATTCATCGCGGCGGGGCTGGGAGCGATCGCGGTCGCGGTGCTCGTGTCGCCGGACCTGCGCGAGCTGATCGACCTGCTCTTCGCGCGCCTGCTCGAGCTCGTCGGACTCCGCTGACGCTGCTCCGAGCCGAGCCAGGTTCCCGCGGCCTCCTCCCCGATGCGAGCGTAATGAGAAAGGCCGCACCCATGGGAAACGGGTCTGCCACGAAACCGTGACAATCATGGGCAGTGCAGATCGAAGCGCAGCGAGAGCTTCTCGCGCCTCGCGGCGACGTCTGGTCGCTCCTGGCCGAGCCTCGTCACCTATCCGACTGGTGGCCGGGGTACACCGCGATCCGGGCTGATCGTCGCGGTCTGGCCGAGGGGGCTCGCTGGGACGTCGTCCGCGGAGGGGCGTCCGGGCTGCTGCGCCGACCGGGCGGTGACGGCCTGATCGTCGTGACTGCGGTAGAGACGGGCCTGCGTTTCGGCTGGCGGGACGTCCAGCAGGCGTTCGTCGCGGAGATCTTGCTCGAGCCCGCCGCCGCCGGCCACACTCGCGCGACGCTTACGCTGCAGGCCTCCTGGTGGCGACTCGTCGCCGAGGGCCTGCGGCCCGCACCGCGCCAGGCGCTCGCCCGGCTGCACGCCCTTTGCCAGACTGCAGCGGGCCTATGAAAATGTTTGGTATCCCATGAGGGGTCGACCGGGCCCGATCTCGTCCGTCCTGATGGCAGCACCGCAAGCGGCGCCTTAGATGTTTGATCTCCGGTACCACGTGGCTTCACTCGCGGCGGTCTTCGTCGCCCTCCTGATCGGAATCCTCGTCGGCGTGGGCATGAGCGGAAAGGTCGACGACGCGGAGAAGACGAAGCTCAAGGCCGATGTCGCCGCCCTCGACGCCCAGCTCGACGCAGCGGGAGCGCGCCGTGCGAACGCAGCTCGGGAGCAGGAAGCCGGCCGGGCGGTCGTCAAGAACGCCTATCCGTTGCTCATCGCCGATCGCCTGCGCGGGACGAAAATCGCAATCCTCTACGTGGGCGCAGTCGACGCAGGCCTTCGCGGCGCGATCGAGCGCACACTCGACGACGCGGGCTCGAGTGCGCCGGTGCGCATCCGGGCACTGAAAGTTCCCATCGACGCCGCGACGGTGGACCGCGAGCTCAACGGGGAGCTGAGGTCGTTCCGGGGCGACGCGGAGCTCGACGATCTCGGGCGCAAGCTTGCGGATGAGCTCGTCCAGGGTGGCGACACACCCGCCTGGAACGCGCTCACGTCGTTGCTCGTGGAGGAGAAGGCCGGGAGCTTTCGGCGCTCCGTCGACGGCGTCGTGGTCGTCCGCACCGTGAAGTCACAGGAAGGAGAGACGGCTCATTTCCTGTCTGGCTTCTACGACGGGCTCGCCGACAGCGGCATTCCGGCCGTTGGTGCCGAAACGTCCGACGTCGGCGAGTCGGCCGTCCCTGTCTGGAGCGAGGCCGGCCTCTCGACGGTCGACGACATCGAGGCGCCCGCAGGGCGTCTCGCGCTCGCGCTGCTTCTCTCGGGGAGCACGAGCGGCAACTACGGGGTGAAGCCCTCCGCCACTGACGGGATCGTGCCGCCGATCGAGCCGCTTCCGTCGGGTGACTGACCCAGCCGCGATCCTCGTCACCGCCAGGGACGAGGAACGGACGATCGCGGCGACCGTCGCCGCGCTGAAGGCCCAGTTCCCGTCGGCGGTCGCCGTCGTCGCCGACGACGGCTCGCGGGATGCGACCGCCTCCGAGGCGGAGCGCGCCGGAGCGCAGGTCGTGCGCCTTCCACGGCGCGGGAAGGGGCAAGCGCTCACGCTCGCCGAGCGAAAAGCGCCGGAGGGAGCGCTGTTGCTCGCCGACGCCGACCTCGTCGGGGACCTCGGTCCGCTTGCCTCGACAGACGCTGACGTCGCGATCGCCGTTTTCGCGGAGCCCCGAGGAGGCGGCTTCGGGATCGCGAAGGGAGCGGCGCGGAGGCTTGTCCGCGCGCTCTCGGGCTTCGAGGCGCGAGAGCCGCTCTCGGGCCAGCGATCGCTCTCGGCGGCGGCGCGCGAGGCCTGCTTCCCGCTAGCGCCCGGCTTCGGCTGCGAAGTGCGCATGACAGTCGACGCGGCCCGCGCGGGCCTCCGCGTTGTCGAGCTCGAGCTCCCGCTCGCACACGACGCGACCCGTCGCGACCTCCCGGGCTTCGCGCACCGTGGCCGCCAGCTGCTGGACGCGCTAGTCGCCTGCGGGCCGCTCGGCGTCAACCATCGCGGGCTGCGTTTGCCGCTGGTCGGCTGGAGCGTCGGGCTTCGGCGGGAGCTCGCGGTCGCGCTCGTCACCGCGCTCGGGCTCGCGGACGATCTCTGGTCGGGGCCCGAGCGCGGCTTTCGCGCCCACCTGCGGGCCGGGCGTACGACCGGGATGCTCAAGCTCGTCGGCATTCCGCTCGTCGGTCTCGCCGCGACTCGGAAGGTCTCCGGCGCGCTCCTCGTCGGGCTCACAGCCAACTTCGTCAACCAGCTCGACACGCGCCCGGGGCGCGCGCTCAAGGCGTACCTCATCGGCGCTCTGGCGACGCGTGCGCCGGTCGGCCCCGCCGTCCTGCTACTTCCATACGATCTCCGCGAGAAGGTGATGCTTGGAGACGCAGGCTCGAACGCGCTGGGCGCGATGCTAGGCTTGAGTTCCGTGAGTCGTCTCACGGGAAAGAGCCGTTGGCTGGCGATCGGTGCGCTGGCCGGGCTGACCCTCATCGGTGAACGACGCTCCCTCGGCGAGTTGATCGAGCGCACGCCTGGGCTCTGCGCCCTCGATCGACTCGGGCGGGAGGCGTTCTGAGAGCGACGAAATACGTCTTCGTCACCGGCGGGGTCGTCTCGTCCCTCGGCAAGGGAATCACCGCCGCCTCGCTCGGGCGGCTGCTAAAGGCGCGCGGCCTGAAGGTTCAGGTCCAGAAGTTCGACCCCTACATCAACGTCGATCCCGGGACGATGAGCCCGTTTCAGCACGGCGAGGTCTTCGTCACGGAGGACGGGGCCGAGACCGACCTCGACATCGGCCATTACGAGCGCTTCATCGACGAGAACCTCTCGAGGTACGCGAACCACACGTCGGGCTCGGTCTGGTACACGGTGCTTCGCAAGGAGCGGAAGGGCGAATACCTGGGGTCGACCGTGCAGGTGATCCCGCACATCACGAACGAGATCAAGGAGCGCATCCGCCGGGTCGCCGAGACGACCGACACGGACGTCGTCATCAGCGAGGTCGGCGGGACCGTCGGCGACATCGAGTCGCTCCCGTTCCTCGAGGCGATCCGCCAGTTCCGGCGCGAGGCCGGTTCCGAGAACGTGCTCTACCTGCACGTGACCTACGTCCCGTTCGTCGAGGTTGCCGGCGAGCTGAAGACGAAGCCGACCCAACATTCGGTCAACGAGCTGCGCCGCATCGGCGTGCACCCCGACATCGTCGTCTGCCGCTCCGGCGAAGAGCTCTCGCACGAGCTGCGCGAGAAGATCGCGCTCTTTGCCGACATCGAGCCGCGCGCCGTGATCGTCAACCGCGACGTCCCGGACGTCTATCTCGTTCCCGAGGCACTCCAGGCAGAGGGACTCGATGAGCTCGTCTGCTCGAAGCTGGGTCTGGAGACCGGCCCGCCCGAGCTCGGCGAATGGGCCGAGCTGACCGACCGGGTGCGCCGGCTCGAAGGCGAGGTGCAGATCGCGCTCGTCGGCAAGTACGTGAAGCTCCAGGACGCCTACCTCTCCGTGCACGAGGCGCTGAAGCACGCCGGCATTCACCACGGCTGCAATGTGCGCGTGCGCTGGCTCGACGCAGAAGGAATGGCGCTCGAAGAGGCGGAAGCGGAGCTCGAGCAGGTCGACGGCGTGCTTGTGCCCGGCGGTTTCGGCTCACGCGGCTGGGAGGGGAAGATCCTCGCCTGCCGAGTCGCCCGCGAGCGCGAGATTCCGTACCTCGGGATCTGCCTCGGCATGCACGTGGCGATCTCAGAGTTCGCGAGGCACGTCGTGGGCCTCGCGGGCGCAAATTCGACCGAGATGGACCCTGAGACGCCGTACCCCGTCATCGATCTGTTGCCGGAGCAGAAGGAGATCGAGGATCTCGGCGGGACGATGCGGCTGGGCGCGCAGGCCGTCGAGCTCGTCGAGGGAACCCGCGCGCGCGAGGCGTACAGTGAGGCCGTCGTCCCCGAGCGCCACCGGCACCGCTACGAGGTCAACAACCACTTCCGGCCACGGCTCGTCGAGGCCGGTCTCGTCATCTCCGGCACCTTCCAGGAGGGACGGCTCGTCGAGATCATCGAGCTGCCCGATCACCCCTGGTTCGTCGCCAGCCAGTTCCACCCTGAGTTCAAGTCCCGGCCGACGCGGCCGGCGCCACTCTTCCGCGAGTTCGTGGGTGCCGCGCTCGGGCGCGCCCGGGAGCGTGCCGGCGAAGCCGTGCCGGCGGCTACCACCGCGTAGCGACCTAAGATCGCGGGGTGCCCCAGGACGAGCTCGTCGCCCTCTTCACCGAGCTTGCGGCTCTGCCGAGCCCGCCGGGCGAGGAGCGCGTGGTTGCCGATCGGGTCACCGCGTACCTGCGCGGCCTCGGTCTCGACGTCGCCGAAGACGATGCGGGCGAGCGGATCGGCTCGAATGCGGGCAATCTCTACGCGCGCGTCGCGCCCCGCGACGAGCTTGGGACACCGCTTTTCTTCTGCGCCCATCTGGACACGGTCCCGCCGGAGGGGGCGATCGAGCCGGTTCTCGACGAGGGAGTCATTCGCAACGCGGCGGGGACGATCCTCGGCGCCGACAACAAGTCCGCGGTCGCCGTCATGCTGGAGGCGACTCGCCGCCTGCTCTCCGAGAACCGCCCACACGCAGGCATCGAGCTCCTCTTCACGCCGAAGGAGGAAACCGGCCTGCACGGGGCGGCGGCGTTCGACCACGAGCAGCTGCGGGCCCGCATCGGCTACGTGTACGACCAGGCTGCTCCGATCGGCGAGGTCATCCTCGGCGCTCCGCACGCCCATTCGATGGAGGTCCGCTTTCACGGCCGCGCGGCGCACTCCGGCATGTATCCGGAGGAGGGGCGCTCCGCGATCGCGGCTGCTGCGACGGCGATTGCCGACTTCAAGCTCGGCCGGGTCGACGAGGAGTCGACGGCCAACGTCGGCATCATCCGCGGCGGGACCGCCGGAAACATCGTCCCGGAGTGGTGCTCGTTCCTGGCCGAGGCGCGCTCGCACGACCCGCAAAAGCTGGCCGACCTCGTGCGCGAGATGCTCGAGGCGGCGACCTTCGCGGCCGGGCTCGAGGATTGCCAGGTCGAGACCGAGGTGCACAAGAGCTACAGCGGCTACCGCTTCAGGCGGGACGACTTCGTCGTCCGCCTCGCTCGCACGGCGCTCGAGCGGACCGGCTATCAGCCCTCGCTGAAGCTGAGCGGCGGCGCCGCCGACGCGAACGTGTTCAACGAGCGCGGCCTTCAGTGCGTCAACCTCGCGAACGGCATGGCCGAGATCCACACGCCCGACGAGCACATCGCCGTCGCCGATCTCGAGGCGATGGTGGAGGTGACGCTCGCGCTCGTCGAGACGGCTCGCGAAGCGGATGCCGCTTAGCCTCCGGCGCGGCAGGGTGACCGCGGTCCTGGAGCGCCTCGACGGGCTCGCCCGGCTCGAGGTCGACGGGCGGGCCTGCGTCGCGTTCCCGCGCCTGACCGGGCCGGTGGCGCTCGGCGACGAGGTGATCGTCAACGTCCAGGCGCGTGAGCTCGGCCTTGGCTCGGGGGGCTTCGACGTGCTCTACGGCAATCTGACGCGCGGTCTCGACTTGGCGCCTGATCCCGGCGCGCACGTGATGACGCTTCCCTACTCGCCTCTGCAGACCGCGGTGCGCTTCATCGAAGAGGATGGCGAGCTCGCCGAGAGCCTTGCCGGCATGCCGGTCGTGTGCTGTTCGCTGCACTCCCAGGTTGCGCCGGCATGTGCCGGGATCGGGACAGGGGTACGGGTTGCCTACGTCCAGCTCCCGGGCGGCGCGCTCCCCGTCTCCCTGTCGGACTCGGTTCGGGCCCTCAAGGCGCGCGGCCTCCTCGAGGTGGCGGTGGCGTCGGGCGCCTGCTTCGACGGCGACGTCCAGGCTGTCGGCGTCGCATCGGCGCTTGCCTGGGCTGCTGCGGAGGGCTTTGGGATCGTGGTCTGCGCCATCGGGCCCGGAGTCGTGGGCACGGCTTCACGGCTCGGTCACGGCGGCGTCGCCGCCGCGAATGCGGCGAATGCGGCGAGCGCACTTCATGGTTCGCCCGTGCTGGCCGTTCGAGTCTCCGAGCGGGACGTGCGAGAGCGGCACCGAGGCGTCTCGCACCATACGGGCGCAGTGCTCGAGCTCGCGCTTGGTCAAGCGGCGGTCGCCTGGCCGGCCGGCCTTGAGGCTCCGGACTGGCTGGTCGCGCGCGAGGAGGTCGACGTCACCGGCTGGCGCGAGGCCTGTGACGGGTTACGGCTTGAGCACATGGGCCGCGGTCCAGCCGACGATCCGTGGTTCTTCGCATCGGCCTTCGCCGCCGGCAAGCTCGCGCGCCGACTGGTCGGCTAGATGGAAGAGCGCCGTCTCGGGCCCGTCGTCGGGCTCGGAACCTGGAGGACGTTCGACGGCGACCGGCAACTCGCCCGCGCCGTCGTTGGCGCAGCTCTCGATGACGGCTGCCGTCTCTTCGATTCGTCACCGATGTACGGCGGAGCCGAAGAGTCGCTCGGCGCAGCGCTCGCGGAGCGTCGCTCCGAGGCGGTCGTCGCGACGAAGATCTGGGCCGGCTCGGTCGACGAGGGGCGTGCGCAGTTCGAGGACCAGCTCCGGTGGTTCGGCCGCGTTGAGATCGAGCAGGTGCACAATCTCGTTGCCTGGGAAGAGCACGTGCCCTGGCTCGAGGAGGAGCGCGAGGCCGGGCGCCTCGACCGGCTGGGCGTTACCCACTGGCAGTCCTCGTCCTTCCGCGAGCTCGCCCGAGCGCTCGAGACTCGCCGGTTCTCCGTGCTCCAGGTCCCGTTCACCCCGCTCGAGCGCGAGTGCGAGCGCGAGTTGCTGCCGCTCGCGGCGGAACTCGGCGTCGCCGCGCTCGCAATGCGACCGCTGGGAGACAAAACTCGCCTGGCTCACCCGCCGCCGCCCGAGGCGCTCGCACCGCTCCGCGAGCTAGGCGTCTCGAGCTGGCCGCAAGCACTCTTGAAATGGGCGCTCTCGGACGAGCGAATCGATGCGGTGATCCCCGCCTCGCGCAACCCGGAGCACGTGCGCGAGAACGCGGCCGCAGGCAACCCGCCGTGGCTCGGCCCCGAGGAGCGCCGGCTCGTTGAGCGGCTGGCCCAGACCTGACCGCCTAGACATGTGCCCGGGGCCAGCCGCGGGCCACCCTCCGGTTTCAGCCTAGTCGCCAAAAGCGCGCGTGTGTGCGGCGAGAATGTGCCGAGAGTGCGAAAGCTAAGGCGCCGACCCGAAGGCCGTGCCGGCCTTGCCGGCGTGGCCGTGCAACCGACCTTCTGGGTAGCAGCGCAATCCGGCCTCAAACGCGGATAAGCGTCTAAGGTTGCCCGGCTCCAGATGAGGATCGGCGTCGCAAAGGAGATCAAGTCCGACGAGTACCGCGTCGCGCTGACGCCTGCGGGGGCCCGCGAGCTCGTCCAGCAGGGGCACGACGTGCTCGTCGAGACGGGCGCGGGAGCGGGCAGCGCCTTCACGGACTCGGCGTACGAGACGGTCGGCGCTCAGATCGTGTCGGTCGACGAGGCCTGGGGCGAGGCGGAACTGCTGCTGAAGGTGAAGGAGCCGGTCCCGGGGGAGTACGAGCGCTTGCGCGAGGGCCTCGTCCTCTTCACCTATCTCCACCTGGCGGCCGACGAGCAGCTCACGCGGGCGCTGGTCGAAAGCGGAATCACGGCGGTCGCCTACGAGACCGTCGAGACGCCCAATCGCGGACTGCCCCTGCTCGCGCCGATGAGTGAGATCGCCGGTCGACTCGCCGCTCAGGCAGGTGCGTACTTTCTCGAGAAGCCGGTGGGCGGCCGGGGCCTCCTGCTGGGCGGCGTTCCCGGCGTCGCGCCGGGCAAGGTCGTGGTCATCGGCGGCGGAATGGTCGGCTACAACGCCACCGTCATCGCCCTCGGCCTCGGCGCCCGCGTGACGATCGTCGAGCGCTCGATCGACCGCATGCGTCACCTCGAGGAGGTGCTCGGCGCGCGCGTGACCCTGCTCATGTCGTCGAGCCTCCAGATCGAGGAGTCGGTTGCGGACGCCGACGTCGTCATCGGCGCCGTGCTCATCCCCGGCGCGCTTGCCCCAAAGCTCGTGAGCCGCGACATGGTCGCCGGCATGAAGGAAGGCTCTGTCGTGGCCGACGTCGCGATCGACCAGGGCGGTTGCTTCGAGACCTCACACCCCACAACGCACTCCGAGCCGGTCTACGTCGTCAGCGGAGTGACGCACTACTGCGTCGCCAACATGCCGGGAGCGGTGCCAATCACCTCGACGAAGGCGCTGACCAACGCGACGCTGCCCTACGTCGAGGAGATCGCGGAGCACGGCCTTGTGGAGGCTGTCGCCCGCGACCCCGCTCTTGCCCAGGGTGTCAACGTCCTCGACGGCAAGGTGACGTACGAAGCCGTCGCCGAAGCCCACGGCCTGGAGTACGCGCGCCTCGAGGACGTCCTGCCGCTCTCGCCGGTCTGAGTCGCTACGACGTCTGCGGCTCGGGCTTCTTCTTGGTTCCCGTCGGGAAGACCTTGACGACGAGCCAGGTGATCCCGGCCGCGAAGCCGATCACGCAGACGACGAAGACGATGAGGCCGAGGAGGCCGAGGACGGTTCCCATCACCGACCTAGAATAGCCTTATGTCCCGCGCATGCGTCATCGTGCTGGACGCGGTCGGCGCGGGCGAGCTCCCTGACGCGGCCGAGTTCGGCGACGTCGGTTCAGACACCCTGGGCAACGTGGCGCGGGCGGTCGGAGGCCTCGACCTGCCCAATCTGGAGGCGCTCGGGCTCGGGAACGTCGAGCCGCTGGAGGGCTGCCCGCCGCAGCCGGGCGCACCCGCGGTCGCGGGCCGCCTAATCGAACGGTCGCGCGGCAAGGACACGACCACCGGCCACTGGGAGCTGATGGGCATCGTGACGCCACAGGCGATGCCAACCTATCCGCACGGCTTCCCGTTCGAGGTCATCGATCCCTTCATGCACCGCACAGGTCGGGGCGTGCTCGGCAACAAGGCCGCCTCCGGAACAGAGATCATCGAGGAGCTGGGAGAAGAGCACCAGCGCACGGGGAAGTGGATCGTCTACACCTCGGCCGACTCGGTCTTCCAGATCGCAGCGCATGTCGACACGATCCCGCTCGGCGAGCTCTATCGCGGGTGCGAGATCGCGCGCGAGATTCTGACCGGGAAGGACGCCGTCGGCCGGGTCATCGCCCGCCCTTTCACAGGCGAGCCGGGGAACTACGTTCGCACGCCGGACCGGCACGACTGGTCCCTCGAGCCGAGACAGCCGAACTACCTCACCCTCATCCGTGAGGCGGGGTCGAAGGTGCACGGCGTCGGCAAGATCAGGGACATCTTCGCGGGCCGCGACATCGACGAGTCGCATCCGACCAAGTCGAACGTGGAGGGCATCAACCAGACGGAGCGACTGCTGCACGAGCTCGACCAGGGCCTGATCTTCGTGAACCTCGTCGAGACGGACATGCTCTGGGGCCACCGCAACGACCCGGTCAACTTCCACCGCTGCCTCCAGGACTTCGACCGCCGCTTGCCCGACCTTCTTGCTGCGCTCCAGCCCGGTGATCTCATGATCCTGACCTCGGACCACGGCTGCGACCCGACGACGCCGTCGACCGACCACTCGCGCGAGCATGCCCTTCTCCTCACCTACGTCGCGGGCAAGAACGCCGCCGGGCGAATCCACGAGGGCGAGTTCGCAGACGTCGGCGCCACCGTCAACCGCTGGCTCGGAGGGAAGGCCCCGCGCAAGGGAATTCCGGGCCTCCCGATCGTCGAGCCGTGAGGCTCGACGACCCCGACATCGTCCGTCAGGAATACGCAAACGAGTGGGGCCTCGCCGCGCGCAAGGCCGCGTACCGCTTCGCGGAAGGCCCCGACGCCCGCCAGGTCGCCTTCGAGGCCGTCGTGGAGGCGTCTCCGACGCGCGTGCTCGAGGTCGGGTGCGGTGAGGGGGAGTTCGCCGAGCGGCTACTCCGCGAGCTCGAAAGTGCGGTGGTAGCGATCGATCAGTCGAAACGGATGGTCCAGCTGACTCGCGCCCGCGGCGTCGATGCGCGCCTGGGCGACGTACAGGCCCTTCCCTTCGCGGACGGCGAGTTCGACTGTGCCGTCGCCGCTTGGATGCTCTACCACGCCCCGGACCTCGATCGCGCTCTCAGTGAGCTCGCGCGGGTGCTTCGCGCGGACGGGCGGCTGGTGGCTGTCACGAATGCCCCTGAGCACCTACGTGAGCTATGGGAGCTGGTCGGCAACGAGCCCGGCCCGAGCGGCTTCAACGGCGACAACGGGGACCGGCTCCTGCGCCGGCACTTCGCCTCGGTTGAACGACGCGAGGCCCACGGATGGATTGCGTTTCCCGACCGCGACACCGCACAGAGCTATGTCGAGGCATCGGTCGTTCTCGCCGGTGGGCCGCAGCTGCCCGAGTTCGAGGGCCCTCTGCGCGTCCGGCGTGTACCTGTCGTCTTCGTAGCAGACAAGGTGTGATTCGGCCCGCCGAGTTGATCGAGCGGAAGCGCGACGGCGGCCGGCTCGAGCCCGAGGAGATCACCGAGCTCGTGCTCGGGCACGCCCGCGGGGAGATCCCGGACTACCAGCTCGCCGCCTTCTGCATGGCCGTGTACTTCCGCGGGCTCTCGGCCGAGGAGACCCTGGCATTGACCGACGCCTTCGTCCGCAGCGGCTCAACGCTCGATCTACGGACGGAGCTCGGCCGCTCCGTCGTCGACAAGCATTCGACCGGCGGGGTGGGGGACAAGACCTCGCTCGTCGTCGGCCCGCTCGTCGCGGCTTGTGGCGTGCCGTTCGGGAAGATGAGCGGCCGCGGCCTCGGGCACACCGGCGGGACGCTCGACAAGCTGGAGTCGATCCCGGGCTTCCGCGTCGAGCTCTCCAAGGAGGATTTCGTCGAGCAGGTGCGCGAAGTCGGCCTGGCGATTATCGGGCAGTCGCCCGATCTCGTGCCGGCCGACAAACGGCTCTACGCGCTGCGCGACGTGACCGCGACCGTGGACAGCATCCCGCTGATCGCGGCGAGCATCATGTCCAAGAAGATCGCCGCCGGCGCCGAGGGGATCGTGCTCGACGTCAAGGTCGGCGACGGTGCCTTCATGAAGTCCCTCGAGGACGCGCGCATGCTGGCAGAGGCGATGCTCGAGCTTGGCCGCGGCGCGGGGCGCCAGGTGGTCGCGCTCCTGACCGACATGGACCAGCCGCTCGGCTGGGCGATCGGAAACGCGATCGAGATCGAGGAGGCGCGGGCACTGCTCGCCGGGGAGGAGACACCGCCCGACCTCTTCTCGCTCGCGATCCAGGCCGCCGGACAACTGCTCGCGCTTTCGGATCTCGGCATCGACGCGGACGAGGGAACCCGGCGCGCCGAGCAGGCCGTCGAGGACGGCTCTGCGCTTGCGGCCTACGAGCGCTGGATCGAGGCGCAGGGCGGCGATCCCAGTCCCGACCTACTGCCCAGAGCGCCTGTGACGCGAGAGCTGACGGCCGAGCATGAGGGCTTCCTCGCAGCGGTCTCCGCACTCGGAATTGGACGAGTCGCGCTCGAGCTCGGCGCCGGGCGGCGGACGAAGGAAGACACGATCGACCACGCGGTCGGCATCCGCTGCTTCGCGAAGCGCGGTGACGTCGTCGAGGTCGGCCAGCCCCTCGCCGCGGTCTATGCACCGGACGAGACGGCCGCCGAGCACGCACTAGAGCGCGTCCGCACGCTGATCTCGATCTCGGATGAGCCCCAGCCGCCTCGGCCGATCGTGCTCGAGACGCTCGCCTGACGCAGCGGCGACGCAGCTACGCTGGTGCCGTGCCTGAGTTACCGGAGGTCGAGACGATCCGGGTCGGCCTCGAACCACTCCTTGTCGGGCGGACGTTCGAGCACGTCGAGATCGAGGACGCGCGCCTGACCCGGCCACACGACCCGCTGGCGGTCGCCGCCGAGCTCGTGGGCGAGACCGTGGCGGGGCTTGAGCGACGCGGCAAGTATTTGGTTGTTCGATTCGAGAGCGGTCGAGTTCTACTGATTCACCTCCGGATGACGGGAAGCCTGCTGCTTGTGCGGAACGGAAACCCGGCCGAGGATCCGTACCGACGTGCTGTTATCAGATTAGACAACGGATCGGACGTGGCCTACCGCGACGTCCGGCGCTTCGGAACATGGCTCCTGCTCGAGCCTGGCGAGCTCGAGCCCTATCTCGCCTCGCGCATCGGCGACGAGCTGCTCGACCGGCGGCTCTCCTCGCAGGCGCTCGAACGCCTGCTCGAACGGCGTCGGGCGCCGATCAAGGCCGTACTCCTCGACCAGCGTGTATTCGCCGGCGTCGGGAACATCTACGCGGACGAGGCGCTCTGGTGGGCGCAGATCCATCCACTTCGCCCGGCCGCGAGCCTCGACCGCGCCGAGCTTCGAGCCCTGGTGCGAGGCGTCCGCAAGTCGCTCAGACACGGAATCGCGCGCCAGGGAGCGACGTTACGGGACTACCGCGGCGCGGACGGCAGCGCGGGCTCGATGCAGCGCGAGTTCCGCGTCTACGGCCGGGAGGGCGAGCCCTGCACGCGTTGCGGGACGCCGATCGAGAAGACGCGCGCCGGGGGCCGCGGTAGCTGGTACTGCCCGAACTGCCAGGTCTAGACGAATCGCGTCTGCTTCGCCAGCCGAAAACCCAACTACCCTGAGTGAGTGCTCCGCACGTCCGCAGCGGCACCTCTGACGGCGCGGCTCGAGCTCGGACGGGCGGCTCTCGCGGTCGCAGTCGGGCTCGGCCTCGCTGCGATCGGCTTCGCGAACGGCGGCTACTTCCCGACGGCCTGGGGCTGGGGCGCCCTGGTCGTACTCACCGCCGTGGCGGTCTACCTCGTCCTCGGGGAGCCGACTCGCCCGTCGATGCTCGCGATGGCCGCGCTCGCCGCGCTCGCCGTCTTCGGCGCCTGGACCTGGCTAGCTCTGCTCTGGACCGACAACACCGCCGCGACCGTGCTCGAGGGGCAGAGGCTGTTGCTCTATGCCGGCGCGCTCGCCGCACTCGTACTCCTCGTTCGACGGGCGACCATGACGCTGGTGCTCGCGGCGACACTTGCGGCAGTCGCCCTCGTCTCGGGCTACGGGCTCCTCACGCGACTCTTCCCTGAGCGGCTCGGCATTTACGACCCGGTCGCCGCCTACAGGCTCGAGGAACCGCTGACCTACTGGAACGCGCTCGGACTCTTCGCGGCGATGGGCGCGTTCCTGGCGCTCGGCTTCGCAGCTCGGGCGCAAAGCCTGGCCGCACGTGTAGCGGCTGCGGCGACGCTGCCCATCCTGCTGGCGACGACCTACTTCACCTTCAGCCGTGGAGCCTGGGTCGCAGCCGCGATCGGTCTCGCGCTCGCGGTCGCAGTCGACCCGCGCCGTCTCCAACTGCTGCTGGCCGCGATCGTTCTCGCCCCGGCATCTGCACTCGCCGTCCTGATCTCGTCCAACCAGGACGCACTCACCCGCACGAACGCGCCACTGGCAGCCGCATCACGTGAAGGCCACCGGCTCGCGCTCTACCTGCTCCTGCTCGTGGGCGCCTCTGCGCTGATCGGCCTGGGCCTGGCGTTTGCGGAAAGGCGAATCGCTCCTACACGTCAGGTGCGGTTCGCCTTCGGAGCCGGTCTCGCGCTCGTCGCCGTCGCGTCCCTGCTCGCGGTCTTCGTCCGCTACGGCGGCCCGGTCGAGCTCACGCGCAAGGGCTACGACGCCTTCACGACGACCAAGGGCGAGACGCCGGTCAACCTGAACAAGCGCCTCTTCAGCTTCTCGGGGAGCTACAGGTCCGAGCTTTGGCACGTGGCCTGGGCGGACTACGAGGACAACTCTGTCCTTGGCTCCGGGCCGGGCACGTACGAGCAGTACTGGAACGAGCATCGGCCGATCCCGCACACGGTGCGCGACGCGCACAACCTCTATCTGGAGGTGCTGGCCGAGCTCGGCCCGCTTGGCCTGCTGCTGCTCCTGATTGCGCTCGGGGCCCCGCTCGTCGCGAGCCTCACCGCCCGTGGTCACCCGCTCGTGCCCGCCGCCACTGCGGCCTACGCGGCGTACCTCGTACACGCCGCGGTCGACTGGGACTGGGAGATGGCCGCGGTCACGCTCACGGCGCTCACTTGTGGCGCCGGGCTGCTCGCGGCGGCCGACCGGCGAGACACGCCTCCGCTCCTTCTCGGCCCTGCTCGGATCGGCGGAGTCTCGGCGGCGTTGCTGCTCGCGGCCGTCTCCTTCGTCGGCCTGGTCGGCGCCAGTGCGCTCGCGGAGGGCGACAGCGCCCTCGACGAGGGCCGCTACGGCGACGCGCGCTCGCAGGCGCACAAGGCGACGCACTGGTGGCGCTGGTCGCCCGATCCCTGGCGGCTACTCGGCGACGCCGAGGCTGCGCAGGGAGACCTGCCGGGGGCCCGCGAGAGCTACCGGAAGGCGATCACGAAGGACGGGAGCGACTGGAAGCTCTGGTACGACCTTTCGACGGTGACCGACCCGCCCGAGTCGCAACGCGCGCTTTCCGAAGCGCTCCGGCTCAACAGATATGCCCGCTCGGACTTCGAGGGGACCGATGTTTCGGGTTGACCCGCTTGCAAACCCGGAGCCGCTGATCCGACGGGTCTACGCCTACGTCGCTTACCGGATCGGCGACGGGCCCGACGCGGAGGACATCACAAGCGAGACGTTCGAGCGAGCGCTGCGCTACAAGAAGAGCTACGACTCGCAAAAGGGCGAGCCGGTCGCCTGGCTGATCGGCATCGCCCGCCGGTGCATCGAAGGCCGGCCGGCAAAGCTCGAAATCTCGTCCGAGCACTACGAGGCCGGCGACCGAGGCGACCTGGAAGACGATGCGCTGCGCCGAATCATCCTCTCGGGCGCGGTCGGCAGGCTCGAGGAACGCGACCGAGAGCTGATCGGGCTCCGTTACGGAGCTGATCTCACGGCCAGGCAGATCGCCGAGTTGCACGGCGCGAAGACGAATGCGATCGAAGTCGCCTTGCATCGGGCTCTGGCCCGCCTACGGGCGCAGATGGAGGGAGACGACGAATCTCCTCCGGCTGTAAGGAAATCGCAGGCCGGCCGGTAGTAGTAGGTGCAAAAGACGAAATCGAACTCAGGGGGATTCTAAGTAATGCGATCTTGGCGAAGAAAACGAGAGAGCGCGGGACTCGAGGCCGAGCTCAGGGCGAACCGCCCCGAGCCCAGCCGCGAGCTCCTGTACAAGCTCGAGGCGCGCGTCCGCGAGGACGGTCGCCGCTCGCGGGCAGGCTCGTTCCGAATCGCCTTTGCCGGTGCGCTTGCAGCGGGTGTGCTCGGGGCGCTGGCCTCGGTCGGCGGGCTCGGGTATGCCGCAACCGGAGCCGGCCAGGCTGTGGAGAAGGCAACGCGCGTCGTGCACAAGCACGGCGTGACCACCCTCCACAAGTCGGCCGCGCGGGCCCAGTACAGCAAGCCGAAGGCGAAGTGTCCGAAGGGCAAGAAGCGGGTTCGGGGCAAGTGCAAGAAGGTCAAGAAGGCGCGGGGCGTCAACTTCCGCAGGCCTCCTTTCACCGGCTAATCCTGCGAGAGGACGATGAATCGACGGGGCGGTCGCAAGACCGCCCCGTTCTCTTGGCACACTTGGAGGGTCATGAATAAGCGGTTTCGACGAACTGGATTGGCCCTCGCGGCGCTGGCGGCACTCGTGCTCGCGGTCGGCGCCGGCGCAGGGACGGCCCGCGGGCCGAAGCTGACGCTTTCGTGGCAGGCACCGACGCCCGCGGACGGAAGCGCCTTCACCGTCTCGGCGGGAGCGCCGGTCTCGGTGGAGCTCGCGGCGTCGACCTCGGAACCGCAGCTCGTGCTGATTCGCGCGCGCGGACTCCCAGACGGCGCATCGTTGGTTGCGGCTTATGGCAGGCCCGGCCTGGCGACGCTGACCTGGACTCCGACCGAACAGCAGGTCGGCGAGCACGTCTTGACGCTCACGGCCGAGACGCACGACTTGCCGCACGCCTACGCGCGTCCGCGCAGCTTCCTCGTCTACGTCCTTCCTTCTTCCCCCGCCGCGCGAGGCGAGCCCTTCTCGTTGAGCGGGCCGAGCGGGATGTCGCGCTCGGCGTCGATCCTGCGCACCGTCCTTGCACGCACGCGGCCGAGCACGAGCGGCAAAGTGATCACGCGCCTGCGGCCACGCACGCCGGAAGGAACGGGGAACATCGCTCTTGCGCTGACCGGGCAGATCAACGACCAAGGCGGCTACTGGGTGCGTGTTCGCCTGCCGATCCTGCCCAACGGCTCGACGGGCTGGGTCCCGCGAACGGCACTCGGCGGCTTCAATCGGATCTGGACTCGTCTCGTGATCGATCGCGCCCTGTTCACGGCCACGCTCTACCGCCGCGGTGTCGCCGTTTTCCGGACACGCGTGGGGGTCGGCAAGCCCTATTGGCCGACTCCGGCGGGCGAGTTCTACGTGCGCGAGCGCATCACGGGCTTCTCGGATCTCATCTACGGCCCGATCGCCTTCGGGACCAACGGCCGCTCCTCGGTGCTCACGGACTGGCCGGGCGGGGGCTTCATCGGGATCCACGGGACGAATCAGCCGGGGATCCTGCCCGGGCGTGTCTCACACGGCTGCGTTCGGATGCCGAACTCCGCGGTCCGGCGCCTGTCTCGGCTGATGCCGCTCGGAACGCCGGTCACGATCACCTAGCCCTCGTCGCGAGCAGACGGCCTAAACCCGGGCTAAGATGTTTCTAGGCCCTTCTGCGCTAGCGCACACACACGATGATCTCCTGGGTATTCGCAAAGCGGCGATTTTCGATCGCCGCCGTTCTGGCGGTTGGCTTGGCTGTGCTCGTTCCGAACGCCGCGGCGCCCGCCGATGTCGTGGTCTCGTGGACTTCGTCGACCCCGGCCGACGGTACGGTGCTCGGGGTCTCTGCGCGTACGCAGCTCTATTTCCAGCTCGGGGCGAGCGCGCCCGCGCCGGTCCTCGCGACCCGGATCAGGACCAGCGGCGCCACCCCGCGCGGAGCGGAGCTCCGCAGCACGGACGGGAATCCGGCCAGGGCGGCATTCGTCTGGACGCCGTCCGCCTCGCAGGTCGGCGAGTACCGGGTCACGTTCTCCGTGACGACCGAGGTTCCGAACGTCGGCGTCCAGCGAACGATCGTGATCCGCGTCGGCCCGGCCGGCAGGCCGCCGCCGGGACCGACGCCTCCCAGGGGTGTCTATCCGCAGCGCTTTTCGCTCAGCGACAGGTCGGCCGAGACTTACCGCTGGGCTTTCGTGCGCCACCGGACGGTCGCGCGCAGCGGTCCCTCGAGCTCCGCGCGCGCCCTCTCGCGGATCACCTTCCGGACTCCCGAGCTCTACCGCAATGCGATTCTCGCGCTGGACGGCGTCAAGTACCACAAGGGCCGTACCTGGGTCCGCATCCGGCTGGCGATCCTCCCGAACGGCTCGACCGGCTGGGTCCCCCGCGGCTCGCTGACCGCGTTCCAGACGGTTCACACGCGGATGCTGATCAGTCACAGCCGGCTGCGCGCGATTCTCTACCGGCACGGGAGGCCCGTCTTCAGCACGATTGTCGGCGTCGGGCAGCCGAACTGGCCCACTCCGCGAGGCGAGTTCTACATCCGCGAGAAACTCTCGGGCTACTACTCGCCCGCCTACGGGCCGCGGGCTTTCGGACTGAACGCGCGCTCGGCGATCCTCACGGACTGGCCCGGCGGCGGGTTCATCGGCATTCATGGGACGAATGCACCGGGGATCATCCCTGGCCGGATCTCGCACGGCTGCGTCCGCATGCGCAATCCCGCGATCATGCGGCTCTTCCGGCTGATGCCGCTCGGTACGCCGGTCACCATTCAGTAGGCGCAGCCCCCGAGTGGGCGAGGTCAAGCGCGAGGCAAGGCGTGCGGCGAGCAGCAAATGGACGCGGTGGCTGGCGCGAGGTGGCCTCGTCGCCAAAGGGATCTCGTTCGGGCTCGTGGCGACGCTGGCGCTCAAGGTCGCGTTCGGCCAGCACGGCAAGCTCCAGGATCGTCCCGGCGCGCTCCAGGAGATAGCGGATACCGGTCTCGGCCGCTTCCTCCTTGGCGCGCTTGCTGTCGGGCTCGGCGGCTACGCGATCTGGCGCTTCGCGGAGGCCGCGCTCGGACGGACACTCGAGACCGGCGAGGACCAGGGCTTGCTCAAGCGAGTCGGCCTCGTCGCCCGCGGTCTGTTCTACTCCTGGCTGTGCGTCATCTGCGCGTCGCTCGTCTTTGGCGCTGACGAGCCGGTCACCGGCGGCGGAGGGGGAAGCCACAAGGAAGACCGCGTGACACGGATCGCACTCGAGCAGCCGCTCGGGCGGTACCTGGTGATCGCAGTGGGGATCGCCATCGTCGGAGCGGGGTTGTTCAACCTCTACCGCGCTCTCATGCGGAAGTTCCGTGACGAGCTGAAGGGAGAGCAGATGGGTCGTGACGAGCGCCGCTGGTACACGGTTTTCGGCGTCGTCGGGCACCTCGCCAGGGCCGTGATCTTCACGCTCGCGGGCGTCTTCCTCGTCCGAGCCGCCTGGCAGTACGACCCGAAGGAGGCGATCGGCCTCGACGGCGCGCTCCGGAAGCTGGCGCATGCGGAATACGGCCAGCTGCTACTCGCCTGCACCGCCGCCGGCCTGATGGCGTACGGGCTCTTCTGTCTCGTCCAGGCTCGCTATCGGGAGGTCTGACCGGCCAGCTTTCCTTCACGGTCGAGCCGCCACAACTCAACATATCCGCCGATTGGTTGACCGTCGATCAGGATCTGCGGCACGGTCCAGCTACCGGTGAGGTCGAAGAGCCGCTGCCGGAAGTGCGGGTCGTCGTCGAGGCGGATCTCCTCGTAGGCAAGGCCCTTCTCGTCGAGGAGCGCCTTCGCCCGGACGCAGTAGCCGCACCAGCGGGTCGTGTACATCTGGATCTCTGGCATGCGCCCCGTCCGTTCCCGACGAGGCCCGGCTCTACACTTGAGCGGATGGCCGGACGCGGTTACAAGACGGAGGCCGTCGTCCTGCGGTCGATTCGCTTCGCCGAGGCCGACCGCGTGCTCCACATCTACACGCTCGAACGCGGGCGGGTTGGCGCGGTGGCGAAGGGCATCCGGCGGACGAAGTCGCGTTTCGGGGCCCGGCTCGAGCCCCTGAGCCACGTCGAGCTGATGCTGCACCAGGGCAGCGGCGAGCTGGCGACGGTCACGGGCGCACAGCTCTTGCGGCCGCACAGCGACGCGCGCGAGCATCCGTACCGGCTCGCGGTCGGGCTCGTGGGGCTCGAGGCGATGCTCCGTCTCTTCACCGAGCAGGAGCGCAACCCGCGCGCGTTCGAGGCCCTGACCCGCTTCCTCGACGTGCTCGACGGAGCCGAGGCGCGCGCCGAGGAGCCCGCGCTCGATCCGCTCGTTCTCTCCTTTCAGCTGAAGCTGCTCTGGCTCTCCGGCTACCTGCCGCACCTGACGAGCTGCGCCGAGTGCGGGGCGGAGGGTCCCCTTGTCGGGTACTCGCCGCGGGCCGGGGGCGCTGTCTGCGAGCGGTGCGGGGCGGACTCGCTCCCGCTCTCGGCCGGAGGCATCAGCGGGATCGAGGGCCTGCTCGGCTCGCCGCTCGCCGACGCGCAGATCTCCAAACCGGGCGCACGGGAAGCGCTGCGCGTGATCACCTCGTCGTACGAGTACCACGGGGGCTTTCGTCTGCGCACCGTCGCCGCTCGCGGCTAACCGAAACAGCCGTGTCCGGTGCCAGGCACCAGACGTGTCCAGAAGGGGCTATTCCTCGCCGTTGCGGCGGATGTCGTCGGCGACCTTCTCCTGGAACGGCTTGAGCCTCTCGAAGAGCTCTTCCGCAGGGACTGCGTGCTTCGGCTCGCTCGTCCCAAGGAGCCACGGAGCGGCCTCGACGGAGGCCTCCCAGGCCGCTTCATCGGCGCCTTCGCCGTCGACGTCCTCGCCCTCGAGCGGCTCGACCTTGTCGAGATAGACGTTCGTGAGCTCGCCGCGCTGCTGCTCGTGGTACTCGATGCGCGCCGGCTTGCCCTGCGCCGATATCGCCTGGCGCGCGATCACCTCCTTGAAGGTCGTGTACTCGTTGCCGTCTTGGTCGCGCAGCACGAAGCGCGTGTTGCCGGACTTCGTCTTGTAGGCGTCGACGCTCGCGACCCGGACTTCCTTCTCCACCCCGAGGCTATTCCCGTCGAGCGCGATCCGTAGTCTTCGCCGCGTGAACTACCAGGAGATGATCGCGGCGCTGCAGGGCTACTGGGCCGAGCGGGGGGCCGTGATCATGCAGCCGTACCACACCGAGCTCGGAGCGGGCACGGCGAACCCGGCCACGTTTCTGCGCGTCCTCGACCCGAGCCTGGAGGAATGGCGTGCGGCCTACGTCGAGCCGGTGATCCGACCGATGGACGGACGTTACGGCGAGAACCCGTTCCGCTTCCAGCACTACTTCCAGTTTCAGGTCATCCTCAAGCCGGCGCCCGAGGACGTCCTCGATCAGTACTTCGGCTCGCTGACGGCGCTCGGAATCGACCTCCGCAAGCACGACATCCGGGTCGTCGAGGACGACTGGGAGCAGCCGACCCTCGGCGCGTGGGGCCTTGGCTGGGAGGTCTGGTGCGACGCGATGGAGGTCACGCAGTTCACCTACTTCCAACAGCTCGGCGGGATCGACCTCGACGTGATCCCGGCGGAGATGACCTACGGGCTCGAGCGGCTCGCGCTATTCCTGCAGGGGAAGCAATCCGCCTTCGACCTCGAATGGGCACCAGGCGTGACCTTCGGAGACGTGTACCGCGAGAACGAGCGCCAATGGTCGCGCTACAACTACGAAGAGGCGCCGGTCGACGTCCTCCAGCGGCGCTTCGACGAGCACGAAACCGAGGCCGGGGAGCTCCTCGACAAGGGGCTGCCGCTGCCGGCCTACGACCAGGTGCTGAAGTCCTCACACGCATTCAACCTGCTCGAGGCGCGCGGCGCGGTCTCGGTCACCGAGCGCGCCGCCTACATCGGCCGCGTGCGGAAGCTCGCGCGGCGCTTCGCGCAGCTCTACGTGGGAGCCGATGGCGACGCTCCTGGTTGAGATCGGCTGCGAAGAGCTGCCCGCTGCGGCGTGCCGCGAGGCGCTGGCGCAGTTGCCGGAGCTCTGCCGGCGCGCGCTCGGCGTGGAGCCGAGCCGCGTCTTCGTCACGCCACGCCGCCTGGCGCTGCTCGCCGAGGACGTCCCTGAACGGACGCCCGACGAATGGCTCAAGGGCCCGCCCGTGAAGGTCGCCGAGCAGGCGGCTGCGGGATTTGCGAAGCGTCACGGCGTCGCGGTCGAGGAGCTCGAAGAGCGCGACGGCTTCCTCGGCGTGGAGGTGCCCGGCCGGCCGCTCGCGGAAGTCCTCCCCGAACAGGTGGACGCCATTCTGCGCGGGCTCTCGTTCTCGAAGACGATGCGCTGGGACGACAGCGGCCTGCGCTTCCCGCGCCCCGTGCGCTGGCGGCTGGCGATGGTCGATGCGGATCGGATCATGGGCGAGGGCTCCTATGGGCACCGATTCAACTCGGGGCCTGTCGACATTCCCGACGCATCGGCCTACCTCGACGTGCTGCGGGCCGCCGACGTCGAGCCCGACGTAGAGGAGCGGCGACGCCAGGTTGTCGACGCCCTCGACGCGCTCGGCAGCTGGAGCGACCCCAACGATGTTCTCGAGGAGGTCGTCTTCCTCGTCGAGCACCCGGTTGTGATCGACGGTCACTTCGACGAGCGCTACCTGCAGCTTCCGAGCAGGGTCGTCGAGACGACGATTCAGAAGCACGTGCGCGCCTTCCCGCTCGGCGAGAACCGCTTCGCCTTCGTCGCCAACGGTGGGGATCCGGAGACCGTTCGGGCAGGTGTCGAGAACGTCGTCGAGGGCCGGCTCGAGGACGCGTCGTTCACCTTCGAGCGCGACCTCAAGGTGGGGCTCGACGCCCTCGCCCAGCAGCTCGGCTCGATCACGTTCTTCGCCGGCGCGGGCACCTACGCGGACAAGACCGCGCGGCTCGTAAAGCTCGTCGAGGCCCTCGGCGGGGGTGAGGCCGCGCTCGAGGCGGCCCGGCTGGCCAAGGCCGACCAGGCCTCGGAGCTCGTGCGCGAGTTTCCCGAGCTCGAGGGCCACGTCGGCGCGGAGTACGCGCGCCTCGCGGGTTACCCCGAGGCCGTGTGCGCGGCGATCGACGAGCAGTACTTGCCCGACGCGGCCGACGCGCCGCTGCCGCAGACCGAAACCGGGCGAGTGCTGTCCGCGGCGGACAAGGTCGACACGCTCAACGTCTCGTTCGGCCTGGGCCAGCGGCCGAGCGGCTCACGCGACCCCTATGGGCTGCGCCGCGCTGCGATCGGTCTCTGCCGCCTAGCGACCGAGGGCAACCTCGTGATCGAGCGCGGGTTGATGGAGGGCGAGGTCGGCGAATTCGTCGAGGAGCGCTTCGAGGGCCTTCTGGACGCGCCCGTCGAGTACGTACGCGCCGCGCGGCGCGCACCGGTGCGCGACCTCGGTGGTGTCGCGCGCCTCGCCCAAGCGCTTGCCGCCCTGCCCGATGAGCGCTTCGCTCCCATCCACACCGCCTACATTCGCGCCAGTCGCCTCGCTGAGCGAGAAGCGGGGGCCGCAACCGAGCTGGACCCCGCTCTGCTCCTCGAGCCAGCCGAGGTCGAAGTCTCGGAGGCGCTCGAGCGCGTCGATCCGCAGATCGCAGCCGCGCTGGACTCGGGCGACTTCGGCGCGGCGGTCGAAGCGGCGGCGGAGCTCGGACCGCTCCTGGACACCTTCTTCGACGACGTGCTCGTGATGGCCGACGACCGAGCCGTCCGCGCCAACCGCCTGCGCCTCCTGCTGAACGTCCGGGACACCCTCGGCCGCCTCGGCGAGCTCTCGCAGATCCCCCCTCGCTAGACGGTTTTATCTCCACGGTCCGATTGAGACACCCGAACGGGGCATCAACCTCTACGCCGAAATGGCCGGTGTAGTACCCATGCGTCGCTGCGGCAACCGACTGGCTGCTTCCGCGTCGCTCTGGGAACGGCCGGCCGCAGCTGTTCCTGCTCGCCGATCCTCATCGGCTTAGCCGTACCAGCGCCGGACGTCTCGGATAGGCCGCAGCAAGGCGGCCGGCGCTGGACGGCGATACCCTGGAGCCATGGCGCCTCAGGCAGTCGAATTGCACGTCGTCTCCGACTCCACGGGCGAGACGGCCACCCGGCTCGTCCATGCCCTCGAGGCTCAGTTCCCCGATCAACCCTTCGAGGAGATCCGCCATCCGATGGTCGAGACCGTCGAGGATCTCCAGGCCGCCGTGCAGCGCGCGAGGGGCAGACCGGCAGTCGTCGTCTACACGCTCGTCGAGCGAGAGCTCCGCGACGCGATGCGGAATCTCTGCCGCCGCGCGCGCCTGCACTACTGCGACCTGCTCGGCCAGCCGATCGAGGCCGTCGCCAAGGTCTCCGGGACCGCGGCCAGGATGCAGGCGGGGGGACGCCACCTCCTCGACGAGACGTACTTCAGGCGGATGGAGGCGATCGAGTTCGCGGTCAAGTACGACGACGGCATGGCCGGCGGGCTGGACGAGGCGGACGTTGTCCTCGTCGGGGTCTCGCGCACCTCGAAGACCCCGCTCTCGATCTATCTCGGCTACCTCGGCTACCGCGCGGCCAACGTGCCGCTCGTCAAGGGCATCGATCCGCCCGCGGAGCTCTTCGAAGTCGATCCGGCGAAGGTCGTCGGCCTCAAGATCGATGCGAAGCGGCTCGCCGAGATCCGGCTGAACCGCGCCAGGCGCATGGGGGGCTCGAACCACCGCTACTCGAAGCTTCTGGAGGTCTACGAGGAGCTCGAGCAGGCTGAGGCCGTGCAGCGCCGCCTCGGCTGTCCGGTGATCGATACGACCGAGCTCTCGATCGAGGAGACGGCCGCTCGTGTCGTCCGGCTCGTCGAGCAGCGGCAGGCCGAGGCAACGGTTTCCGGAGGTTGAAGCCGAAGCCGCCGGTTTCCGCCTGGCGCTGGGCGCTGTGGTTCCTGACGCTTGGAGTCGCCATCGCCGTTTTCTACGTGCTCCTCACTCCAGTCTGGCTCGGGCTGCGGGCGCTCGCCTGGCTCGTGGACTGGCGGTCGCGGCGGCGCCCGCAGCCGCATCATTGAGCGCCTGATTGCTTCCGGAGCGAGCGCAGCGCCGTGCCCAGCGCCTGCCGCCCGTGCAGCACGGGCTCTAAGAGATCGCCCTTGCGCCGCACACGCTCGAGGACGGCATCCATCGTGAACGCTGTGAAATCGAGCTCAGGCGTCAACTCTCGCCAGCGCAGGGGCGTGGAGACCGGCGCCCCCGGCCGCGGCCGGACGGAGTACGCGGATGCGATCGTCTTGCCCCAGCCGTTCTGCCGGTGATCGACGAGGACGCCGCGCCGCTTCTCCTTCAGCCATTGGGTCGTCAGCAGCCCGGGGTGCTCGGCCTCGAGCCCGCGTGCGACGAGCTCGGCGAACTCGTAGGCCTGGTCGAAGCCGTAGCGCCGGGAGATCGGGACGAGCACGTGGATCCCCGTCGAGCCGCTCGTCTTCACATGCGACTCCAGCTCGAGCTCCTCGAGTCGCTTCCTGATCAGGTGCGCGACGTCGACGGCGAGGCGCCACTCGCCCTCCGGTGGGTCGAGATCGAAGAGCACGAAGTCGGGCCGGTCTGGCTTGTCGATTCGCGAGTACCACGCGTTCAGGTCGATGCAGTGGATCTGCACCATCCAGAGCAGTGCCGGCTCGTCGTCGACGAGCGGGAAGTCGACGAGCCGCGACTCGCCCTCGCGCGGAAACGTTCGAAACCGGCGGGTTTTGATCCACGACGGCATTCCCTTCGGTGCCTGCTTCTGAAAGAACGCGGGGCCGGCGATCCCCTCGCGCCAGCGCTTCATCGTGAACGGCCGGTTCCTGAGGTGAGGGACGAGCACGGGCGCGATCTCGCGGTAATAGTCGAAGAGGTCGCCCTTCGTGATCCCCTCTCCGGGCCAGAGAACACGGTCGGCGCTCGTCAGCCGGACTTCTCGTTCTTCTGTCATTGCAGGAGTATTGCTCGATGACTGTGGGAAGATTGGTCTGATGGCGACGACGGCGGCCCGCTACATCTACGACTTCGACGAGCCCTCGGACGGAGGGCGCGAGCTCCTCGGCGGCAAGGGGATCGGGCTCGCCGAGATGACGCAGCTCGGCGTGCCGGTCCCGGGCGGGTTCACGATCACGACCGACGCCTGCCGCGCCTACATGGAAAACGGCGGCGAGCTTCCCGACGGTCTCGAGGCCGAGATCGAGGAGCACCTCGCTTCACTCGAGGAGAAGACCGGCAAGCGGTTCGGCGACTCCGAGGATCCGCTGCTCGTCTCCGTCCGCTCCGGGGCCGCCGTCTCGATGCCCGGGATGATGGACACGATCCTCAACCTTGGACTGAACGACGAAGCAGTCCGCGGGCTCGCGGAGCGCACGGGTAATCCGCGCTTCGCGAACGACTCCTACCGACGCCTGATCCAGATGTACGGCCAGGTCGTCGACAGGATCGACGGCCACCGCTTCGAGGACGCGCTCTCGAAGCTGAAGAGCGCGCGCGGAGCGGCGCATGACGTCGACCTCTCCGCCGAGGACCTGACCGAGCTCGTCGAGACTTACAAGGGCATCTACGAGGACGAGACGGGCTCGTCGTTTCCGCAGGATGCGCGAGTCCAGCTCTCGCGCGCAGTCCAAGCGGTCTTCGAGTCGTGGGAGAACCCGCGCGCGCAGGTCTATCGGCGCGCCCATCACATCGCCGACGACCTGGGCACCGCGGTCAACATCGTCCAGATGGTCTTCGGGAACAAGGGCGAGCGTTCGGGGACCGGAGTCGCCTTCACCCGGGACCCCTCGACGGGGAAGCAGGGTCTCTACGGCGAGTTCCTGGCCGACGCGCAGGGCGAGGACGTCGTCTCCGGAATCCGCACGCCCGAGCCACTGGCGCGGATGCAGAGGGTCCTTTCGGATGCCTTCGAGCAGCTCACCGAGACGATGCGCCGGCTCGAGGAGCACTACCGGGACATGCAGGACATCGAGTTCACGGTCGAGGACGACCGGCTCTACCTGCTCCAGACGCGCAGCGCCAAGCGGACGGCGGCCGCTGCGCTCAAGAGCGCAGTCGACATGGTTGCCGAAGGGCTGATCTCAGAGGAGGACGCCGTCGCCCGCATCGACCCGGATCAGCTCGACCAGCTCCTGCACCCGATGATCGATCCGGCCGCCAGCGTCGAGGTGGTCGCGCAGGGCCTCAACGCCTCGCCCGGCGCGGCGTCCGGCAAGATCGTCTTCGACGCGGACACGGCGGCCGAGCGCGGTCAGACGGAGGACGTGATCCTCGTCCGCTGGGAGACGACGCCCGACGACATCCATGGGATGATCGCGGCCAAAGGCATCCTCACCGCTCACGGCGGGATGACCTCGCACGCGGCCGTCGTCGCCCGCGGGATGGGCAAGCCGTGCGTGGCCGGCTGCGAGGCGCTCTCCGTCGACGCCAAGGCGAAGCACGCGTCGCTGAACGGCCATGAGCTCGGCGAAGACGACGTGATCACGATCGACGGCGGCACCGGCCGGGTGATCCTGGGCGCCGTCGACCTCGTCCCGCCGCAGATCAACGAGGACTTCGAGACGATTCTCGGGTGGGCCGACCGGCTGCGCCGCCTCAAGGTGCGCGCGAACGCCGACACGCCCGAAGACGCCGCGAAAGCGCGGGAGTTCGGCGCCCAGGGCATCGGGCTCTGCCGCACCGAGCACATGTTCATGGCCGAGGACCGGCTCCCGGTTGTGCGGGAGATGATCATGTCGTCGGGCGAGGAGGAGCGCCGGGCCGCGCTCGACAAGCTCCTTCCGCACCAGCAGGCCGACTTCGAGGGCATCTTCGAGGCGATGGCCGGCCTCCCGGTCACGATTCGGCTCCTCGACCCGCCTCTCCACGAGTTCCTCCCGCCGCTTGAGGAGGCCAAGGACGAGCGGATGCGCGAGCGGATCCGGGCCCTCCGCGAAGCGAACCCGATGCTCGGCACGCGCGGCTGCCGGCTCGGCCTCATGTGGCCGGAGATCTACGAGATGCAGGTGCGGGCGATCGTCCGCGCCGCGGTTGCGGTCGAGGAGCGCACCGGCGATGCGCCGCTCGTCGAGATCATGCACCCGCTGGTCGGCTTCGGGGAGGAGCTGCACCGCCTGCGCGCGATCACGGTCGCGACGGCAGCCGAGGAGCGGGCGATCGAGTACCTGGTCGGAACGATGATCGAGCTCCCGCGCGCGTGTGTGCGCGCCGACGAGATCGCCGAGCACGCCGACTTCTTCTCCTTCGGCACGAACGACCTCACGCAGACCGCGCTCGGCTTCTCCCGCGACGATGCGGAGGGCAAGTTCCTGACGCGGTACCTCGAGGACGGCGTGCTCGAGCGCAACCCGTTCGAGACGCTCGACCAGAGCGGGGTGGGCGAGCTGATGCGGATTGCTGTCGGGCTCGGCCGCGGCGTGAAGGAGGACCTGAAGATGGGCATCTGCGGCGAGCACGGCGGCGAGCCCGCGTCCGTCGCGTTCTGCCACCGGCTCGGTCTTGATTACGTCTCGTGCTCGCCGTACCGCGTGCCGCTGGCGCGGCTCGCGGCGGCGCAGGCGGCGCTCAGCGAGGCGGGCGTCGAGGCCGTCGCCGCGGGCGGCTGAGGAGGGCTCAGCGGCGAAACAGGATTTCCTCGAGCGGTTTCCGCTCGATATCCGGGACCTCGCAGTCCTCGGCGGGGTACCCGACCGGGATGAGCACGAACGGCCGCTCGTTGGCCGGACGCTCGAGGATCCGGCGCAGGAAGCCCATGGGCGAGGGCGTGTGCGTGAGCGCGACCAGGCCGGCCGCATGGAGTGAAGCGAGGAGCAAGCCGACGGCAATTCCGACCGATTCCTTCCCGTAGTAGTGCTTGCGTTTGCGGCCCGCGGCGTCCAGACCGTAGGCCTGTTCGAAGACTGCGATCAGGTACGGCGCGTCTGTGATGTGCTCCTTGACGAAGTCGGTGCCCAGCGGACGGAGCGCCTCTAGCCATTCCGGTGGGGCGAGCTTCTCGTAGAACTCGCGCTCGGACTCCTCGGCGGCCTCGCGAATCTGCGTC
Source organism: Gaiellaceae bacterium (assembly GCA_036395295.1). GTDB lineage: Bacteria > Actinomycetota > Thermoleophilia > Gaiellales > Gaiellaceae > VAXT01. The sequence continues at coordinate 5,031 of DASWDJ010000222.1, read as the reverse complement.
TTGACGTCCGGGTCGCAGACGACGACGAAGGTCCATGGCTGCAGGTGCGCGCCGGACGGCGCGGTCCCGGCCGCGGCGACGGCGTTCTCGATCAGCTCGAACGGCACGGGCTCGCGAGAAAACCGGCGCACCGAACGGCGCCGGCGCATGAGCTCGAGGAAGGCGCGCGAGCGCCCTACGGACTCCTCGGGTGCGAGAGGCTCGAAGACGAGCGGGACCGGCCGATACTCGGCCACGATTCGAGCATAGTGCGCGAAAAGCATCCTTGACCCGCCCTCGGTGCAGGCGGAGAATTCGCGCCGACCCCTGACGAAGGAGGTACCAATGACGGGCATGAACTGGGAGCGCTGGGCCCGCGCGACCGGAATCGGCTTCGTCGTCATGTTCATTGTCGCGTTCGTCGTGTACGGCGAGCCGCCGAAGGTGAACGACTCGGCTCGCGAGATTGCCAGCTTCTTCGACGGAGACCGAGGTCGCGTGCTCACCGCGCTGATCCTCTTCGGAATCGCCTTCATCCTTCTCCTCGCATTCATCGGCGTTATCGCGAGCACCCTCCGTGAAGCGGGGAAGGGCGGCTGGGGAGCGATGGCGACCGCGGCTGGGGCGACCTTTGTCGCCGTCCAGGCGATAACCGGCGCGATCGCGGGAGCGCTCGCGCTGAACATTGCCGCCGCTGGCGACGAGGGCATCTTGACGGGCCTGAACACCCTCCTCTCGACCGGCGACGTCATCAGCGCGTACCCGTTCGCCGCGCTCATTTTCGCCGCGACGATCGGCTTGTCGCGGGCGGGAATCACGGCCTCCTGGTACGGCTGGGTCGGGTTGCTTGCAGCCGTGCTCGTTTTTCTCCACGGGACGAACTTCGCGACGAGCGGTTTCTGGTCGCCGACCGGCGGCTATGTGTGGGTCACCGTCATCGCCGGCCTCGGCTGGACGCTCATCACGAGTGTTCTGCTCTACACACGCGCGCCTGCTACCGCTGCAGCGCCGCAGCGGACCGCGGTTCCTACGACCTAGGTCAGACTGGAGCGCGGCGCCGAGGACATGGCGCCGCGCTCCGGTTTTCTCTAGACCAGGCCCTGTACGCGCCAGTAGGCGACCGCCAGGCTGGCCACTCCGACGGCGACGAGCCCGAGCACTCCGACGAGGCCGGGCCGTCCGTAGATCGCATGAGTGCGACCGAACCGCGAGAGGGCGAGCATGCCCAGCGCCCCGCCGGCGAGGCCGCCGAGGTGGCCGCCGACCGAGATGTTCGGGATCGCGAACGTCAGGACGAGATTGATGGCGATCAGCCCGAAGGCCTGCCCGCCGAGCACGTAGCTCCGCTGCGACTCGAGCACGAGCGCGGCGCCGAGGATCCCGAAGATCGCTCCTGATGCGCCAACGGTGACGGCGTCCGGGCTGAAGATCAGGGCTCCCGCCGAGCCGGCGAGGCCGGAGACGAAGTAGAGGACGAGGAAGCGCGCCCGCCCGATCGCCTGCTCGACCGGCGCTCCGACGATCCAGAGCACGAACATGTTCAACCCGAGGTGGAGCAGGCTGCCGTGCAGGAAGGCGGCGGTGATCAGGCGCCACCATTCCCCCTGATCGAGGCCGCCGTGGACGTAGAGCGCGCCCTTCTCGAACAGCGAGCCGGACACCCGGTTGAGGCTCGAGCCCTGCGCGAGGTTGGCGAGGAAGACGAGGACGTTGATCGCGATCATCGCCTTCGTGACGAGCGCTCCGGTGCCCTCGAATGAGGCGCGGCGAACTCCCTGGCTCAGGCGCGCGGCGCCCTGCGAGCGGCCCGCGTGGTCGAGGCAGCGAATGCCGACGGGCGCAAAGACCATGCAGTCAGGGCAGATCCCGCGTCCGCATTCCGAGCAGGAGACGCGGGTTTCCCGGTTCGGATGGCGGTAGCAGGTCATCGTCTCGGCCACCGCGGTAGCGTAGTTGCGCGATGCGCGTCCACGTTGCGTTTACACCGGCGGAGGTGGCGGCGGCACCGGTCGGCATCGTCGTGGACGTCCTGCGGGCGACCTCGACGATCGCGCAGGCTCTCGCCGCCGGCTACGAGCGCGTGTACTGCTCGGCGGAGGTCGACGAGGCACTGGCGCTGCGGGACCGCCTCGGCGAAGGGCTCCTCGGCGGGGAGCGGAGCGCCGTGAAGATCGAAGGGTTCGACGTCGGCGCCTCTCCGCGCGAGTTTGTCGGCGAGCCGCGCGCCAAGACGGTCATCTTCTCGACGACGAACGGCACGCGGGCGATCCTGGAAACGGCGGCGCGCTCCGACCAGGTCCTGCTCGGGAGCCTGTTGAACCTCGACCGGGTCGCCGCAGCCGCCCGCGAGCGCGGGGAGGACGTGGTCGTGGTGTGCGCGAGCTTCCAGGGCGCGTTCGCGCTCGACGACGCGTACTGCGCCGGGCGGATCGTCCAGCTCCTGGGCGGGCAGCCGACGGACGCCGCGAAAGCGGCGGACGCAATCGCGGGGGCGTGGCCGGACGCCCATAAGGCGCTGCTGGCGCGCACCTACGGACCGCCGGGACTCGAGGAGGACATTGCCTTCTGCGCCCAGGTCAGCGTGCTCGACGTCGTTCCGCGGCTCAACCGCATGGTCGACGGAGCCGCCGAGATCCTGGCCTGAACCCATACACTCGATGACTGCATGAAGGTGGCGGTGCTCCCACTCCACGAAGAGCTCGACGCGCTCGCCCGCCACTACCACCATCTCCAGGTCGAGCACCAAAACGCGCAGCCCGAGAGCTCGAACAGGCGCCGCCTGGAGGAGAAGCTGCTCCGGGTCCGGGAGCGGCTCGAACGCGTGCTCGAGGAGTGGGTGCCCGACGGGCAACTGCGGGAGGCCTGGCGTACCTACCTCGATCACCACGGGCCCGAGCCGGACGGCCCGCCTGCGATCCAGCCTGTGGTCTTCCGCGGCCGGTCGGAGGTGACCGGCTCGGTCATCGAGATCCGTGGGAGCGGGGACGAGCTGGGGGTCGAGGTCGACGGCGGGCTCATCGAGCGAGTCGCGGCCGAGAAGGATTTCTCGTCCCCCGAGCCAGTCGTTCGGTACCGGCTGAACGAGAACGAGTACGACGAGATCTTCGCCGTCTCGGACGAGGCTCTACAGGCACTCGCCGAGTTTCTCGACCGTGGCGAGTCGCCCCCCTGGGAGCACGCGTCAGAGCTCCTGGCCGACGGGTTGATCGACGTCCACTTCGCGCTGACGCCGCGCGGGCATCGTGCCCTCGCCGGAGCCTGAGCGGAAGTTCCGCACACTGGGCACGCAGAGGACGGCGATGGTTGTGATGACGATCCACACCGAGCCGATCCAGAGCGAGGTCGAGATCCCGATCATGTCGGCCACCGGCCCCGCGATCGCGTAACCGGCCGGGAGGAAGATCATCGCGCCCATCCAGTTGTAGGCGCTGACGCGCGAGAGCTTGTCGCGCGGGATCTGGGACTGCAGCGAGGTATCCCAGACGACAGTCCCATACGAGAAGGCGAAGCCCGCGAGTACCGCGGCGGCGCCGATTGCGAGCGCGGGCGACCGCAGCGCGAGCAGGATGCACTGGAGGGCGGTGACGGTGAAGAGCGCGCCGATCGTGAACATCGGCCTCCTGGGCCGCAGGCGCAGTCCCGCGAGCCCTCCGGCCAACGAGCCGATCGCCTCGCCCGTCACGACGACCGCCCAGGCCGATGCGCCCCCGAGCGAGTGCTTCGCGACGTACGGCCCGAGCACGAAGAACGGCGCGTAGGTGACGAGAAAATAGAGCGAGATCCACAGCGTCAGCAGCCAGACCCAGGTGTGCTCCGTGAACGCCTGCCATCCCTCGCGCAGCTCATGGACGAAGTTCGTTGCCGCTGCGGCCGCGCGGCGGGGCAACTGCATCATGGCGAGGAGCAGTGCGCTCGTTCCATAGGTCGCTCCGTCGAGCAGGAGCGCGTAGCCCGGGCCGACGGTCGCCACCAGTGTCCCTCCGACCGCGGCTCCGAGCGGGAAAGCGGCGTAGCGCGCGATGCTCATGAAGCTGTTCGCCTGTTGGAGCAGGCGCTCCGGGACCGTCTCCGGGACGAGCCCGGTGGACGCGGGCGAGTAGAACGCGACTGCGGCGCCGCCCGCCGCCTGGAGCGCGATCAGCTCCCAGACCCGAGCGTGCCCCGTCACGAGCAGAGCGCCCATCGCGACCCGGACGCAGAGGTTCGCCGCGTCGGAGCCGATCATCACGAGGCGGCGCGGTAGGCGGTCGGCGAGGACGCCGCCGACGAGCAGCGTCGAGATCTGCGCCAGCGTCCAGGCGGCGAAGGCGAGCCCGACCTCGGTCGCGGAGCCGCCGAGTCCGAGCACCGCGAAGGCAACGGCGATGGGCGCGAGATTCGTCCCGAAGAACGAGATCGTCCGCGCTGCGAACAGGTACCGGAAGTTCCGCTCGCGCAGGACGTTCACGGGCAGATCATCGCAAGGCGTAGATTTCGATTCGACTCGGGACAGGAGGAGACATGAACATCACGGTCATCGGCAGGGGGAACGTCGGGGGCGGGCTCGCCCGCCGCTGGGAGCGAGCGGGTCACACCGTTACGAAGCTCGGACGCGACGGCGGTGACGCATCGGATGCGGAGGCCGTCCTCCTCGCCGTGCCCTCCGACGCGATCGCAGATGCGCTCGGCAAGGTGAGCGGGCTCGACGGCAAGATCGTCCTGGACGCGACGAACGCGTTTCACGGGCGCAACGATGCCTTCGAGTCGCTCGCGCACGAGGTGAAGTCGATCGTCGGCGGCCCTGTAGCAAAATCGTTCAACTGCGGTTACGCGGCGATCTACGACCAGATCGACGAGCAGCGGGCGCGGCCCAGCAACCTCTACGCCGCCGAGAACGGAGCCGTTGCCATGACCGAGCAGCTGAGCCGAGACGCGGGCTTTGACCCGGTGTCGGCCGGGGGCTTCGGCAGCGCGCGCATGCTCGAGGACCATCTCGAGCTGATGACGGCGATCAACGAGGGCGGCCTCGGCCGGTTCTTCTACCGGTACGCGAAGCCCGGAGAGCTCTAGCCG
>DASWDJ010000221.1:0-8547 GCA_036395295.1 Gaiellaceae bacterium | reverse complement strand
TGATCTACGACGCCGCGATCGAGCACTGCCGCCCCGGCGCGAGCCTCGCCCAGCTCGACGCGCTGATCCGGGCCGGGATCGCGGAAGCCGGTTATCCGGGCCAGCCCTCGCATCCGGTCGCACACGGCGTCGGCGCGCGCGCGCACGAACCGCCCTACGCGCACCAGGCCGGGGGTGGCACGATCGAGGCCGGCATGGTGCTCGCGATCGAGCCGGGGATCTACTGGGAGGGCGGAGGCGGCCTGCGGCTCGAGGACAACTTCCTGATCACCGCGGACGGGGCGGAGCGTCTCGGCACCTTCCCGGACGACTTCCGATGACTACGCTACGCGTCCAAGGTTCACGCGTGCGGGCCAGGCAAGACCGGGACAGATGAGCAAGTTCTGGACCGGCGAAGTCAACTTGCCCTATGCCTTCGAGGCCGAGGTCGGCTTCTATGACACGACGCTCCGCGACGGCGAGCAGACGGTCGGCGTCGTGCTCGATCCACAGCAGAAGCTCGAGATCGCGCGCGGACTCGCCGACGCGGGCGTGGAGCGAATCGAGGCCGGGTTCCCCCGCGTCTCGCAGGACGACTGGGAGGCGGTGCGCCTCATCGTCGAGGCCGACCTGCCGGCCGAGATCTGGGGCTTCTCGCGTGCGGTGCGGGCGGATGTGGAGGCGCTCGTCGAGCTCGGCGTCAAGGCGAGCGTGATCGAGTCGCCGATCTCCGACCTCAAACTCGTCGCGCTCGGCGTCTCCCGCGAGGAGATGCTGAAGCGCATCCGCGAGGCTGTCTCCTACGCCGCCGAGAACGGGATCACCGTCGCCTACTTCGGCGTCGACTCGACCCGCGCCGATCCGGACTTCTTCGACGAGGCCTACCGGGCCGGAGTGGAGGCGGGCGCCGCCGAGGTCGTCGTCGTCGACACGATCGGCGTGGCGACACCTGAGGCGGTCGACGAGCTCGTCGGACGCGCGGGCGAGCTCGGAGCTCCCGTCCATTTCCACGGCCACAACGACTTCGGGCTCGCGACCGCCAACGCGATCGCAGCGGTCCGGGCCGGCGCGCGCTGGATCCACGGCACGATCAACGGGATGGGCGAGCGGGCCGGCAACGCCAACATCGGCGAGGTCGCGCTTGCGCTCAGAGCGCTCTGGGGCGTGGAGACGAAGCTCGACCTCGCGCGCGTTCGCCACCTGGGCGAGCGAGTCCGCAAGCTGGCCGGTTACGAGCTCGAGCCGTGGAAGCCGCTCGTCGGCGAGAACCTCTTCCGGCGCGAGAGCGGCGCCGTCGCCAGCCAGTTCCACGACCCGCCGTCGATCGAGCCCTACTCGTCCGAGCTCATCGGCGCCGAGCGCTCGATCGTGCTCGGCAAGAAGAGCGGAATCGACTCGATCCGGATCAAGTGCGAAGAGCTCGGGCTCGAGCTCTCGGAAGAGGCTCAGCGGGAGCTGCTCGAAGCCGTCAAACGCCGAGGCGCCGAGAAACGGGGCCTCGTCAGCGACGACGAGCTACGGGAACTCGCCTCTAAGGGCTGACTCGTGTGAAGTCGAGCGACCAGGAGACACGCGTGACCAGCGTGCCGCTGTCGGCCTCCGGAGGCTCGAGGTCCTCTTCCGACTCGTAGGAACCGCTGAAGACGACCCGGCGGTGCACGGTTCCGAACAGGCTCGCCGCCGTGACGCGGGCGGGTGCCAGATCGAGGTCGCCGCTTTCTCCTCCGAGACTTTCCGCCGTCCCGCATGGCCGCCTGAGCTGCCGGTGGCGTAAGCGGCCGAGGATCAAGACACCGCGCCGGCGAGAAGTAATCGCCGTTCGGCCACCTCGAAACTTCTCTGTTCTTTGGGCGCAATTGCTGACCACGGTCTCGCAGCCGGGAGCCTTGGCGACCACGGTACCGCGCGTCGTCAGCTTGCCGCTCACGGCGACGATGCGCGCCGGCGAGAAGCGAAGCCTTCCGGAACGTGTCGTGACGGCCAGCTTGGTCGGTTTCTGAGAATGGAGCTCCAGCTTGTTGTTCCAGCGACCGCTGACGACGTATGCGCATTCCCCCTGCAGTCGCTTCCGCTTGTAGGACGCGCTTTGCTCGATCGTCCCGCGCAGGGTGACGACGAACGACCCACGCGACTCGGCGCCTGACGAGGCAGTGGACGCAGCAGCTCCAGCCGCCGCCACGGCCGCGATGGCGAGGCAGAACGATCTCACGGTGCGCGATTCTCCCACGGTTTACCCTGGTCGCCAACATGAGCGCGGTCGCCGTCATCGGCCTCGGCAGGATGGGGAGCCGCATGGCGCGCCGGCTCCTCGACGCCGGCCACGAGCTCGTCGTCTGGAACCGGACGCTGGAGAAGGCGCAGCCGCTGGTCGAGCTCGGGGCGACTGCCGAGAACCCCGCGGACGCGACTCGCCGTGCCGACGCCACGATCATCATGGTCGCCGACCCGCAGGCGCTGCAGGACGTGACCGAAGGCCCGGACGGCGTCGCCGCCGGCGCTTCAGAGGCGACGACTGTGATCCAGATGTCGACCGTCTCGCCCGCCGCAACGGCACGGCTCGCCTCACTGCTCGAGCCGGCGGGCGCGGGCTTGCTCGACTCGCCCGTGCTCGGCAGCCTCACCGAGGTCGAGTCCGGGACGCTGAAGGTCTTCGCGGGCGGGCCCGACGAGCTCGTCGAGCGCTGGACGCCGCTCCTCTCCGTTCTCGGCTCGGTCATCCGGGTCGGCCCCATCGGAGCAGGCACCGCGGCGAAGCTCGTCGCCAACTCGACCCTGCTCGGCGCTCTCGGCGTGCTCGGAGAGGCCCTTGCGGTGGGCCAGAAGCTGGGTCTCCTCCGAGAGGTCACATTCGAGGTGCTCGCCGCGACCCCGATCGCCGCTCAGGCCGAGCGGCGACGCCCGGCGATCGAAAGCGGCGAGTTCCCTCAGCGCTTTGCCCTTCGTCTCGCTCTCAAGGACGCGACCCTGATCGTGGAGGCGTCAGGGACGGAGCTGAGGGTGGTCGAGGCCGTCCGGGAATGGCTCGCCGAGGCGAATGAGGCGAGTTGGGGCGACAAGGACTATTCAGCCCTTCTGGCGTGGATGCTGCGGTAGATGCTCTACGAGCCCGAGATGTTTGAGCCGCTCACCGAGACGCCATGGGACGAGAGCCGCGTGCGCGAGGCGATCCGCGGGATCGTCGCCGACGCCGATGCCGCCTTCGATCCCGACGGGCTCTGGCCCGCCCACGAGTGGGACGTCTATCAGTCGACGGCGCCGCTGAAGGACATGTACGTCGGTTCGTCCGGAGTCATCTGGGCGCTCGATGCGCTTCGGCGGCGCGGCTATGCGGAGACGACGCTCGATCTCGCGGCCGCCGCGCTGCGCACGCTCGAGGCTTGGCGCGAGGTTCCCGACTTCGCACAGTGGCCGGAGGACCTGCCTTCGCGTGCACAATCGGCGCTGCTCACGGGTGAGAGCGGGGCGCTGATCGTCGCCTGGCGGCTCGCGCCGAGCGCAGAGCTCGCCGATGCCTTGCTCGCACGCGTGCGCGAGAACGTGGACAACGAGGCGGTCGAGATCATGTGGGGCGCCCCAGGCACGATGCTGGCCGCCCGCGCGATGCTCGACTGGACGAACGAGGAGCGCTGGGCCGACGCGTGGCACAAGAGCGCCCAGGCGGTCTGGGTCGCCCGCGAGCCGGACGGCCTCTGAACGAACCGGCTCTACGGCCAGACGTTTCGCAGCCTCACCCCGCCGCATGGACTTGTCGGCAACGTGGCTGCGCTCGGACCGGCGCTTGACGACACGAGGCGCGAGCAGCTCGAGCGGGAGACCGGCGACGCGCTCGCCCGGCGGGCCGTAATCGAGGATGGGCTGGTGAACTGGCCCCGGCGCGAAGACGCGGACCCCTCCGACCCGCGCCTGCAATGGTGCGCGGGCGCGCCAGGGATCGTCAGCGCCGCCGCCTCGTACCTGGATGAGCAGCTTCTCCTCGGCGGCGCGGAGCTCACGTGGCGTGCAGGGCCACCGGGGATGGAGAAGGGCTCGTCACTCTGCCACGGCACGGCGGGAAACGGCTACGCGTTCCTGAAGGTGTTCGAGCGCACGGGCGAGGAGCTCTGGCTCGAGCGCGCGCGTCGCTTCGCCGTCCACGCCTTCGAGCAGGTCGAGCGCCGGGGCAATGGCCGCTACTCGCTCTGGACAGGTGACGTCGGCGTCGCTCTCTACGCTGCCGACTGTCTCGAGGGCCGCAGCGCCTATCCGGTCATGGACTCCTTGGACTAGGGGGTCTGCCGGCGCAGCGTCGTCGCCCCCAGGACGAGTGCGAGGACGATGCAGCCGCCGACAACCGCGGCGTCGAAAGCCAGGCGCGCGCCCAACTGGTCGCTCGTGGCCTTGGCCAGCGCGTCGTAGGCGTAGGTGAGCGGCAGGAAGTCCGAGAGCACTTCGAGCCCATGGGCCATCCGCTCGCGAGGCACGAGCAGCCCGGCGAGGAAGATCTGCGGCAAGACGAACGCCGGCATGAACTGCACGGCCTGGAACTCAGTTCTCGCAAACGCGCTCAGGAAGAGACCGAGCGACATCCCGAGGAGGGCGTTGCCGACCGCGAGCACGAGCACGAGCCAGACCGGGCCGGCCGTGTCCAGCCCGAGAGCCCCGAAGCCGACGGCCGCCGTCACGCCGGCCTGAACGGCCGCCACCAGCGCGAAGGCGAGGCCGTACCCGAGCAGGAGGTCGAGCTTCGCCAGCGGCATCGACATCAGGCGCTCGAGCGTCCCCGTCGTCCGCTCCCGCAGCATGGCGATCGACGTGACGAGAAACATCGTCACGAAGGGAAAGATCCCGACGAGCGTCGGGCCGATCCGGTCGAACGTCTGCGGCTGCCCATCGAAGACGTACTTGAAGAGCGCGAGGAGAACAGGCGGGACGACGAGGACGAGCGCGATCGTCCGTCGGTCGCGACGGAGCTGGCGCAGGACGCGGCCCGCGGTAGCGAGCGTGATGCGCGGGCTCATGCCGCCTCCGCGAGCGCCAGGAACGCGTCCTCAAGCTCGTTCTTACCCGTTCGGCGGAGAAGCTCGTCTGGCGTCGTCATCGCGACTACTCGCCCGTCGCGGAGTAGAACAAGCTCGTCGCACCTTCGCGCTTCGTCCATGACGTGGCTGGAGACGAGCAGTGTCCTGCCGCCGGAGGCGAGCTCGTGGAACGTATCCCAGAGATCGCGCCGCAGAACCGGGTCGAGCCCGACCGTGGGCTCGTCGAGGACGAGGAGCTCGGGCTCGCCGAGGAGGGCGCTCGCGAGGGACACGCGCGAACGCTCGCCGCCGGAGAGGGTGCCCACGACCTGGTCGGCCTGCTTCTGGAGAGCGACGGTCGCGATCACTTCGTCGATCCGCTCTCGCGGCGCATCCAGCACCCGGGCGAAGTACAAGAGGTTCTCGCGCACGGTGAGGTCGCCGTAGACAGACGGAGCCTGGGTGACGTACCCGACGCGCGGACGCAGCTCGGATGACCCGGCCGGGCGACCGAGCACCTTGACGTCGCCGCCTGCCACGATCTGCACGCCGACGAGTGCGCGCATCAGCGTGGTTTTCCCGGAGCCGCTCGGACCGAGCAGACCCGTCACGACTCCCCGGCCCACCTGCAGTGAGATCTCGGGGAGAACGAGCTTGCCGCCGCGGAGCACGCGCAGGTTCTCGACTGCGATCGCCGGCTCGGCCTGCGCGCTCACGGGAACATCTTGGACTAGCTCGCGTGCCGGATGCGCGCGCGGGTGTCCGGGTAGCGGAGGGCTTCCCAGGCGACCAGTGCCCAGCAGGCGGCCGTCACTGCGGCGAGTGCGGCCAGCGCGGGCCACGCGAGCGCCACCGGAAGCAACGCGACCAGGACGGCGACGGTTAGAACCCGGCGCCAGTTGTACGTTCTCGAGGTGCGGAAGCGCATTGCGTCGTGGGCGAGCAGGTATATGGCCGGACCGAAGCAGAGCGCGAATGCCGGGACGGAGTCGAGCTCGTCGCCGAGGTGACCGAGCGTCTGCTTCAAAGCCAGGGCGAAGAGCACGATTCCAGCCACCATCGGGAGGTGCAGATAGCTGTAGCTGTCGCGGGCAAGATCGGCCTGTGCGACTCCGGTCAGCTCGGAGAGCTTGCGCTCGGCGACGAGGGCGACGACGTCGAAGTACGCCCACCAGAGGGCGGTGACGACGGCGATTCCGAGCAGGGCCGCGACGATCTCGCCGGTGTCGAGCGACACGGATCTGGCGCCCACCCCGATTGCGACGATCGACTCGCCGAGGGCGATGATCACGATCAGCCCGTGTCGCTCGGCAAAGTGCCGGGGCGACACGCGCCAGCCGCCGCTGCTGAAGTACCCGCCTAGGTAGTCGATGCCGAGCGCGATCGTCCAGAGGGTCGCCTGAGCCACGCCGTCGGTGAAGCCCGCGATGATGATGAGGCCCGGCCCGATGGTCGATCCGATTCCGAGTCGCAGGACGCTTCGAAGCATGTCTCGGTCGCCTCGAGCGGCGAGGACGAAGAGGACGATGTGCAGCAGGCGCACGGCGAAGTAGGCGACGCCGAAGAGGACGCCGTCGTCGTCGAAGGCCTCAGGAACCGCGAGGGCAACGACGAAGAGTGCACCCATCGCGCCGAGGATCGCGAGTCGAACGGCACCCTCGTCAGGATTGACCGTGTTCGTGAGCCAGGCATAGCCGGTCCACGACCACCAGAGCGCGCCGAGCACGAGCAGCGCCCGGCCGACCCCGGGCCAGGTCGGGTCGGCCGAGAGCATGCTCGTCACCTGCGTGATCGCAAAGACGAAGACGAGGTCGAAGAAGAGCTCGAGCGGGGTGACGCGCTCCTCGCGCTCGCCAGGGGAAGCCTCCACGAGGCAGAAACTAGTGCACGACGAGTACGTCGCAGGGCGCCTGCCGCACAAGCCTCGTGCTCACGGAGCCGTGGATCAACCGCCGCAGCCCGCTGCCGCGGCCGACGACGACGATTGCAGCCCCGCTCTCCTCCGCGGCGGCACGAATCTCCGTGGTCGGGTCTCCGACCGCCTTCAGGGAGCTCATCTCGACTCCGTGCTCTGCGAGCAGCAACCTCGCCTCCCGGAGCAGCCGTCGCTGCCGCGCACGTTCGCCGTCGTCCACCGTCTCGAGCCGCGAGCTCACCGCCTGAGTCGTGATGACGTTGATCACGCCCACCCTGCCGCCCCGGCCGACGAGCTCGGCGGCATGGAGAAGCGCGCGCCGCGACGACTCCGATCCGTCGTAGGCAACGAGGATCCTCATGGCAGGTGGTAGGGGACGCTGGAGAGCAGGACTCGCGGCTCGAAGAGGAGCAGTCGCTTGATGTAGAGGGCGCGCTGGTTGTGGAGCACCTTCCGCGAGCCGCTGAAGACGAGCTCGGGCATGAGGACGGAGGCAACCGTCTCGGGATCGGCCGTGATTTGGCGGAGGTAGCCGAGAAGTGGATCGCCGAGATCTCGGTACGGCGCTTCGACGATCTCGATCGGCAGGCCGATGCCCTCGCGGTTCCAGCCGCGCTCGATCCTCCTCGCCTCGTCCGAATCGCCGGCGAAGAAGACGGCCTTCGTGTCGGGGAGATGGAGCGATCGAGCGTAGTTCACGGCGCGCAGCGAGGAGGCATGGACTTCGGAGACGAGCACGCGCACAGCCGTCCGCTTCGGTTCCGGCAACGATTCGCCCCCGGCCACGACGGGGACGTTTGTGATCACGATCCCGGGCTCGGAGAGGAGCCGGAGCTTGAGCGAAAAGGTCGTGCGCCGGCGGACCACAGCCGAGACGAGAGACGGGCGCTCGAAATACTCCGGGATCACAACCGTCAGGAAGTTCGACTCCCCGCGGGGCAGGGCCCAGACGTAGTCGAGGACCGCATCCGCCGGTCGTTCGACCGCCTGGAGCGGCTCGATTCTCGTGCCGCCGCCCGTGAAGTCCCACCAGCGGCCGCGAGGATCCGGTCGGCGGCGACCATCCTCGACCCAGATCGGGTGGTAATCGTGCCCGGCGATCTGCTCCGCATACCAGGCCGCGAGCTTCGTCGCCGGGTCGAGGCTGTCGACGTAGACAATGACCCTGTTCGTCGCTGTCGGAGAAGCTTTCACCGCCGCCGTCCCTGCCCGCAGCCGGCGGCTGACGATCCGGTAGTGGCGGTTGACGACGAGGAAGAACCCGATCAAGACCGGAATGGCGACGACGACCATCCAGGCGCCTGCCGTGAACTTGGCCTGGATCACAAGCAGCGTTACGACGCCTGTCGCAAGGGCGCCGAAGCCGTTGATGAACGCACTCTTTCGCCAGCTCCGTTCCTTGCGCCGCAGCCAGTAGCGCACCATGCCCGCCTGCGAGAGCGTGAAGGCCGTGAAGACGCCGATCACATAGAGGTGGATCAGCGAGATGACGTTGGCGTGGAAGACCCAGATCAAGAGTGAAGCGATCGCGGCCAGCACGATGATCCCGTTCGAGTAGACGAGCCTGTCGCCGAGATTCACGAACTGGCGCGGGAAGAAGCGGTCGCGGGCGAGGACGGCCGCAAGTCGGGGGAAACCCTGGTACGACGTGTTGGC
>DASWDJ010000220.1:0-7110 GCA_036395295.1 Gaiellaceae bacterium | reverse complement strand
CCTGGCAACCGCCGGGACCGGTGACGTCCTGACCGGGATCGTCGGCGCGTTCCTGGCGAAGGGACTGGAGCCTCGCCTGGCGACGGCGGCCGCGGCCACCGCGCACCACTGGGCGGCGATCGAGGCGTCCTGCGACGTGGGCCTGATCGCCAGCGATCTTCTCGAGGCCTTGCCAATCGCTCTCGGGAGCTAGTGCACCGCTCCGAGATCACGATCGACCTGGGCGCGCTGCGCCGCAACGTGCGCCGCCTCCGCGCGGTGCTCGGCCGGACCGCGCTCTGGGCCGTCGTCAAGGGGGACGGATACGGCCACGGTGCGATCGACGTCGCCGGCGCGGCACTCGGAGAGGGAGCCCAGGCGCTGTGCGTGGCCACGGTCGGCGAGGCGCTGCTGCTGCGCCGCGAGTTCCCCGGCGTCCGCATTCTCGTCATGGGGCCGAGCTCGGGCCGCGAGATTGCGCAGGCGCGAGACGCCGATCTCGATCTGACGGTCACGGACGAAGCTGTGCCCGAGGGTGTGCGCGTCCACCTCAAGATCGATACCGGCATGGGGCGGTGGGGCCTGCCCGAGATCTCGGCGTCGCCGGCGGAGGTCGTGGGGCTGATGAGCCACCTGGCGACTGCCGACTCCGATCCTGACTTCGCTCGCGCCCAGGTCGAGCGGTTCACCGCGGCCACGGAGGACTTCTCCCATCTGATCCGGCACGTCGCGAACAGCGCGGCAGCTCTGCGCCTGCCGGAGTCGCACTTCGATGCGGCCCGCTGTGGAATCGCGCTCTACGGGCTCTCCCCGTTCGGGGAGGATCCGGCCGCTGACGGGCTCGAGCCGGTGCTGCGCTGGGACAGTCACCTCGCGCAGGTGCGCAGGCTGGAACCGGGCGAGAGCACCGGCTACGGCCGCCGCTTTCTGGCGGAGCAGGCGACCTGGATCGGCATCGTCCCGGTGGGCTATTCTGACGGCTTCCGGCGCGACATGACCGGCACCGAGGTACGCGTCGGCGGTGAGCCGAGGCGTGTCGTCGGCACGGTCTCGATGGACGCGCTCGCGGTCGAGCTCGACCGCGAGTTGCCGGTGGGAACGCCGGTGACCCTCGTCGGTCACGGGGTTCTCGTCGAGCACCATGCACGGGTGGCGGAGACGATCAACTACGAGCTCGTCTGTGGCATCGAGACGAGCCCGTCCCGCGCGCGGCGCGTGGTGCTCGATGCGTGACCTTGCGCGCGAGGTCCTCGAGGGCCAAGAGGCCTGGGTCGTCGGCGGCGCCGTCCGCGACGAGCTGCTCGGGCGAGACGTCGTCGACCTCGACATCGCCGTCCATGATCCACGCGCTACCGCGCGCGAGTATGCGAGGCGCTCTGGCGGCGCCCCCTTTCCACTCTCGGAGCGCCACGGAGCGTGGCGGGTTGCGCTCGAGGAAGGCCGGACGGTCGACTTCACTCCGTTGCGCGACTCGATCGAGGACGACCTCGCGACGCGGGACTTCACGATCAACGCGATCGCCGTCCCACTGGCCGGCGGCGAGCCCGCAGACCCGTACGGGGGCCGGTCAGACATGAAGGAGCGGATCATCCGCGCGGTCTCGTCGAGTGTCTTCACGGACGACCCGCTGCGGCTTCTGCGCGCGGTGCGCCTCGGGGACGAGCTCGCCTTTCGGCTCGATCCGGAGACTGAGCAGCTCGTCCGCGAGCACGCGGAGCTGGTCACGCGCCCGGCGGGGGAGCGCACGTACGCGGAGCTCGTGCGCTTATCCGAGGCCGGCTACCTGTCTGCAGGCGAGCTCGGGCTGCTCGAGCCCCTCGGGGGCTTGGCGGAGGGGCTCGACCGTGCCGAGCTCGTCGACTCGCCCGAGTTCCGGCTCGTCACCGTCTTCGGCGAGTCGCTTGCCCGCCTCCCCGTACCGAACGAGCTGCTCCGCTACTCGCGGGCGCTGCTTCGCGCGCAGCCCCCCGCGGACGGGTCGCCGCGGGCGATCCATCGCTTTCGGCGGGCGACCGAGCCGTGGGCGCTCGACGCCCTGGCCTTCGTGGGGGCTTCTGAGCGCGCCGATGCGGTGCGCGAGGCACGCGAGAACGAGCCCGCTGAGCCGCTGCTCCGCGGCGACGAGCTGGGGCTGCCCCCGGGCCCCGAGATCGGCCGGCTGCTGGAGCTCCTCGAGGAGGAGCGCGCAGCGGGGGCGATCCAGACCCGCGAAGAGGCGCTCGAGCTGGTTAGGCGCGAGCTCGGACGGGGCGGCGCGAAGTAGCAGTTTCGGCACGCCCTGGTCACAGACACGTGCGGTTTTTCCGACTAGGCTCGCAGTGGGGAGGCGGCCGGGCGAACCGCTTTAAGGATGGGTCACGCCTTCCGCTTGACCGAACAGCCGACCGGAGCGGTCTCGCTCACCGGCGGCTCGTCACCGGCGAGGACGGCCTCGACCGCGTCTCGCAGGTAGCGCTCCGTGACCTCGCTCTCCTCCCGCGAGTCGTCGATGGCGCCGTGGTAGACAAGCCTGCGCTCCGAGTCGAAGAGGAAGACCTCGGGCGTGCGCTCTGCGCCGTACGCCTGCACTACCGATTGGTCCTCGTCGTAGAGGTAGTCGAAGTTGAAGCCCTGCTGCTGGGCTCGCGCCTTCATTGCCTCGAATGAATCCTCGGGATAGTTGTCGGCGTCGTTCGAGTTGACGGCGACGAGCCGGAAGCCGCGGTCGCCGTACTCGCGCTGGAGCTCGATCATCCGGCTCTCCCAGGCCTGCACGTACGGGCAGTGATTGCAGGACCAGACGACGGCCAGCGCAGGCACGTCCGCGTAGTCGTCGAGCGAGTGTTGCTGCCCGTCGATGCCTGGCAGGTCGAAGGGCGGGGCCTGGGTGGCGAGAGCGATCGTCATGACAGTGCAGCCTCCAGTTGCTCGCGGGACGGTACGGGCGAGACGCCGCCGCCTGGGTTTCGGTAGATGCGGCACATGAGGGCCGGTCGCCCCGATGCGCCGTCGGGGTCGACGTCGTGGCCTTCGACGCGGATCGTGGGCGAGCCGGGGAAGCGAAGCAGCTCAGCCTCAGCCTGGCTCTTGACCTCCCGCACCTCGATTTTCGCGTCGAGGCCGCGCTCCGCGAGCACCTCGCCGAGCAGCTGCCTCGCCTCCGGGTAGGAGGGACATCCCTCCCAGTACAGGAACTCGATGTCCATGCCTTTTACGGTAGCGAGCGGCCGACGCGCCGCGCGCCGAAGCGGCCGAACGTCACGGGCAAGGCGGCCTGCGCAAGCGCCGCGACGCGATACCAGCCCGGAACGAAGATCTCGGCTCGATCGTGCTCGATCGCTTGCACAATTCGCTTCGCCACGTAGTCGGGACCGACGACGATCTGCCTCAGCCGGCCGCGCAGAAGTCGGTCCTGCGGGAACCCCTCCGTGTGGACGAACCCCGGGTTGACCGTGTGCACCCGGATCCCGAGGGGTCGCAGCTCGGTCGCAACTGAGCGGGAGAACGCGAGCTGGGCGTGCTTCGACGCCGAATAGGGCCCGACGGCGACTGTCCCCGCGACGGAGACGACGTTCACGATGTGAGCGGGTGCCGCGGCCTCGAGCGCCGGCAGCAACGCGCGTAGGCACCAGACGGACCCGAGGTAGTTGATCCGGATCAGCTCTTCGATCCGCTCGGGCGGGAGGTCGAGGAAGGTGCCGCGCCCGGCCACCCCGGCGTTGTTCACGAGCAGGCCGATCTGGGGGTGCCGCTCCCGAACCTCTCGAGTCATGCGTTCCACCGCCTCGTGATCGGCGACGTCGCAGACCTCGAACTCTCCGCCAATCTCGGCCGCGGTCGCGCTCAGACGATCCTCGCGCCGCCCGACCAGGATGCAATGCCAGTCGCGCTCCGTCAACCTGCGGGCCAAGGCCGCGCCGATTCCCGTGGCGCCGCCGGTAACGACTGCTACCGGCAAGCGCGGACGGTCCGCGAAGTGACGACCTTGCGCCCTGCCGAGGACAGGACGACGGCTCGCAGCCGGTGACGGCGTCGCGCACCGCGGGCCCGCCAGGTGACCGAGTAGAGGCCGGAGACCCCGCTGTGATCGGTCGCGATCCGCCGCCTGCCGTCGAGGAAGCGAACCGCCCGGACGCGGGCGGTCGAGTTCGCAACCACAAGCAGCGTCTGGGCTCCGCGCAGGCAATGGCCCCGTCGAGGCAGGAGCCAGGTCGCAGTCGTGCCTCGGACGGCGTGAATGCGGACACGCCGGTAACGGGTGTTCGGCATCAGGTTGGGACCGAATATCGTGATGTTCTTCGCCTCCTGGAAGTCGGAGGCTCCGGCAATCGCGCGAATGCTGCCTCTCGGCAGCACCGGCGCCTCGCGTGGGATGGCGAAGACGGCGAGGCCGGAGCTCGAATCGTAGGCGACCGCGCCGATGACCGAATCGCCGTAGGCGATGAGCAGCGAGAAGGGGTCGACGCCGGCTCCGCCATCGCGCGCGAGAACGGCGATCGTCGGCCGTCCCGCGGCAACGCGATGCGTAAGCAGCCTGACCCTCGGCGGCCGGAGGTCGTTGACCCAGTAGCGCAGTCGGTAGCGCCCGCGCAGCGGCCGGCCGGTGTAGAGGTCCTGGGTCGAATCGACCGAGACGTAGTAGCGCTTCAGACGCGGGAAGACGGCCGCGGCTGAGCCGATCGCAAGGCCGTAATCGAACGTCAGCGGGTTGACGTCCACCGGCGTCCCCGCCTGGCCCTGCACGTCGTTTTCGTCGAGTGACCCCAGCAGCCACGGATCGATGACCGTGTTCGGCCCAGCCGAGACCACGCTGACCCCGAGATTGACGACCGGCCGGCTCAGATGCGGGACGAAGTAGACGCGCTCGGCACCGTCCTCGATCATCGACGGGCCCGTGAAGCTGGGCGGGTAGCCGAAGGGGGAAGCCGGCCAACGGTAGGCGCTGACCCGGGAGCTGCCGCGCGCAGTGGTGCCGTTCTGGATTCGGCGCAGCCGGACCGGGCTCGCATTCTGGAGGGCAGGCCGAGTGACGAAGAACGCGTAGGGAACGCGGCGGACAATCCCTCCGCGGCGCAGGACAATGAAGCCGTAGTCGTCACCGGCGGCCGCCTGCGCCGTCGCGCTCGCCGCGATCGGGACATCGGCTCGGCCGCCGGGGGCCAGGCTGACCAAGGTCGGAACTTCAAGCGACGCCCCCGTGCTCGCCGCCTGCGGGAGCACCTCGACCGACCACGTGCCGGCTCCGCCACCCGCGTCGGTCAACTCGAGCACGAGCGACCTGCGCGCCGCTCCGCCGCTCACGTTCAGATCGCCGAGCGAGAGCGAGCTCGGGTCGGTGAAGACCTGCGGACTGTCTGCGTCCGGGACGTCGATCAAACCGCCGCCCTCGAGAAAAACGGACGCCTCCCGCGTGCGCGCGGTGTCGGCCCAAGCGGGGCCTGCCGTGGAGACGAGCGCGGAGCGCACCTGGAACGGCGTCCAGCCCGGATGGCGCTGTAGCAACAAGGCGGCCGTCCCCGCCACGTGCGGCGTCGCCATGCTCGTCCCATCGAAGGAAGCAAACGAGGCGCCTGCGAACTCGGGCAGCGTCGAAGAGAGAACCTCACCGCCCGGAGCGGCCACGTCCGGCTTCAGCAGGTGGCCGAACGCCGTCGGCCCCGCGGACGAGAAGCTCGTGATGATGCCGCCGCGGCCGGTCTGCAGCTCGTGTCGGCTGAACGAAAAGCGGACGGCCGCCCGCCCTCCGATCGACACGAGGAAGTCGCGCAGGCGGGCTCCGTCGAGGTCGGAGACCATCCCCGCGGCGATGTCGAGCGGGATCGTGTTCGCCTCCCCGGAACGATTGTCGACGAGCACCATGCCGCGGGCTCCCGCGAGGAACGCGCGCAGCTCCTTGGTCACGATCGCGCACCCGCCCCTGAAGACGAGCGCGATCGAGCCGCTCAGTGCACCGCGGGGGAGCGTCGTGTCGAGCGCATTCGGATGCGTGACTCCGCAGAGCAGGCGGTCGACGGGTCGCCCGTCGGTCCCGGTGAGCGAGCCGACGTCGACGAGCGTCTGGTCCCGAGTCTCCCAGCCTGGGAAGAACCGCTTTGGGACCAGCGTCCTGAACGGCACGTTCCGCAGCGAGGCCGGGGCGCGAGAGTCTTGGACCGAGACCCAAGGCGCGAAGACGTGCAGGTTCGAGGCGGCCGCGACGGAGATCGCATCGGGTGCCGAGCCGGGCGAGTCGATGGTCCCGAGCCCGAAGTCGTCGCGCGAGTTCCCGGCCGCGATCACGGGCACGACTCCCGCTGCGGCGACGTTGTGCACGGTCTCGATCAGCGCGTCGTTGACAGGATCGGTCTCGGTCCCACCACCGGAGAAGTTGATGATGTTCATGCCGTCGCGGACGGCGGCCTCGAAGGCGGCGACGATCTCGGGCGTGTTCGCGGTGTACCCCGCGCGCGTGGGGATGTTGAAGACTCGGTAGTTCCCGAGCCAGGCGTTGGGTGCGATCCCGGACAGATTCGCCGTCGGGGGATGGTCTAGCCCGCCCGGAGAAGAGGTGCCCGAGCGCCCCGCCGCAATGCCCGCGACATGGGTGGCGTGGAACGAAGCCCTGCGGTCGATCGGCAGTCGGCCGCGGCGGCCGGAGCCGGGGCCCGGGAAGGCTCGGGCGACGATCACCTTCGGCGTCGTCCAGCGTTTGCCGCCTCGGGGAAACCCGGCTGGATAGGACATGCCGGTTGGAGCCAGGAAGACGTGCTTCTCGTCGACGCCGTCGTCGACGATCCCAATCTTGATGCCCTCTCCCCGCAGGCCCGTAGCCGCCCAGAATGCCGGCGCTCGGATCAGTCCGGGGCTCTGGTTGAGCGTGAGGCGGTAGCCGAGGCTGGGATAGAGCCTGGTCACGAACGGAAGCGCCGAGAGCGCAGCGAGCCGACGGAAGGGCAGCTCCACGGTTAGGCCGTCGAGCACGATCTCGAAGCGCCGGGAGACGACAGCGCCGGGGATCGCGCTGCGAATTCGGGCGGCGGCGGCGTCCTGCGCCCGCTCGAGCTGCGCCAGGTATGTGCGCGAGGAGCCCGTCTGAACGTTAAGCCGTCGGGCACTGCCCCCGATCGAGAGGCCGTCGCTGAAGGCGGCCGCCAGGGGTGGAAGAGCGAGTCT
>DASWDJ010000219.1:0-3287 GCA_036395295.1 Gaiellaceae bacterium | reverse complement strand
GCGTCCGTGCCCCAGCGCAGCCACGTCGAAGGCATGAACTGCATCCAGCCGATCGCGCCTGCCGAGCTCGGGCCCATGTTGCGCCCGAAGTTCGACTCGATCTTGTTGATCGCGGCGAGCACCTGCCAGGGGATGCCGTAGCTCGCGCCTGCGCGCTGCCAGAGCCCGTGCAAGGTCTGAGAGGGGAGGCCGGGCGACTCGCGCCGGGTCAAATATGAGGGCGGCAGCACGATCCCGTCGCCGTTGGGGACCTCGGCGCTCGCCGGTCGAGTCGCGGTGGGCGTCGAGGAGACGACGGTGAAAACAGGACCAGAAGGACCGCCGGCCGCCGCGGTGGCGGCGACCGCAAGCGCAGCAGCGATCGCTGCGAGCGACGGAACGAGGCGTCTCATTGCTCTGCCGGCCGCACGATGCGCAGCTCAGGCTCGTCCTTCGCCGCTACCGCTTCCGCGTCGGCGCGCACTGTTGCGTCCTTGCGCTTGAGGGCGTGCTCGAGCGAGACGAGGAAGTCGTGGCGGTTGGTAGACGCGTTCGCCGCCACCTCCCGGTCGATCTCGCCCGAGAGGACGAGCTCGATCAGGGCCTGGCTGAACGTCTGCATGTGGAAGAACGAGCCCTCCGCGATCGCGTCGTGGAAGTCGTCGGCCTTGTCCTCGCGGATGAGATCCGCGATCCGCGCGTTGTTGACCATGACCTCGAAGGCGGCAACCCGTCCGCCCTCGGCCCGCGGGAGGAGCCGCTGGCTGACGACGCCGCGCACGACGCCGGCGAGGATCGAACGGATCTGCTGCTGCTTGATCCCGGGGAAGAACTCGATGATCCGGGCAATGGTCTCGGAGGCGTCGACCGTGTGCAGCGTCGAGAGCACAAGATGGCCCGACTCCGCCGCTTGGAGGGCCGTCTCGGCGGATTCCGCGTCGCGGAGCTCGCCGATCAGGATCACGTCCGGGTCCTGGCGCAGGGCGCGCCGCATCGCCTGGTGAAAGGAGTCGGTGTCAAGGCCGACCTCGCGCTGGTTGACGATGCAGCTGTGGTCGACGTGCAGGAACTCGATCGGGTCCTCGATCGTGACGATGTGCTGGCGGCGCGTACGGTTGATGTGACCGATGAGCGCGGCGAGCGTCGTCGACTTCCCCGAGCCCGTCGCACCGGTAACGAGAATCAGACCGCGATGCTCGTCGCCGAGCTTTTGCACGCCAAAGGGGAGCCGCAGGTCGGCGAATCCCGGCACCTCGGCCGGAATCACGCGGAAGGCGAACGAGGTTGTGCCCCGCTGCCTGAAGCCGTTGACGCGGAAGCGGGCAAGGTCCGGCGCCATGTACGAGGTGTCGAGCTCGCCGGTTGCACGGAAGCTCTCGAGCCGGTGGGGGGTTCGCTCCGTGATCCCGATCAGGACCGTCTCGAGATCCGCTTCGCTGAGCGGCTGCCAGCCTTCGAGCGCACTCAGCTCGCCGTCGCGCCGGAGGACCGGCGGCAGCCCGAGCTTGAGGTGGAGATCGGTGGCGCCGGTGTCGACGACTGCTTTGAGAAGGGTGTTCAGGTCCATGGCCAGGCCACGCTGACCATCGGCACCGAAATGAGACGTCTTTAGGTTTCTCTAGGTTTCGGCGGCTCTGTAGGCCCGGCCCGGATCGCCCGCGGCGCGCGCGATCCCCTCGACGACGCGAAGGGAGGCCCGGCGAAGCCCGCGCATCGCGCTCGGGCTCGGTACCTCGCCGCCGATCAGGGCCACGACCGCCTTCCAGACGTATGGGGAGCGAACGGCGGCGTAGGTGAGTCTCGGGAACCGGTCAAGCGCGACCTTTGCTCCCCACGCCGCCGCGAGCTGGGACGCAAGAGCGCGCCGGAGCTCCCGGTCGTAGCGCTCGAGGTCGGACGCCCGCCCGTCGAGGAGGTCGAGCGTCGCGCCCGCGGCCAGCTTCGCGGAGAGCAAGGCCTCGTAGATCCCATCGCCAGAGAGCGGATCGACGAGCCCGGCCGCGTCACCGAGCAGCGCGAGCCGTCCCTTCGTTAGACGCGCGCGCGGGTGAAGAAGAGGAAGGCGATAGCCACGCAGGCTCTCGAGGGCGGACTCCGGGATCGCGTACTCGCGGCAGAAGCGGGCGAGATGCTCGCGCATTCGCGGTCCTTCCCGCTCCCAACCGCCGACTCCCACGTTGACGTGATCGCCCTTCGGGAAGACCCAGCCGTAGCCGCCGGGCACGTTCGCGAGCTCGAGGCAGAGCCGGCCCCGGTACCGCTCGCGGGAGACGACTCCGTAGGGCACGTTCGCCTCGAGCGCGACGCCGTAGTCGCGCCCGCCGTCGAGGCCGGCCGCTCGTGCGGCCAGACCGTTGACGCCGTCGGCTCCGAGGGCTGCACTTGCAGCAATTTTCGTCCCGTTCAGGCGCGCTTCGACCCCGGTGTCCGTGAGCTCGAGCTCTGTGACCTTGACCCCGTCACGGAAGTCGGCCCCCGCCGCTGCGGCCTGGTCGGCGAGGAAGGAGTCGAGCCTGCTCCGCTGCGTCATCAGCACGAGCGGCTCCTCAGTGTGCCGCTCGAAGCGCGAGCGGAAGTTGAGGCCGAACTCGACGTGCCTCGTCCGGTCCTCGACGACCGGGTCGACCGAGAAGGGAAGGAGCCGAACCGCGCGCATCGTCAGCCCGCCGCCGCAGGGCTTGTCCCGAGGGAAGTGAGCACGGTCGGCGAGGAGCACCGAGGCGCCCTTCCGAGCGAGCCGGTACGCGGCGGTCGAGCCCGCCGGGCCCGCGCCGACGACGATGACGTCGAAGCGCTCCACTCCGGCCATCCTAGAACGCCAAGGCTAGAATGGCTCTCCCTCCCGGGGGAGTTCCCGAGTGGCCAAAGGGGACGGGCTGTAAACCCGTTGGCTCAGCCTTCAGAGGTTCGAATCCTCTCTCCCCCACTTTTCGAATGCCTGGGTTCTGGAACGGGCGCCAGCAGCGAAAAGACGCCCTAGAATGGCTGAGCGCCCTCTTAGCTCAGTTGGTAGAGCACCTCCATGGTAAGGAGGGGGTCGACGGTTCGAGTCCGTCAGAGGGCTTGAAGAAAAGCCCTGCAAATAGGCATGTTGTGTTGCCTGCCGTGGCAGGATTTCGATGCTTCGTGGGTACGAGACGGGTACATTTTGGGACTGGCGGGCACTCGCGGGCACACGCGACGTCGCGCGACACGGCGAGGCGTGCTGGGGGACACGCCATCGCCTGACCGGCCGCTCGGAAAATCCCTGCAAACAGGCGATCGGCGTTGCCCAAGCTGGCTCGACGCGGACTCCCTCCTTCGCTAGG
>DASWDJ010000218.1:0-1960 GCA_036395295.1 Gaiellaceae bacterium | reverse complement strand
CGGCGACTTCCGTCTCGAGGAGATGCCGGTCCCTTTCACACTGGAGGGGCTCCTTGAGGGCGGGAACTGGTCGCTCGAGACGCGACGCGGTCGTCTCGACGTGATGCAGTGGGTCGCCGGTGTCGAGGACTACGACGAGCTACGCGCGCGAGCGGTGACGGATGAGCCCCCGGAGATCGGCAGACCCATCTGGATCGCCGGCCGCGACGACCTGGTCACGATGAAGGAGGAGGCGGGTCGCCCGCAGGACCTGATCGACATCCGAGCTCTGATGATGGCGGAGGGACTAGAGGAATAGCGGCCGAACGTCAGCTGCACGAGACGAATCGGCGCACGCCCTCATGCTCAGGCGCCTGCGGTTACGGCCTCGGGCTCGCGCCCGACGGGACTCACCTGCGCCGTCCGCTCGAGCCAGGGTGTCGCCCGGAGTCGCTCGAACATCGCGCGGGCTTCGGCGAGGAGCGGTTTGGCCTCGTCGGCGCGGTTCTGGGCGGTTAGCCATTCGCCGTGCTCGAGCTGCGTCACCGCGAGGTAGAAGGCGAAGTCGAACTCGCGGAAGAGGGCGGCGGCCGTGCGGAAGCGCTCGTCGACCCGCTCGCGCTCGCCTCGGACGGCGTCGAGGCGGGCGCGCAGCCGCGCCGTGTGCGCCTGCAGGAACGGCGTGAGCTCGCCGGGGTCGAGAGCCTCAGGGATCGCCAGTAGCTCCTCGGCCTTATCCAGGTCGTGCAGGGCGAGGGCGGCCTCTATCGCTTCGACAAGACCTCGTTTGACGCGTGAGTCTGCGATCGACAGCTCGTCGCGAAGCCCGAGCGCCCCCTCGGTCGCTGCAAGCGCCTCGGCATTACGTCCCTCCGCGCGCAGAACACGTGCCTCCAGCGCCGCATGACCGGCTCTGCCCTGCAGTTGGTCGCTCTCCCGCTGCTCCTCGCCGCTCGCAAGAAGCGCGCGCGCCTGTTCGAGCTGGCCGCGTTCGCAGTGGATCAGCGCGATGTCGAGCAGCGAGGCTCTCGCGGTCTCGGCGGCGGCCAGCGGCTCCTCCTCGGCCGCGACCGTGAGCGCCTCGTCCCAGCGGCCGAGCAGGATGAGCTCGATCAATCCGCCGGTGCGCAGGTTGGACTCCCAGCGGCGGTCGCCGCGTCGGCGGGCAAGTGGGATCGTCCGGTCCATGAGCTCGACGGCTTCGGCGAGGCGATCGGATGCCTCGAGCACGACGCCGAGGTTGTTCTTGGCCCGCAGCGCGCTGACATACAACTGCTCGGCGTACGCCCGTTCGGCCGCGGCCTCGAGCAGGATTCTCGCCTCAATCAGCCGCCCGCGGTTGTAGAGCGCAAGGGCCTTGCTGGTCAGCGCCTCGACGAGGACTTCGGGCAGGAGCAGCCGCTCGGCGAGGGCGAGCGCGCGCTCGAGCGGAGCTTCTGCTGCGTCTGCGTGCCCGGCCACAACCCGCACGCGGCCGAGTTGCGCGAGCGCGGCGGCGAGGTCGGCACTCGGCTCGCCCTGCTCGAGCTCGGCGACTGCCTCCTGGAGCCGCGTTGCTGCCTCGTCCAGCCGGCCCTCATCGACGTCCACGTCGGCCAGAGCCGCGCTGGCACGCGCAACGCCCCGACGGTCGCCTGCCTCCGAACGCAGCGCCATCGAGCGCTCGATTCGCTCGCGGGCCTCCGCCGGGCGGTTCGCCCGAGCGGCGAGCCGGCCCGCCTGCTCGAGTAGGTCCGCCCGATCAAGGGGCTCGTCTGTTAGGTCGGCCGCCTGTTCGTAGTAGCGCTTGCCCTCCTCGGGAGCGCCGAGCGAGGCCGCCCGCTCGCCCGCGCGAGTCAGTTTCGCGCCGGCGCTCGCGCGGATCGTCTCCGCGTCGTCCGCGTCGGGGGCTGCGTGGAAGGCAGCCAGGTAGTGGGATGCGAGCACCTCGGCCACCTCGTCCTCCTGGGAAAATGCTCCCTCGAGGTGCGCTGCGGCCGCG
>DASWDJ010000217.1:0-1837 GCA_036395295.1 Gaiellaceae bacterium | reverse complement strand
ACTACCCGCTTCGCTCTTGAGGAGACTCGGCGTGCCCCCGCAGAGCAAGAGCGGATATCGCATCGCAGACGGCAGCAGGCTAGAGCTTGACGTCGGACGTACATGGGTGAGAGTAGATGGCCAGCAGGAGTTCACGCAGGTCGTCTTTGGTCCGGAAGGTTCGCGTCCAATACTTGGCGCCGTCACGCTTGAGGAGATGGGTCTCTCAGTCGATCCTGTTGCGCGGCGACTCGTGCCGGTCGACAAGTACCTGATGTAGCGAACAGGTATCTGGACTCGGGATCCATGCTCCTTGCTGCTAAATCGTCTCCATGTACTCCGCGATCGCGTCAATGTGCACCTTCTCGACCGCGATCTCCGGCGCGTAGACGATCTCGTCGGCAGCCCAGACGAGCGTGGGCTTGCCCTCCTTAGCGACGCCGATGACGCCGTTCAGGAAGGTATGGACGTTCTCGTTGATGCGCAGCGTGTTCGGCTTGAGCGGTTCGGCGAGCTTCCCATCCTTGATGACGTAGGAGTCTGCGACGACGGTGCCGGTGAAGTCGCCGGCGCGCAGGCCGTTGACCGGGTAGGTGTACCAGATGCGCCCGATGTAGAGTCCGTCGCCGACGAGACGGCAGATCGCTTCCGTGGACTCGATGTCGCCGGGGACGACGACGTTCGTCGGGTGGATGCCCGGTTGGGCGCTGAAGTGGCGACCGCCGCCGCGCGCGAAGCGGAAACCGTTGCGCGGCACGAGCCCGGACGCCAAGTCCTTTGGATCGACGCCCAGCTTCTCCTTCGCCGCCGCGTCCCGCTGGAGGCGCTGAGATTCGTAGTGGTTCGCGAGCAAGCCGACGAGCCGTCCGTCCTTAATCAGCTCCGTGCGACCGGTCGGCAGTCCCTCGCAGGTGATCCCCTTCGCGCCCACCAGACCCCTGGCCGCGCCGTCATCGAGGATGCTCAGCTTGGGCGAGGCGATCTGCTGGCCGAGTTTGCCCATGAACGGAGAGCCGGCCATGTAGAAGACACCGGCGTCGAGACCGGGCACCACGATGTAGTGCAGGATCTCCATCACCGCCTCCCGGCCGAAAACGACCCGGTAATCGCCCGTCGGGACGCGCACGCCGCCGATGCCGGCGATGGCGTTGCGCGCGGCCTCGCGACCGGGCTCGTCCGTGAAGTCGGCGAGCGCCGTCGAGGCGGCGTAGCCGCTGCCCTTGGACTCCTCGCGTTCCACCATCGAGGTGATGAACGACATGATCAGCGTCGATTCGTCCGTCTGAACGTCCGGCATGGCGTGCGAGGCGATCGCCATCCGCTCCTGGAGGACCGTCACGTCGCCGCCGACGATGATGCCTAGCTCCGCGAGCCTCTCCGGCTTGTCGACGAGGCCCATCAGCGATTCCGAGGTCTCGAAGACTCGCAGGGCGCCGTTGACGACGCGCCAGCCCGCGTCGACGAGGTCCGCGTCCTTCATCTCGATCAGGTTGGGGTCGTGGTAGTCGGTGAGGGAGCGCGTTTCGCCGGTCGGTCGGGCCAGCGTTGTGAACTCGGGGTCGGCCACTGCGCCTTTGCGCGCCTTCTCCAGCGCCGAGCGCACGCCCTCGAGCGAGATGTCGGACGGCTCCGAGCCGAAGCCGGTCTTCCGCAATTCCGTTCGCCCTGAGCCTGTCGAAGGGTCGTGGAAGACGGCCTGCACGCCGGTGCCGTAGTTTACGAGCGACTTCGGCTCCTCGAGGCCGTTGCAGGGGATGTGCGAGGTGTAGTTCAGCCGCGCCAGTAGAACGCCGTTCGCGGAGACGAACACCTCCGCCTCCGCGACATCGTCCTGCTGTCGCAGGAAGGCAAGGCCGTC
>DASWDJ010000216.1:0-11569 GCA_036395295.1 Gaiellaceae bacterium | reverse complement strand
CGGCGCAGGTCGTACTCACGAACGGCTCGCTTCAGGGCTTCCAGTTCCTGGCGGAACTGCTCGCCCCGAAGGGGCCAGTCCTCGTCGAGGCCCCGACCTACGACCGTCCGCTGAAGATGCTTTCCGCCCTCGGCGCCGAGGTCATCTCCGTGCCGCTCGACGAGGAGAGGACGTTGGGCTCGGGTGCGTTCCTTTACACGATTCCGACGTTCCAGAACCCGACGGGCCGGACGCTGTCGCTCCCGCGCCGAAAGCGGCTCGCCGAGCTCGCGAAGGATGGTCTCCTCGTTCTCGAGGATGATCCTTACGGGCTCGTCCGTTTCGAAGGCGAGGCTCTGCCCACCGTCTTCGAGCTGGCGGAGGGCGAGAACGTCGTCTACAGCTCATCCTTCTCGAAGACGATCTCGCCGGGCTTGCGTGTCGGCTACCTCGTTCTGCCGTCTGGCCTCGCCGTGGAGATCGAGGCGGCGGCGGGCGGCAGGTATATCACCCCGGCCCTGCTCTCACAGGCGACGATTTACGCCTTCCTCCGTCGCGGCAAGCTCGAGCCGAACCTCGAGCGCGTCTGCCGGCTGCTGCGGGCACGGCGCGACGCAATGATCGCCGCGTTGGAGCGGCACTTGCCGGAGGCCCGTTGGAGCGAGCCCGCCGGTGGTTACTTCCTCTGGCTCGAGCTCCCTGAGGAGCTGGCAACCGCGGAGCTCGCAGTCGAAGGAGTCACG
This sequence comes from Gaiellaceae bacterium, assembly GCA_036395295.1. Taxonomy (GTDB): domain Bacteria; phylum Actinomycetota; class Thermoleophilia; order Gaiellales; family Gaiellaceae; genus VAXT01. The sequence goes on along the minus strand of DASWDJ010000216.1, from coordinate 10,847 downwards.
TACGTCCCCGGGACGAACTTCTTCACGGGGCCAGGAGGCGAAAACGCGATTCGACTCGCCTTCAGTTTCGCCTCGCCGGCCGAGATCGGCGAGGGCGTGCGAAGGCTGGCCTCAGCGGTCCGGGCCGGCCTGTTCCTCCGCCGTGCTGCCTAGGATCCGGCGCCGCCGGCGATACAGCTGAGAAAGCATGACGCCGCCGAGAAAGCCAATCGCCAGCAGCAAGATGATCAGCCAGATCAGCGACGTGCTGGCGCTGAAGAGGACGAAGTCGATGCTGATGCGATCGTTGTTCTTGACGATGAACGCGATCACGTAGGCGACGATCAGGACGAGGCCGATGAGGATCGCGTAGAGCCGCGGCTGCCAGTCCTCGAGCTTGTCGCTCGGATGTCGGCGAAACAAGCGCATTTGCGGCTGAGTCTACGCCGGGCGCTACGCGGTGTGGCCGGCGAGTGCTGTGGTCGTGCGTGGAATCAGGCGGGCCTGGCGCGGAGGGGAGAGCATTCCTCGGTCAACCGGACGATAGGTCGGGCAGGGAGACTCGGGGAGGGCGCACAGACCCGCCTGTCGGAAGTAGCAAAATTCACAACTTGCTCTAGCTTTCTTGCTCAATCTCTATTTTGCTCCGGACGATTGGGATTCTGCCAACCGGGCGATCATAGGGCCATGCCAACGCCTGGCAAGGGGTACCGGCGCTGAAAAGCCACCAATTTCCGGTAGCAACGAATCTGCCGAAAATTTACGTTTCCGCTTGTTTCTTGGGCAGCGTTGCCAGCACACGCAACGCCTGTCGAAAACTGTGCACAGGCAGGATCCGCATGCTTCCGGCGTACCGGAGCGCGTCGCTCGTGTTTTCCCCAGCCGGGACGAGGAAGACATCGGCCCCAGCGCGTTTTGCGCCGATCGTCTTCTGTTTCAGGGCTCCGACGGGCATCACGGTCCCGTCCACGCAGAGCTCACCGGTCGCCGCCACCTTGTGGCCGCCGTCGACGTCGCGCCCGAGCTCCTCGACGAGGTCGAGCGCAAAGGCAAGCCCGGCCGAAGGCCCGCCGACCTGCCCCAGATCGATGTGGACCGGGAAGGGGAGCCGGATCCCGCTCTTCTGAATCGAGCAAAGCGTTCGCACCCCGATGATCGGATGCCCGGGATGGTCGGGATCCGCGATCGTCTTGACGGGGACCTGCCGGATCCGGTCACCGCGGCGTACGGTCAGCTCGACGGACTGCCCCGGCTCATGCTTCCCGATCAACCGGCGCAGATCGCCAAGGGAAGGCGTGCGCCTCCCGTCGACGCGCACGACGACGTCCTGCGGCTTCAGTTTTCCCGCCGCGGGACTGCCAGGCTCGACGCTGGCGATCGCTGCTCCGGGCGTGCGGACGTCGACGTGGTAGCCGAGCGCTCTCAGCGCGACCGCGGCGGCGATCTCCTGCGATTGCGCCATCGCCCGCAGCTCGACTCGCCGATGCTGCGACTCGCTTTCTCCCGGGGAGCGCACCTCCGACTCCGGGACGAGCGTCGATCCGTGGTGCAGCCCGGGGAAAAACCGCTCGAGCACGCTCGCCTTCCTGATTTCGACGGCGACGTAGTAGATGCCGCCTCCGTCGTGGTCGCTGCGCTCGCCCTTGACCTTGACGAACGGCGCGACCGCCCGCGCCCGGTCGGGAAGAAAGATGTACTTGTCGGACGGCGCGTAATTGAGGATCCCCGCTACCGCGAGGAGCACGATGCCCGCGACGACGAGGCGCACGGGCGAGTAAAGGCGGGCCACGATCCTCAGGATACGGAGAGGTGCCCGGTTCGGTTTGGCTACAGGAGGCCCCGCGTCAGGCCACCGTCGACGGGGACGACGGTTCCGGTGACGTAGGAGGCTCGGTCGGAGGCTAGGAAGCACACGACCTCCGCTACTTCTCGCGGGCGGCCGAAGCGCCGTAAGGGGATGGTCGCGAGATCCTCGGCCGCCGAGCGGTTGACATAGACCTCGGCGAGGCGAGCGGTCTCGATCCGGCCGGGTGCGATGGAGTTGACGGTCACGCCGTCGGGGCCGATCTCGCGCGCGAGCGTCTTTGCCCAGCCGATCACTCCCGGGCGCACCGAGTTCGAGAGCGCGAGGTTCTCGATCGGCTCGCGGACCGAGCTGGAGGTGATGTTGATGACCCGCCCGTTGCCGCTCCGGCGCAGATGGCGGAGGCAAAGGTTGGTCAGCCTGATCGCCGAGAGGAGGAGCAGCTCGACGGCGCCTTCGACCCCTTCGTCGGAGAGGTCGACGGCGGGCCCGCGCGGTGGGCCGCCGCCGTTGTTGACGAGGATGTCGATTCCGCCGAACGCCTCGATGGTCTTCTCGACGAGGCGCTCGAGATCCAGGGGATTGGTGAGGTCGCCGCGGACGGGGAGTGCCCCGATCCGATCCGCCTCGCGGTGGAGCAGGTCACGCCGCCGGGCGAACATCGCGACGTTCGCACCCTCGGCGGCGAGCGCTTCCGCGACCGCGAGACCCATGCCCGAGGAGGCGCCGCAAACGATCGCGGTGCGGCCACTAAGGCCCAGATCCACGTTAGTTCGGCTGCGTCCCTTTAGGCACAGCCCACCTCCTCCCCGCTGCGATCGTATTGATGAAACTCGCGCCCATGGGTGTCCGAATCGTGCAGGAGGTGTGACAAGCGCACCTAGGAGCTGAGCACGCCGACGACCTCGCGCACGGCCTCGGCCGACGCTTCGAGGGCGGTGCGCTCGTCGTCGGTCAGGTCGAGCTCGACGATCTCCTCGATCCCACGCGCCCCGAGCTTCACGGGAACGCCCATGTACAGGCCGTCGATCCCGTACTCGCCTTCGAGGTACGCGGTGCAGGGTAGGACACGCTTCTCGTCGAGCATGATCGCGTCGACCATCTGCGCTGCGGCGGCGCCCGGCGCATACCAGGCCGACGTGCCGAGCAGCGTCACGAGCTCGCCGCCCCCCTTCGCCGTCCGCCCCACGAGCTCGGCGATTCGCGCATCTGGGAGCAGCTTGCGCAAGGGCACGCCGCCGACTGTCGTCGCCGAAACGACGGAAACCATCTGGTCGCCGTGGCCCCCGAGCACCATCGCGCTCACATCTTTCACCGACGAGCCCGTTTCCCAGGCAATGAAGGTCGAGAAGCGCGCGGTGTCGAGGATCCCGGCCATGCCGAACACCCGCTCCTTGGGCCAACCGGAAACGTTCCTCGCCACGTGGCACATCGCATCGAGCGGGTTGGAGACGACGACGAGAATCGCGTCCGGCGAGTGCTCGATGACCTCCCGCGTCACCGATCCGACGATCTTCTCGTTCGTCGCCACGAGGTCGTCGCGGCTCATGTCGCCGGTGCGGGGGACTCCAGCCGTGACGACAACGACGTCGGACCCGGCGCTTTGCTCGTAGCCCGTCGAGCCAAGCGCGTTCGGCTCGTAGCCGAGCACGGCGCCGGCCTGGTTGATATCCAACGCCTTGCCGGCGGCGAGCCCCTCCTTGATGTCGACGAGCACCACGTCGGCGTAGTCACGGCGCGCGAGCTCCTGCGCGCAGGTGGCGCCGACGTTCCCCGCGCCGACGACCGTCACCTTGCGCCGCTCGCTCATACGCGCACCCCGAGCTTCTCGATTATCGCGTCCGCCACCTGGCTCGTGCCAACGGCGGTCGGGTCGTCACGCGAAGGCTTCATGTCGTAAGTGACGCTCTTCCCCTCGGCGATCACCTCCGCGATCGCCTGCTCGAGCCGGTCGGCCGCCTCCTGCTCGTCGAGATGGCGGAGCATGAGCATCCCGGAGAGCATCATCGCCATCGGGTTGACCTTGTTCTGGCCGGCATGTTTCGGCGCCGAGCCGTGCGTCGGCTCGAAGACGGCCGCCTCGCTGCCGATGTTGCCTCCGGGAGCGAGTCCGAGCCCGCCGATCAGCCCGGCCGCGAGGTCCGAGACGATGTCCCCGTAGAGGTTCGGCAGCACGAGGACGTCGTACTCCTCGGGCCGCTGGACGAGCTGCATGCAGAGGTTGTCCACGATCCGGTCCTCGAACTGGAGGTCGGAGTTCTGCTCGGCGACCTCGCGCGAGATCTGCAGCCAGAGCCCGTCCGTGAACTTCATGATGTTCGCCTTGTGCACGCTCGTCACCTTGCGGCGGCCCAGCCGTCGCGCGTAGTCGAACGCGAACTGGACGACGCGGCGCGTGCCCTCGACGGAGATGGGCTTGATCGAAATCCCCGCTTCGTCACGCAGGGCCCCGTCCCGGGCGCGGATCCAGTCGGTGAGCTCGCTCGCCTCGTCCGAGCCGAGCTCGTACTCAATTCCGGCGTAGAGATCCTCCGTCGTCTCGCGGATGATGATCAGATCGACGTCCTCGTAGCGTGAGCGAACGCCCGGGTAGCTCTTGCACGGGCGGACCTGGGCGTAGAGGTCGAGCCCCTTGCGCAGCGCGACGTTGACCGAGCGGAAGCCGCCGCCGATCGGGGTCGTGATCGGCCCCTTGAGCGCGACGCCACTCTCCCTGATCGCCTCGAGAACCTGGTCGGGAAGCGGGTTGCCCCCGTACTGCGCCATCACGTCGCTGCCCGCCTCCTGGACGTCCCAGTCGAAGTCGATCCCGGTTGCCTCGAGCACGCGCCGAGTCGCCTCGGTCAGCTCGGGGCCGGTGCCGTCACCGGGTATCAGCGTCACCCTGTGCGCCATGGCCGGGACTCTAACGAGGGGGTTAGTGTGTGCGACGCGATGGCCGCGAAACCCGCCAAGAAGTCGGTCGCGCTGTCCGGCGTCGCCGTCGCCGAGACCGCTCTCTCCTCGATCGACGCGGAGCGGGGAATCCTCAGGTATCGGGGCTACGACATCGCCGACCTCGCGGAGCACGCGACCTACGAGGAGGTCGCCTTTCTCCTCCTCGAGGGAGAGCTGCCCGACCCTGACGAGTTCCGCGCGTTCAAACAGGAGCTGTCGGAGCGCGACCTGCCCGCGAACGTGCGCACCGTTATCGACGGCAACGCGCTCGACGTCACGCCGATGGAGATGCTGCGGACAGGCGTCTCCATGCTCTCGTTCTCGGATCCCGCCGAGGCGGCGATCGACCGCAACAACGAGCGTCGGAAAGCGGTGCAGCTGTTCGCGCAGCTGCCGACGATGGTGGCTCGTCATCACCGGCTGCGGCAGAAGCTCGCACCGATCGAGCCCGACCCGTCGCTGTCTTACGCGGAGAACTTCCTGAGGATGCTCCGGGGCGACGCTCCGACCGAGCGCGAGATCCGCGCTTTCGACGTGGCGATGATCCTCCACGCCGAGCACGAGCTGAACGCGTCGACCTTCGCGGCCCGAGTCGTCGCCGGTACTGGTGCGGACCTGCATTCCGCGATCACCGCCGCGATCTGCGCGCTGAAAGGCCCGTCCCACGGCGGCGCGAACGCGGCGGCGATGCGGATCTTCGAGGAGTTCGGATCCGTCGAAGCAGTCCCGGAGGGGGTTCGCCGCTACCTCGACGAGAAGAGGACGCTCTTCGGGTTCGGGCATCCGGTCTACGTGACGATGGATCCTCGGGTTCCCATCCTCAAGCAGCTGTCGGAAGAGTTCTCGCACGAGGGCGGCGAGCCGAACTGGTACGCGATCACGGAGGCGACCGAGCGCGAGGTGCGCGAACAGAAGCACCTGTGGCCGAACGTCGACCTCTACAGCGGCTCCGTCTACCGGTATCTGGGGGTTCCGAACGACCTCTTCACGCCGCTGTTCGAGTGCAGCCGGGTGGCCGGCCAGGCTGCTCACGTCCTGGAGCAGCACGCGAACAACAAAATCATTCGCCCTGCGGGCGAGTACATCGGGCCGGGCGAGCGGGCCTGGCCGGTGCGCGCCTCCTGACGCTCCACCACTTCGGTACATTCGGCTCGGATGAATGAGTTCAAGCCAGGGCTGGAGGGCGTCGTCGCGTTCCAGACCGAGATCGCGGAGCCCGATCGCGAAGGCGGCGCTCTCCGCTACCGGGGGGTCGACATCGAGGAGCTCGTCGGCGAGGTTCCATACGAGAACGTCTGGGGCCTGCTCGTGGACGAGAACCTCGAGCCCGGGATGCCAGATCCGGAGCCGTACGAGCCTGTGAGCCTGACCGGCAACGCGCCGGCGGATCTCCAGGCCGAGACGGCCAGGCTTTCGGCGGTCTGGGGGCTGAAGAAGCTCGTCGACCTCGACGCCGAGCAGGCCCGCGACGATCTCGCCCGGCTCTCGGCGCAGATGATGTCGACCGTCGCCAAGTCGGCCGCGGTCCACGACGGCCGCGAGCAGGCCCCCGACGACCTGGTCGCCCAGGGCCAGACTGCGGCAGAGAAATTCCTGCTGCGCTGGCGCGGCGAAGCCGATCCAAGACACGTGCAGGCCATCGACACGTACTGGATCTGCACGGCCGAGCACGGGCTCAACGCCTCGACGTTCACCGCGCGGATCACCGCCTCGACCGGGGCCGATTGCGGCGCAGCGATGTCGGCTGCGGTCGGCGCGCTCAGCGGGCCGCTTCACGGGGGCGCGCCGGCCCGCGTACTCCCGATGCTGAACGAGGTCGCCTCGACCGGAGATCCGGAGAACTACGTGAGGGATCTACTCAACCGGCACGGGCGGATCATGGGGTTCGGGCATCGGGTCTACCGGGCCGAAGATCCGCGCTCGCGGGTCCTCAAGCGGACGGCGAAGGAGCTCGGCTCGCCCCGCATCGAGGTCGCCGAGGCGCTCGAGGAAGCCGCGCTCGCGGCGCTCCGCGAGCTCAAGCCCGACTACGTGATCGCGACGAACGTCGAGTTCTATTCAGCCGTCGTCCTCGATGTCGCCGAGGTTCCGCCCGACCTGACTCCGGCTATGTTCGCGTGCGCGCGGGTCGCCGGCTGGGCCGCGCACATCCTCGAGGAGAAGCGCACCGGGCGCCTGATCCGGCCCTCGGCGCAGTACATCGGGCCCACCTCCCGCTCGCTGTCCGCTGTCTGAGCTCGCGTCAGCGGCTGCCGAGGCGGATGCCCTGGCCGACCGGGGTGGCGAGCAAGAGCTCGCCGGGCTCCGGACGAAGTGGCAGGACGAGGTCGAGGGCGCAGCACGGTCGACCGACTACCGTGAGCGGGCGGTCGCTTATCGCGCGATCGGGCAGTTCCGGTTCCGGCAGAAGACCGAGCTCCTCAGCCGGGGCCTCGAAGACGAGAGCCCCGCCTGCCGTGGCTCGGCGCTGCTCTCGCTCGAGCTTCTCTCTCGCGACCATCCCGGTCTCGTCAACGCAGTGCGCGCGCGACTGCACGAGCTGGCCACGCACGACGACAACCAAGCCGTGCGGCGGCTGGCCATCCTCTGTCTCAAGAACGGCTCACCTCAGCGGGAGACGATCCTGCTGCTGAGCTCGATCGCCGACGACGACGAGCAGGACCGCGAGCTTCGCGCGGCGGCGAGGAAAATCGGAGAAGGGCTCCGGAAGAAGGGCGCGACGCGGCGCTAAGCGCTCAGCTGCAGGTGCAGGGCGTCCGGCCGCACGATGGGCAGAAGCGGCGGCGTTTCCAGTCGAGGAGACTCTTGCCGACGCCGCTCACGACCATGAGGTAGCCGACGCCGCTCGTGACCGCGAACAGGAGTGCCATTTGAGGATCAAGTTGCTCCATCGTTCTTCGGTTTAGCCATCGGCGCCCTGCCGGAAACCTTGAGCTTGCGCCGGGCATGTGGGTGAGCGGCGAAATAGGCCTCTCTTCGCCGGCGGTCGGTCACGTGGGTGTACAGCTCGGTCGTGGCAAGATCGGCGTGTCCGAGCATCTCCTGGACGCTGCGAAGGTCGGCGCCGCCCTCGAGCAGATGTGTCGCAAACGAGTGGCGGAGGAGGTGCGGGTGGACGCGGCCGGCTTCGAGCCCGGCCTGCTCGGCCAGCCGCCGGAGAATGAGGAACGCGCCGGCACGAGTCAGCGGCCCGCCCTGAGCGTTCAGGAACAGCTCCGGCCGGTGGCGACGATCGAGGTGCGGACGTCCTCGTGCGAGATAGCGGCGCAGCGCCTCCACCGCACTCCGGCCGACAGGCACGACCCGTTCCTTGCCGCCTTTGCCGACCGTGCGGACGAGGCGTTCCTCGAGGTCGACACCGCCGCGCTCGAGGCCGACGGCCTCGCTCACTCGCAGACCCGCGCCGTAGAGCAGCTCCACGAGAGCCTGGTCACGCAGAGCACGCGGGGTCGTGCCTGCAGCCGCGTCGACGAGCCGCTCGGCCTCGCCGGGCGAGAGCGTCCGCGGTAGGCGCCGCGGCCGCCGGGGCGGGTTGATCTCCGCGGCGGGGTTGTCCTCGCGGGCGCCAATCAGGAGCTGGTGACGAAAGAGCGAGCGCACGGCGGCCAGCCGGCGGGCGATCGTCGAGCCCGCGAGGCCCTGGGCACGCAATTCGGCGAGATAGCGCTCGAGTTCCTCTCGCGTTGCGCTCGAGGGCGGTCGTCCAAGCCAGGCGGCCAGAGCGTCGAGATCGCGCCCATAGGCCTCTACGGTGCGCGGCGCCAGCCTCGCGGCCGCGACCGCGAGAAAGCCTTTAACGTCGTCGGTTGAAGTTCGGTTGGTTCGACCGGTCATTTCAGACGGCCATACGGGCAAAGCCCGTCTGGCCTGATGGTCGGCACTGCAAGCGGCGCCTTGGGAACTCAGGATCGCGGGTGGGCGCGGTCATAGACCTTTCGCAGCCGACGGCCGTCGACGTGGCTGTAGACCTGGGTCGTCGAGAGCGAGGTGTGGCCGAGCAGCTCCTGGATGACACGGAGATCCGCGCCTCCCTCCAGCAGGTGGGTCGCAAACGCGTGACGGAGGCGATGGGGGTTGGGGAGAAGCCGGCGCAGCGTGCTCGTGTCGAGCCGACGGCCGCGCGCCGACAGAAAGAGCGCGCTCTCTCCACCCCGCGCCAGGCCCGGTCGCGCGTCCTCGAGGTAGCGGCGAAGCCGGTACGCGGCCTCTTCGCCGAGGGGGACGACACGTTCCTTGCCACCCTTGCCTTGCACGTGGACGGCCTCTTGCTCGAAGTCGACGTCGCCGAGATCGAGATCGACTGCCTCGCGGCTCCGGAGCCCCGCCGAGTACACGAGCTCGAGGATCGCCCGATTGCGAATCGCCAGCGGCTCGTCACCCACGAGCCCCTCGAGGACGGCTTCGATCTCTTCCGACTTCAGCGTCTCGGGCAGCCGGCGCGCTCGCCTCGGTCCTAGCCGGGCGTCCGAGACCCGGCCCGGGCCGAGCGCATAGCGGAGGAACGCTCGAACAGCGGCGAGCTTGCGGGCGATCGTCGCGCGCGCGAGCTTGCGCGGCCGGCGCCCCGGTCGGGCGGCCCCGAGCTCGGCCGCGTAGGCGCTCAACGTCGCCGCGTCGACATCGGCCAGCGAGACGCCGCGGGCACGCAGCCAGCCGGCGAACTCCTCGACGTCGACCCGGTAGGCGCGTCGAGTCGCCTGGGAGAGATCCGGGGCGGCCAGGAAGCGCTCGGCGAGGGCGCGGTCGGACACGAGCAGGGATTCGCGCTCGCGAATCGTTCGCCTGCAACGAGCGAGAGCTAGTGGACGGAGTCGACGATCTCTTCGGAGAGGCTCGGATAGTGCGAGAGGAACTCGGCGCGGGCGTCCTTCAGGCGCCGGATCCCCGCATCACACTCCTCTTTGCGGCCGGTGGCCTCGTAGAGGCGCTGCGGCTGCAGGATGTCGACGTCCTCGTGGTCGATTCCCGGCACCGAGGCGGCGACGAGATAGCCGAAGTCCGGGTCGTGCTCCCACTCGATCGTGCCCTCCGCGACGCCTTTCACGATCGCGGAGGAGTGCTTGATCTTGACCTTCTTCGAGCGGGAATCGTCCTCCGGCCCGCCGACGCGGCCGGTGTTCATGAGATAGACCTCGAGCGGATGCTCCTCGAGCAGCTCAAGGAAGCGGTTGCCCTGCAGGTCGTGCGGCATGGGAAAGAACGGGTTCGTGCCGGGCACGCGCAGGAACTTCCCGGCCTCGTCGGCGCCACCTGCGCTCGTCCCCTGTGTCTCGCCGAGCATGAAGAAAGCCGCTGCCCGTGGCCCCTCGAGCTTCGCGACGGCCGGGATGATGTTCTCGTTCCTGTTCAGGATCAGCAGGAAGTGCGCCTCGTCGATCTCCTCGTCCACGCCCGACTCGATGACCTGGAATGGAAAGGTCGCACGCCCGTTCTGCGTATAGCTCGTGTCATAGAAGTCGACCTCGTCGCCGTGCTGGGAGACGTTTTCGAGATACGAGTCGGGCTGGGTGACGGCGCCGAAGATCGTCGGCTCGTCCCCGGGATTGAGGCCGAACGTCTTCGCGAAGCAGCCGTTCTCGGTCGCCATGATCCGCCCGTCCGGCATCCAGCCGACGAAGTCGTCCTGCACGGGTAGCGAGCCGTTCTGGCGCGTGAAAGTCGTCGTCGTCTTGCCGGTGCCAGAGAGGCCGACGATCAGGCCGACGCGGCGGCCGCGGCGGGTCGGGATGATCTTGCAGCCCGCGTGCAGGGGCAGCCCTCCGCGGTCGTAGACGAGCTTGTTCCACATCCGGAGCCCGCCCTTCTTCGACTCGCCGAAATAGTCGGAGTTGAAGATGCGCGTCACGCCCTGCTCGAGGTCGACGGCGATGAGCCGGTCGTCCGCGTAGCCCTCGGCCTTCAAATTCGGCGTGTAGACGACGGTCAGCTCAGGCTCGTGAACGTCGGGATCCGGCTCGAAATAGAGCTGCTGCTGCATGGCGGCGATGTTCGCGTTCGCGGCTTCGATGTACAGGCGCGCCGGCGTGCGGAAGTCGGGATCGTTCCCGATGTAGCCGTCGACCTGCACCATCTCCTGCTCGGCGATGTAGGCGTCCTGCGCCTCGGCCCACTTCAACCCTTCCTCGCG
>DASWDJ010000215.1:0-11704 GCA_036395295.1 Gaiellaceae bacterium | reverse complement strand
AGCTGGGCGGCCAGCGCCGACCAGACGATCGCCGTTCCGGCCACGGCCAGGTAGGCGACGCCGGTGCGCATCGGCGAGTAGCCAAGCACCTGCTGCATGTAGAGCGTGAGCATCAAGAACATGCCGAACATCGCGGTGCCCAGGATCAGTGCCGCGACGTTCGCGCCGACGAGCGTTCGCAGGCGGAAGATCGAGAACGGCATCAGCGGATCCTTCGCCCGAGCCTCCCATCCGAGGAAGCCCGCGATCAGCGCCACGGAGGCCGCGAAGAGACCGATCGTCGCGGCGGAACCCCAGCCGTAGTCGTTGGCCTGCGTGATCGCGTAGACGAGGACGACGAGCCCGCTCGTGACCAGCACGGCACCAGGGAAATCGAAGCTCCGTGCGTTCGCGTCGCGGCTCTCGGAGATCAACAACGGCGTGATCGCCAGCGCCGCCAGCCCGACAGGCACGTTCACGAAGAAGATCCATTGCCAGCTGAGCAGGTCGGTGAGAACGCCTCCGAGGAGAACGCCGGCCACCGCTCCAAACGCGCCGACGGCACCCCAGGCGCCCAGCGCCGTGTTGCGTTCCTTCCCCTGCGCGAACGTGGTCATGAGGATCGAGAGAGCTGCCGGAGAGATGATCGCCGCGCCGAGGCCCTGCACAGCTCGGGCGCCGATCAGCGCGCCTTCGCTCCAGGCGAGACCGGAGAGGAGCGAGGCGGCCGTGAAGACGACGATCCCGATGAGGAAGATGCGCCGCCGCCCGAGCAAGTCGGCTGCGCGGCCACCCAGCAGGAGGAAGCCGCCGAAGAGCAGCGCGTAGGCACTGATGACCCACTGCAGATTCTCCTGCGAGAACCCGAGGTCGGTCTGGATCGAAGGAAGAGCAACGTTCACGATCGCGATGTCGAGCACGACCATGAACTGCACGGTGCAGAGAAGAGCGAGTGCGAGCCACTTGCGTTGGGCGGAAGCGAGCACGGTCTGGTTCCTTTCGTCGTTGGCCTTCATTAGCTTGCAAAACTACACAACTCGCTTTCCTTTTGCAAGTATTTCCTTCCATATCACAAGCTCATCAGCTACACTGCGGTCATGGCAAAGCGCTTCGACCAGTACTGCCCCGTCGCACACGCGCTCTGCCTGGTCGGTGAGCGCTGGTCTCTGCTCGTCGTGCGGGAGCTCCTACACGGCCCGAAGCGGTACACAGACCTCGTCGACGGCTTGCCCGGAATCGGGACGAACATCCTTGCCACACGCCTTCGCGATCTCGAGGAGGCCGGAGTCGTGCGCAAGCGAAAGCTGCCGCCGCCTGCGGCCTCGAGCGTCTACGAGCTGACCGAGTACGGGGCCGAGCTCGAAGAAGCGGTCCACGCCCTGGCGCGCTGGGGAGCCCGCTCTCTCGGACCACCTGGGCCCGACGACGACCTGTATCCCGAGTGGGGCATGAATGCGTTCCCTGCGCTTTTCGATCCCGAGGCTGCCCGCGGCCTCACCGAGACGTACGTTCTGCGGATCGGCGACGACGTCTTCTCGGCACGCGTGGAGGACGGCCATCTACGCGTCGAGCAAGGCGCCGCAGACGACGCCGACCTCGATGTCGCCATGGACATGGAGGCCTTCTTCGGCCTCGCCTCCGGCAAGCTCGAGCCCAGGACGGCGGTCGCGAAGGGATGTGTCGAGCTCGCTGCCGGAACGCCGGCGCGGCTCGAGCGCTGCTTCAAGGTCTTCAGCATCGCCACGCGAGTACCCGTCGCCATCTAGGCGTGCGGCTCGAGACCGAACGGCTCGTCCTGCGAAAGCCCGAGCCCGGAGATCGGGAGGGCTATGCCGAGATCTGGGGCGACCCCGAAGTCGTCCGCCATCTCGGTGGGACGACGCTTACCTCAGCCGAGGTGCCCCAGGCGATCGAGCGCATGTTGCGGCATTGGGATCGCCACGGAGTCGGTCTCTTCAGCGTGATCCGGAAGGGGGATGAGCGGTTCCTCGGGCGCGTCGGATATCTGCTCTGGGACACGGAGCGCTGGGTGCACGCGATGAGCGAGGAGCTGGAGGGCGACCTCGAGCTCGAGATCGGCTGGACCCTCATCCGTGCCTTCTGGAACCAGGGCTACGCGACCGAGGCTGCGATCGCCTGTCGCGATCACGCCTTCGGCGAGCTCGGGCGGGAGCGGGTCATCTCGCTGATCGCGCCGGAGAACGTTGCTTCGATCCGGGTCGCGGAGAAGATCGGCGAGTCGTACGAGCGAGATGTCGAGCTTCGGCTCGGCCCTGTTCGCCTCTACTCGCTCGGAAAGCCGCCCGCCCGGTAGACCTGGCCCTCGAGGGGACGGCCGAGCAGACCTTCGAGCCACTCCGAGATCGCGATCAGGGCATCGAGGTCGGCACCGGTCTCGACCCCGTCTCCTTCGAGCATATAGACGAGATCTTCGGTCGCGATGTTCCCGGTCGCGCGCGGCGCGAAGGGACAGCCGCCGAGACCCCCGACGGAGGAGTCGAAGATGGTCGCACCGCCCTCGAGTGCCGCATAGGCGTTCGCGAACCCCGTGTTTCGCGTGTTGTGGAGATGCGCGCCGACAGGCCTTCTGATCCGCTCGACGAGCGCGCGGACCTGTTTCGGCGTGGCGACGCCGATCGTGTCCGCGAGGACGATCTCATCGGCTTCGGAGAGCCGATCGGCGAGAGCAACGACCGTCTCCGGATCGACCGGCCCCTCGAACGGACAGCCGAACGCGACGCTGATCGTCGCCGTCGACCGCACACCGTCCTCGCGCGCGCGGGCGAGTACCCGGACTGCTGCGCCCACCGCCGCGTCGACCGAGGCGTTCGCGTTCCGCCCGCTGAAGCTCTCCGTCGCGGCGACCGCGAATCGCACCTCGTCGAGCCCTACCGTCCGTAGCCGGTCGTACCCCTGCTCGTTCAGCGCGAGTCCGGCGTAGAGCGTCCCGTCGCGGCGCTCGATTCCTTCGACGACCTCCTCTGCACCCGCCATCTGCGGCACGCGCTCGGCGCTGACGAAGCTTGCCGCCTCCACGCGCGGCAGCCCGGCGGCGGCGAGCCGGTTGACGAGCTCCGCCCGTGTTGCCGGGGGCAGAAGCTCCTGCTCGTTCTGGAGCCCGTCGCGAGGGCCCACCTCGCAGATCGTGATCAAGACACGCGCTCGGGGGTGATCCGGACGATCACGCGGCGCTCGCCGGGCCTGTGGCTCTGGAACTTCGGATTACCGGTGTACTTCTCGGAGAGCTTGTCGATGTGCCGGTTGGCCTCGTCGCTCTCGTCGAGGTCCGCCGTTCCGGTCACCGTCACGTATTCGTAGGGATCCTCGAGCGAGGTGACCTCGATCGTCACCCGCGGGTCGCGGCGCATGTGCCGCCACTTGGCGCGCCCCGTCGCGGTGTTGAAGAGGACGCGCTCGCCGTCGTAGTCGACCCAGACCGGAGTCACGTGCGGGGTGCCGTCGTCGCGGATCGTCGCCAGCGACCCGAAATTCTTGTCCAGAAAGAGCTGTGCCTGCTTCTCGGTCAACTTCGCCATCGACCTGTCGTAGGCTAGCGACGATGAGTTTGGCCATTCTCGTCGGCACGCGGAAAGGTCTCTTCGTCCTGCGCGGCGACGAGGACCGGCGCACGTGGAAGCTCGAAGAGCCGCTTCTGCCGGGCTGGGACGTCTTCCATGCGATCACACACGACGGCGTCGTCTATGTAGCCGCCAACAACTTCGTGTACGGCGCGACCGTTCAGCGCTCGACCGACTTCGGTCAGACCTGGGAGCGGAGCGAAGGGCTCGGTCTCCCGGAGGACAGCGGCCTGACGCTGGAAAAGACCTGGCACGTGGAACCGGGCCACGACGGCACGTTCTGGCTCGGCGCGGCGCCCGGCGCGCTCTTCCGGTCGCAGGATTCCGGCGAGAGCTGGGAGGCCGTGCAGAGTATCCTCGAGCACCCGACCCGCGACCGCTGGAACCCCGGCGCGGGCGGGATGTGCACGCACTCGATCCAGATCGACCCCCGCGATCCGACGACCATGTACGTAGGCATCTCGGCCGCCGGCGTCTTCCGTAGCGAGGACGGCGGCGAGAGCTGGACGCCGGCGAACAAAGGGACGGCCGCCGACTTCTTCCCGGACAACCCGTTTCCCGAGGTCGGCCAGTGCGTCCATAAGCTGCTGGTACATCCGGCGCAGCCGGAGCGCCTCTGGCAGCAGAACCACTGTGGTGTCTATCGCTCGGACGATCGCGGCGAGAACTGGGAACGCCTGGAGGGGAACGGGCTGCCGAGCGGGTTCGGGTTCCCGATCGCGCTCCATCCCCGAGATCCGGACGTGGCCCTCGTCGTGCCGGAGGAAGGGGCCGAGAATCGCGTGACCGCGGGTGGGCGGCTCGGCGTCTACAAGACGACCGACGGCGGCCGGAGCTGGGCGCTGAGCTCGAACGGGCTGCCCGAACAAGCGTGGGTCGCCGTCTTGCGAGAGTGCATGTCGTACGACCATCTCGACCCGTTCGGCGTCTATCTGGGAACGCAGAGCGGCTCGGTCTTCGTCTCGCCGGACGAGGGCGAGGCGTGGATCGAGGCTGCATCGCAGCTCCCGCCCATCCTCTCGGTCGAAGTCGGAGAGTGGGAGTAGTCACGGTCCTGGTGCCTTCGCTCCTCGCGGAGCAGGCGCGAGGGCAGAAGGAGTTCGAGGTCGAGGCGCCCACGGTCGGAGCGGCGCTCCGCGCCCTGCCGTTGCGCGACCTCCTCTTCGACGAGCGCGACGAGCTGCGCGAACTCGTCAACGTCTACGTCAACGGCGTGGACGCGCGGGAGCGCGGCGGCCTCGAAGCGGAGTTGCGCGGCGGCGAGACTGTCAGGGTCGTAGCCGCAATCGCCGGCGGCTAGGCGAGCTTCCGGCCTCGCGTCTCGCGGCCGAAGATCCCGGCCACGACGCCCCCGACCGCCATCACGATCGCCACAAAGGTGAGCGACCACGTCGTGCTCCCCGTCGCGTCCTTCAGGTTCCCGAAGATGTACGGGCCGGCGATCGCGGCGGCCTTCCCCACTCCCTCCATGAGGCCGAAGGCGCTCGAGCGCAGGCGCGTCGGGAAGAGCTCCGCCGTGTAGGGATAGACCGCGCCCCAGGCGCCGAGGTTGAAGAAGCCGACGAAGAAGAGGGCCGTGATGTAGACGGCCTCCGTGTCGGCGACCGCGAAGGCATAGGCCGACAGTCCGCCCAGCAGCAAGAAGGTCGTCAGCGTCGGCTTGCGCCCGATCCGCTCCACGAGCCAGATCGCAGCCGCGTAGCCGGGGAACTGCGAGAGCGCGCTGAGGGTCAGCAGCACGTAGACGTCGATCTGAAAGTTCTTCTCCCCCTGTAAGACGAAGGGCAGCCAGAGGAAGAGCCCGTAGTAGGAGACGTTGAGCGCGATCCAGACGAGTGCCGTCGCGATCGCGCGGCCCCGGAGGGTGCCTGTGAAAAGGTCCCGGACCGAGGAGCGCGTCTCGGCCGGAGCCTCGATCGTCTCTGCCTCGACACGCTCACCGGCGATCTCACTCAGCACCTCGGCGGCCTCACGCGAGCGGCCGCGGCGGGCGAGGAAGTACGGGCTCTCGGGCAGGGTTCGACGGACAAGGAAGGCGAGAAAAGCCGGGAACGCAGCGGCGAGGAACAGGTAGCGCCAGCTCCAATCCCCGAAGCGGTCGAACGTCGGGCCGAGGAAGACGTATGAGAGCCCCGTCGCGAGCAGCAGGCCGACCGGCCACCAGAAGTCGAGGAAGACGAGTAAACGCCCGCGCCGTTGCGGCGGCAGGTACTCGGCGAGCATCGAAGGGTCGACGACGAGCATGCCGCCGAGCCCGATACCGGCGAGGAAGCGGAAGGTCATGACCGACCACGGACCCCAGGCCAGCGCGGTCATGGCGGTGAAGGCCGCGTACCAGAGGATCGAGTACTGGAAGATCGCCCGGCGGCCGATCCGGTCGGCCAGGCGGCCCAGCGCAAGGCTGCCCACGAGCGAGCCGGCGAGCGCCGCGCTGTTGACGAGCCCCTGCATCCGTCCGTTCAGGTGCCAGAGGCCGGCAAAGATCGGCGCGACGAAGCCGACGAGGAGAATCTCCATCGCGACGAACGTCCACGCCGCGCCCGTGACCAGTACGGCCTTGCGGTGGAAGCGGGTGAAGCCGTGCTCACGGAGCACCTCCTCCACGTCGCGCCGAATCGGCGGTGCGGCAACCTCGACTGTCGACATCCTCGCTCCCTGGTAGGTTTTAGACTGGTAGTCGAAAACTATGCCCGAGTCTACCAGACCCGTTCACGTCACCCTCGCGGTGGTCTTCCAGGTACGCGCCGGGAAGCTGCAGGTGCTGCTCTGGCAACGTGCAAGGGAGCCGTTCGCGGGCTCCTGGTCGCTCCCGGGCGGCTATCTCGAGCCCGGCGAGACGCTCGAGGGCTCGATCCGCAGGCACCTCGCCGCGAAGGTCGACGTCCGCGAGCTTTCCCACCTGGAGCAGCTCGAGACACGCAGCGATCCGGGACGGCATCCGAAGGAATGGCAGCTGGCAAGCACCTATCTCGGGCTCGTCCCGCGCGGAGTCGACCCCGCTTTGCCCGAGGACACCGACTGGCATTCCGTCGACCGGCTGCCAAAGCTTGCCTTCGATCATCGGGCGATCACGCTCGCCGGCCGGGAACGGCTGCGGGCGAAGCTTTCGTACACGAATCTCGGCTTCGCGCTTGCGCCCGAGACGTTCAGTCTCAGCGAGCTGCGCGATATCTACGCCGCCGCACTCGGGCACGAGCTCTCGGCGACGAATCTTCAGCGGGTGCTCGTGCGGCGAGGCCTGCTCGAGCCAACGGGGAAACGTCGTGAGCCGGGCCGCGCCGGGGGTAGGCCGGCGGCGCTCTTCCGCTTCAGCGCGACGAAGCTCGAAGTGACCGACCAGTTCGCGGTACTGCGCCCGCCCGGCTAGGACCGGTCACGAAAGACAGTCAGCCAACGCCGATGCCGGCGGCGAGCTCACGCGAGATCGCATGCTCGCTCTTGCCAACACGCACCGTCAGTGGACCGCCGAAGGGCTCGGCTCGCCTCAGCTTCACCTTCTTGCCCGGCACCAGCGCCAGCTTCGCGAGGTAACGCAGGAGCTCGTCGTCGCCGTCGGGAACGCGGCGGATGGTCGCCTCGTCACCCGGCTCGAGGCTCGCCAGCGTCCGCAGACTCCCCCGCGCCATGCGCAGCTTCGCATTCGGAATTGGGTCTCCGTGTGGGTCGTGCGTCGGATAGCCGAGCGAGTGGTCGATGCGGGCTTCCAGCTCCTCGGAGAGCGCGTGCTCGAGCCGGTCGGCCTCCGAGTGCACCTCGTCGAGGCTGAGACCGAGGGCCTGCGCGAGGTACTGCTCGAGCAGCCGGTGATGCCTGATCATCTCGAGTGCGACGCGCTCGCCGGCCGGAGTCAGCTCGACTCCGTGGTAGGGCGCATGCATCGCGAGCCCGAGCGTCGTCAAGCGCTTGAGCATCGCCGTCACAGACGGCGGCCGCACGCCGAGGCGCTCGGCAATCGCCGAGGTCGTGGCGCGCCGACCTTCCATCCGGAGCTTGTAGATCTCCTTCAGATAGTCCTGCGAGGCGTCGGTCAGGTCGCGGATCATCACCTATACTCTAACTCAGAAGTTCGACATGGCTAAAAATTTGACCCGGAAACAGGTTCTCGCCGGCTCGCTGCCCTTCGTGGCAGCGGCCCCGCTGGCCAAGCTCGCGTGGCCCAGCACGGCACACGGCGAGCGCTCGGCGATGCACATGGGCCACGAGCACGCGCAGATGGGGCACGCGGCGATGATCGGCGCCGAGGTGCCCGCGCCGGGAGGCCCGCATGCACAGGATGACGTCCTCTTCCCGCCGAAGGCTCTCCCCCACCAACCCGGCCGTATCCGCGAGTACGACCTCGCCGCGCTCGACCATTCGATCGAGGTCGCGCAAGGAGTCCATTTCGACGCGTGGAGCTACAACGGCTCCGTTCCGGGGCCCATCATCCGCGCGACTGAGGACGACCTCCTCCGCGTCAACCTCAGAAACGCGGGCTCGCACCCGCACACGATCCATTTCCACGGCATCCACCCCGGGAAGATGGACGGCGTCTTCCAGACGGTCCTGCCGGGCGGATCTTTCACATACGAGTTTCCCGCGCGCCCGTACGGGATGCACCTCTACCACTGTCATGCGACCCCGCTCAAGAAGCACATCCACAAAGGGCTCTACGGTGCCTTCATCATCGACCCGGCCAAACCGCGCCCGCCGGCGCGCGAGCTCGTCATGGTGATGAACGGCTATGACACGGACGGCGACGGGGAGAACAACTTCTACACCGTCAACGGTCGCGCCTTCTACTACGCGAAGTATCCGATCCGGGTGAAGAAGGGCGAGCTGATCCGCATCTACATCGCCAACCTGACCGAGTTCGACCTGATCAACTCCTTCCACCTGCACGGCGAGTTCTTCCGCTATTACCGAACGGGGTCGACCGACCATTTCGACTACACGGACACGGTCATGCTCTGCCAGGGCGAGCGCGGCATGATCGAGATCGAGTTCCACAACACCGGCGTCTTCATGTTCCACGCTCACCAGAGCGAGTTCGCCGAGCTCGGCTGGATGGGCTTCTTCGACGTCCGCGACTGATGGAGTCGGGCTCTTTCGCGGCCAGGCTTGGCGGCGTGCGCTGGCGATTGTGGGCGCTCGTGCCGGTGCTTGCGCTCGTCGGCGCCGTCTCGCTCTTCGCCACGACCGGCGGATCACTGCTCGATCTCGTCGGGCACAATCCGCCGCCGCGCGACGAGGTCGACATTCGCCGGGTCGAGTTCCACCCGGGTGAGATCCGCTTCAAGGTCACGAATCCGCAACGCGACGACCTGACGATCGCGACGGTCACGATCGACGACGCCGTCGTCCCCTACCACGTCGACGGTGACTCGACGCTCGGCCGGCTGCGCTCGGCGACGATCGTCGTCCCCTACGACTGGGTGCCCGACGAGCCCGTGACGGTCGGGGTGACGAGCTCGCATGGAGTCCAGACGACCAAGGAGATCGCGGCTGCATTCGAGACGCCGCAGGCTTCGGGCAAGGGCTTCCTGGGCTACGGCGTGATCGGGTTTCTCGTCGGCATCCTCCCGGTTGCGCTCGGGCTCGCCTGGCTGCCGTCGCTCCGCCGCGCGAGCCCTCAGTGGCTCGCCGCGTTCATGGCGCTGACCGCCGGGCTGCTGACGTTTCTCGCACTCGAGGCGCTGGCGGAGGCGATCGACCTGCAGGCGACGCTTCCCAGCGGGCTCGGCGGGGTCGGGCTCGTCCTGCTCGGGGTCGCCTCGACGTATCTGCTCCTGACGATGCTCTCTCGGCAGTTTGCGCGCGGCGAGGGTGTGGTCGGAGGTGTCGCGCTGGCGACACTCGTCGCGGTCGGGATCGGCTTGCACAACCTCGGCGAGGGACTTGCGATCGGGACGTCGTTCGCTCTCGGAGAGCTAGCCCTCGGGAGCTTCTTCGTCGTCGGCTTCATGGTGCACAACGTGACCGAGGGCCTCGGGATCGCGACGCCGATCGCGGGGCAGCGGCAGGTGGGGCTCGGCCGGCTGGCGGCGCTCGCGCTGATCGCAGGAGCGCCTGCGATCCCCGGCGCCTGGCTGGGCGGGTTCGTGACGAGCGACGTGCTCGGCGTGCTCTTCTTCGCCGGTGCGGCGGGGGCCGCGCTCGAGGTCGTGGTCGAGGTCGGGCGCTACGTTGCCCGACAGGCACCCGGCGGGCTCAGCTCGGGCTACGTGCTCGGCGGCTACCTCGCCGGCATCGCGATCATGTACCTCACGGGCCTGTTGATCTGACCCATGTCCGGTGCCAGGCACCGGACATGGCTGGTTCGCCCCTAGAGGCCGACTGACTCGACGTCGGCCCGCGGCGGCCCGCCCGCGGTGACGAGGCAATCGCGGCCCGAGCGCTTCGCCTCGTAGAGAGCGGCGTCCGCCCGGCCGACGAGCTCTTCGGCCGACTCGCGCCCGTTCCAGCACGCGATTCCGGCGGACACGGTCTGATCGGCCGGCATCGCTTGCCTCATTCGCTCGACGATCGCCTTTGCGTTCGCGAGCGTACAGCCGGGGAGAGCGACTGTGAACTCCTCGCCGCCGTAGCGGGCCAGCGTGTCGCTCGCACGCAGCTCCTCCACCCAGGCGGCGGCGCTCTGCTTCAGGAGCCGATCGCCGGCCTGGTGGCCGCGCTCGTCGTTGTAGTTCTTGAAGAAGTCGAGGTCGAGCATCGCCATGCAGAGCGGAGCGCTCTGACGCCGGGCTCGGGCCATCTCCCGCGGAAGCTCCTCTTCCCAGGCGCGGCGGTTGAACAAACCGGTCAAGTCGTCGGTGCGCGCGCTCGCCTCGAGCCGCGCGAGCAGGTCGGAACGCTCGAGCGCCATCGCGGTCTCAGCCGCGAGCATCCGCAGCGAGGCCGCAATCCGGCCCGAGCCGTCGACCTGACGGCTCCAGCCGACGACGAGCACCGCGACCGTCTCCTCGTTCCGAAGCACGGGCTCGAACTGCATCGAGACGGCGCCGGTCGCCTGCACGACCCGCTGGGAGATCTGCTCGTACCCGCGTGCATCCTGGACGAAGAGCGGCTTCTTCGAGAGAAACACCGTTCGCGCGGCCGAGCCCTCCTCGTCGAGCGACACCTTCATCGGCGGAGCTCCCTGGAGGCCGTGGTTCGCGGTCATGACGAGGTCGCCGTCAGGGCTGCGCTCCATGAGTTGTGCGAAGCAGGCCCCAGTGACCGTGCAGGCCGCCGAGCAGATGACCTCCCGGGCGAGCCGAGCATCGGTCGTCCGCGCGATCTCGCGCGAGGCCTCGGTGACCGCCGCCATGCTCACGACGAGCTTGCGGGTCTCCTCCTGGCTCACCTGAAGCTCCTCGGCGCGCCTGGCCGCCTCGGCCGCCCGATCGCGCAGCTGGCGGACGAGCGATTGGACGGAAAAGCCGACGATCGGTGACACGCAGATCCAGAGGAGCCCTCGCGTCCATTCGCCGGACGGGTAGTCGGGGGAACCGACGAGCACGAGGGGCACGAAGTAGACGGCTGCAACGCCGGCGATGCTGACGGCGAGCTGACGTCGAGATCCATAGAGAGCGAGCCAGAAGACGGGGAGCATCGCCAGGACGCCGTAAGACGAGGCGGCGCCACCGTCGGCTTCGCGGAGGAGGGCGATGACGACGAAGTACCCGAACGGAGGCAGGATCTGGGCGAAATGCGGCAAGCGGTGCCACGGCAGCCCGACGGCGCTGAGCACGATCAGCGCGTTGAGGACCGCGGCACCAAAGAGGGCGGATGAGACCTCACCGTGAGGGGGGAGCGGATAGATGACAATGGCGAGCCACATCGCGCCCAGGAACGGCAGCGCCCGCGCGAGGAGACCCTCGCGCTCGAAGGCCTGAAATCTCGACTCGCCGATGATCGGGCGTGCCGGGGGAGTGGGGATCGCTGACTTCATTCCGCTGAGCTAGAAATCGCCGCACTTCGGCTATCCCTCGATACCCGAAGGAGGGACAATTCTGCTCAAGGTGATCGCTACGCGCAGGGATCGGGCCTGCCGGCCGGCGCCAGCGCGTGCTCGATAACTCCGCCCTCGTCGACCGCGGTCCAGAGATTCGGCTCCCCCGGAGCCTCGTCGGTCGTGTCCCACGTCCAGAGCAACCAGCCGTCGAAGCCGTAGGCACATGATTGCCGCT
>DASWDJ010000214.1:0-43152 GCA_036395295.1 Gaiellaceae bacterium | reverse complement strand
GCCAGCCTCGTCGAGGAGGTGGACGTCAAGACGTTTGCGGCTGAGATCCAATCCCGCGTACAACATGCCAGGGCCTCCCTTCGTCTTTCGAGGACGCGCGGAGCATCGCTCCGCGGGAGGCCCTCCTTCATCGCATTCCTTGCAGGCGGGGTCGTAGCTCAGCAGTTTCAGGAGCCGCCTCCGGTGGTCGTGCTCCGGATGCGGCACCTAATAGGCCTCCCGCCGGGCGAAGCCCGGCTCCGGCTGCGCGGCGCTTCGTCGAGGGCCAACATCGGGCCGAATTCTCGCCCCGCTGTGCTGCGCATCTACGATTTCAATCGTGGCGAGTGTAAGAACCCGCCCGATTCTTGTTGCGACGGCCGTAGTGTTCGTCTTGGCGCTGAATGGGACCGCGAGGTCCTCTCCGCTGCTCACAACGAAGCCGAGGCTCGTCGTTTCGCCATCGAGCGCCCTCGTCGACCAGCCGGTTGACGTCGGGCTGACCGGCCTTCGACCGAGACAACAGGTTCGACTGTCGGCGACGACCCACGATGCCGCGGGCAGAGTCTGGCGCTCTCGGCTCGCGTTCAGGGCGACTCGCGGCGGAGTTGTCGACACGCGCTCGGACATGAAGTTGTTCTGGTCGATGCAACCGGCCAAAGCGAAGGTTTCTGATCCACTTGTCCCTTCGCTCGGGCCGACGGTCGTGCGAATTCGGGCGGCCTCCAATGAGAGAACGATCGCCTCTGCACGATATGTGCGGCGCGCCATGGCGGCGAGCGTGAGCGCAGAGAACACGAGCCTTGCGAGCGAAGGTTTCGTCGGCACGTACTACCGGCCGCCACCGGGGCCGCCGGCCCCCACGGTCTTGCAGATCGGCGGCTCCTTCGGCGGTCATTCGACCATGCCGGCGGTTCTGCTCGCCTCGCGTGGCTTCCCGACGCTCTCGCTTGCCTACTTCAAGGAGCCCGGGCTCCCACCGACGCTCAAGGACATCCCGTTGGAGTACTTCGCAAAGGCGCTCCGCTGGCTCGCCGCTCAACCCGGCGTCGATGCGAATCGCGTCGTCGTCCTCGGTGCCTCCCGCGGAGGAGAGGCCGCGCTGTTGCTCGGAATGACCTACCCCAATTTGGTGCACGGGGTGATCGCTTGCACTTCCAGCGCTGATGTTCTCGGCGCTCTCGGCAATCCGAGGCAGGGCGGTGATGCCTGGACGCTCGGCGGCAGCCCTATTCCTCAAGGACCGATCCCGGTCGAGCGGGTTCCCGGGCCGGTCCTGGCTACGGGCGGCGGCAAGGACGCAGTCCTTCCGACCGCGGAGGCTGTGCGGGAGCTCGTCGATCGCGCCCGGCGGTACGGCCGCCACAACGTCGTGGGCCTCATCTATCCGAAGGCCGGGCACAGCGTCGGCTGTGCGGTTCCGTACCTTCCGCTCGCCGCGATCAACTTCGGGCGCACGAGTTGGCTGCCGTTCGGGGGGACCCAAGCATCGAACGCGCGGGCCCGAGCGGCCTCGTGGCCGCTCCTGCTTCGTTTCGTTGCGACGCTCCGCTGACCGCTCGCTCCTGAGCCGCTCTCGGAGGTCGGAACGATCCGCCGCCGGAGCCGGGCTTAGCCCGGCGGGAGGCTCACTACGCTCGCCAGAGGCGAGACCACGTAAGGCGGCTCCTGAAACAACCGCCAACCACGACCGCCCGCAAAGGGGTACGTGAGGGAACCAGGGGGTTCCCCCACGATCCCCAACGCCAGCGAAGGGTTGAACCCCCGGCTGCGGCTCCGGGGGTTCAATCCCTAGCGGCGAGATAAACCTTCTCTCCCCACCAATTTGGTGCGCCTTGAGAGGCGACGGCCCGGAGGCTTTTGGCTCTGCGGCCCAGCCAACGCCCCCGGGCTTTCGTCGCCATATCGTGGCGCGCCCCTTGCAGTACGGCCTGGCGTCCGGCCGTGGGGTGCAAGGTGAACCTCACTATAGAACCGCATTTGGACTAGGTCAAGTAGCTCAGTCAAGTGATTTTGCGAACCGCCACTTCACCGGGTTTTCCCCATGGGGATGCCCCTTTCGGGGGATATCCCCCAATCGGAGCTTGCACAAAGGTGAAGTGTGCGCTTGACTTCGCTATGGAGCAGTAGCCGCCATGACACGCGCGACCTCACACACCTCTCTCACCCACGCTTCCCGGCCTGCAGCTTTCCGGCTCGGGGAGCGACTGCGGCAGCTTCGTGTGGCCGCGGGGATGACGCAGAGCGAGCTCGCCGGCGAGCGCTTCTCGAAGGAGTACGTGAGCCAGATCGAGCGCGGCAAGACGCGCCCGACGAGTGACACGATCGCCTGGCTCGCAAGCCGGCTCGAGGTCGACGCCGGCTATCTCGCGAACGGGGTCTCCACGGACGAGCGCGGCCGAGTCGAGGCCACGCTGACGCGGGCCGAGGCTCTGGTGGAAGCGCATCGGTACGACGAGGCCGTCGCCGAGTTCGATCAAGTGCGCCCAGCCGTCGCGGCGACCGGCGCCGCCGAGCTGGAGGCGCGCTCTCTCTCGGGCGAGGCTTGGGCAAGGATGCAGCAGGGCGAGCTGCGCGAGGCGCTGGAACTGCTCACGCGCGCGCGCCACGTCGTCGAAGACGAGCGTTTCTCGGATCTCGATCGCGCCGAAGTGCTCTACCGGGTTGGCGCCTGCCGCTTCAAGCTCTCGAGCATCTCGACCGCCATCGCTCTCTTCAACGAGGCCTACACGCTGGCCGAGCGATCAGAGCTCCCGTGTGACCTCCTCCGCTCAAACATCCTGGCCTACCGCTCCCGCTGCTACAGGCGCCAGCGCGACCTCGAGGCGGCGCGCGAGGACGTCGAGCGAGCGCTCGAGCTCGCGCAGTCGCTGGACGACGGCCCGACGATGGCCAACGTCTACGTGCAGGCGTCGCTCGTTGCCGAGCGAATGGGACACTGGGTGCTTGCGCGCAGCTACGCAGAGCAAGCGAAGAGCTTCTACGAGGTGCAGAACGACCAGCGCAACCTCGCCGGGCTGCTGAACAACCTTGGCGGGCTCAACCTCATGCTCGGCAAGCCCGAGGAGGCGATCGAGTATCTGAAGTCCTCCTACTCGACCGCTCTCGACGCAGACAGCGAGGGCGAAGCTGCCCAGGCCACGGGCTCGCTCGCCGCCGTACACCTCGAGCTGAACGACTTCGAGCAGGCCGAGCGGTTCGCGCTCCAGGCTCTGAGCCTCCTCGAGGGCCGCGTCGACTTTCTGCACGAGATCGGCTCTTCCCAGCTCGTGCTCGGACGCGCGCTCATGGAGCAAGGCCGCCTGGACGAGGCTGAGGAGGCTTTCCGCGCCGCCGATTCAAGCTTCGAGCAGCTCTCGTCTTCGAGCCACCGCGCCCGAAGCTGGATCGCGCTCGGCGACCTCGCCGCTCGCAGGAGCGACGATCGGGCCGCAGCGCGCCTTTACCGGAACGCTGCTGAAGCACTTCAAGACGTCAGGTTCTAGGAAGGAGGTGAGCACCGCCGCTATGCGCATCAAGTTGATCTTCCTAGTTTTGATCGCCTGCCAGATCGCGCTGTTCCTGCAGGCTTTCGGACGTGTCACCTGGTGGGAAGGGCCGTAGCCCGCACTCCCTTGCGGTAGCCGTTCGCGCCTGGAGTCCTGGCGGACGGCTTGAGCAACGGTCTCTCTGAGACCCTGCTTGTTCTCCTTTCCACCGACCGGGTAATCGGTACTCGGTGGGGTCGCGGCTCGAACGACTGAAACGTGCGCTCGAGGTGACTCGAGTGGTCCGTCGCAATCGGCTGCTGCGCGTACTCGGCGAGATCGGGCTCGTCGGCGACCGGCCGGCAACGCTCCTCGGCGCCGATAGTCGGGGAACCATGCGGTCTCCTTGCCCGGGTTCTGCCTCTCGGTCCTGCTCGGTCTCTACATGCTGTGGAGGATCGTCCGCACTCCCGGCGAGTTGTGAGCGCATGATCGCCGGGCAAAAAGGGCCCTGAAATAAACCGATCACGGAGACCGCAACCATCCGCGCCGGAGCCGGGCTGAGCCCGGCGGGAGGCTAACTACGCGCAAATCGAAGCTAGATCACCTGAGGCGGCTCCTGAAACGCTCGCAGCGCGCCACCGCCCTGAACCAGGGGTTCCCCCGTGATTGTCGAACGTCAGTGAGACATACAAGCTCCTCCTCTCCCCTGACAGCGGCGGCGGTTTTTACCGCCGCCGCTCTTATTGCGGGGCGGAGTTAAGGGAATGTTGCTTTTCGCGTGGACGTTTTGAGCTGTACAGTTCCGCTCCCCGGGAGTCGCCTGTGGAAATCGACGCCGCCCACGTCAAGCTCACCGATCTTGCCTCCTGCGGAGGCTGTGCCGCGAAGTATTCGGCCGCCCGCCTCGAGCAGCTGCTCGCAGGCTTCGTGCCGGCCGAGGCCGAGAATCTGCTCGTCGGTCTTGCGCCGGCTGACGACGCGGCCGTCTACCGCCTCGACGACGAGCGGGCGCTCATCTTCACTCTCGACTTCTTCCCGCCGATTGTCGACGACCCCAGTGACTACGGCTCAATCGCGGCCGCGAACGCGCTGAACGACGTCTTCGCCATGGGCGGCACGCCGCTGCTCGCGCTTTCGATTGCCGCGTTTCCCGAGGAGCTGCCGATGGAGATGCTGGCGCAGATCTTCGCGGCCGCCGACGAGAAGGTGCGGGCCTCGGGCGCCCTGCTCGCGGGCGGGCACACAATTCGTGACGACGAGCCCAAGTACGGGCTCGCCGTCGTCGGCACGGTGCATCCGGACGGTGTCTGGACGAAGGCGGCGGCTCAGCCGGGCGATGCGCTGTACCTCACCAAGCCGCTCGGCACGGGCCTGATCATGACCGGCTACAAGCGGGCCCAGATCGGCTCGCAGCAGCTCGAGCGGGCGGTCGGCTGGATGAAGACGTTGAACATGGATGCGGCCGAAGTGCTCCGCCGGGTCAAGGTCAACGCCGTTACAGACGTGACCGGTTTTGGGCTCTTCGGCCACGTCCACGAGCTGGCAGAGCGGAGCGGTGTCCGCGCGCTGCTCGAGTCGGAACGCTTCCCGGCGATCGACGGGGCTCTCGATCTCGCCCGCAAGGGCGTCCGGACGAGCGGCGATCCTCGCAACCGCGACTTCGCCGGCAGGCACTTGACGCTCAAGGGAGTGCCGGACGCGCTCGTCGTGCTCGGCTACGACCCGCAGACCGCCGGCGGACTGCTCGTCTCGCTAGCAGCGCAGCAAGGTCCGGCGCTCGAGGCCGAGTTCGCCGCCCGCCGCCTCTTCCTCCGCCGCGTCGGATCGGTTGAAGAGGGTGCCGGCGTGTTCGTCGACTAGGAGCCTGCGGGCGTTGCGGCGAGGGATGATCCACGGTCGGTTCCAGCCCTTTCATTGCGGGCACCAGGAGTACATGCGCGGAGCGGCAGAGCGCTGCGACGAGCTCTGGGTCGGGATCACGAATCCTGATCCGGCTCGGGTCAAGCCCGAGGCGAGCGATCCCGCCAGGCACTTGCCGGCATCGAATCCGTTCAGCTACGGAGAGCGGCTGCTGATGGTGAAGGCGGCGGCCGGTGACCTCGGGCTCGATCCTGAGCGTGTGCACGTGATCCCCTTTCCGGTCAATGAGCCCGAGCTCTGGTCGGCGTACGTCCCGGAGGGCGTGACGCAGTTCGTGCGCCTCTTCTCTGCTTGGGGCGGAGAGAAGCTCGAGCGGCTGCGGGAAGCCGGATACGAGGTCGTCGTGCTCGACGAAGGGACGGAGAAGGAGATCTCGGGCGCCCAGGTGCGCGAAGCGTTGCGCTCGGGAGCCGACTGGGAGCCGCTCGTCCCACCGGGGGTCGCGCGGGTGCTCCGCGACCTCGATCGTGCCGAAATGCTGACGCGATCCCGTTAGCCTCCCCGCGCTATGTACCCGATCTTCGTCGTCCTCCTCGACGGGCTGGCCGACCGCGCGCACGATTCACTCGGCGGGCAAACCGCCAACGAGGTCGCGGAGACGCCGAGCCTGGACCGGCTCAGCGCCCGCGGCTCATGCGGGCTCATCTACGGCGTCGGCCCCGGCCGGGCGCCTTCGAGCGAGATCGCGCACTGGGCGATGCTCGGATATACGCCGGAGGAGTTTCCCGGACGGGCGGTCTTCGAGGCGCTCGGAGACGGCCAGGACGTCGATCCAGAAGACGCCTTCGCATTCGCCGCGCTGCGGCTTGCTGACCGCCGGCCGGATGGGCTCTGGCTGACCGGGCGGCCGCGGCGCACCGTGGAGGACGAGAACGATGCCGCAACGCTCGTGGCCGCGTGCGACGGCCTCGAGGTCGAGGGTCTCCGCTTCTCGCTCAGACATCTCGGGCGCGGCGAGTCGGTGCTGCGCGTGTCCGGTGGGGCCGACGAGCGCATTACGGATACCGACGCGTTCTTCCGCGATCGCCATCCGGTGCTGCGCCCGCAGGCGGTGGTGCCCGAAGCCGAGCACACCGCCCGGGTGGCCGAGACCTGGACGCGGCAGACGCTGAAGCTCCTCGACGCGCATCCGGTCAACATGCGCCGCGCGGAACAGGCTCTCCCGGTCCTCAACGTGATCACGCTCAAGTGGTGGGGTCGACCTCGTCCCGCGCCGACCTTTCCGCAGCGGCACGGTTTGCACGGGAGCTTTCTGGCCGACTCGCGCTTTCTGCTCGGGCTTGCCAGAGCGGTCGGCCTCGAGCCGCGACATGTCCCGGAAGGAGACGATGCGCCGGCCGACCTCCGCGCGCGCGTCGAGCTCGCTGTCGAGTTGCTCGCGGAGAGCGACACCTTCGTGTTCTCCCATCTCAAGGCGACCGATCTCGCGGGTCACACGAAGGATCCCGACGTCAAGAAGCGCACGATCGAGGCCCTCGACGCCGAGCTCGGCTCGCTGCCGGTCGACCGTGCGATCGTCTGCGTGACCGGCGACCACGCGACACCGACCTACCCCGAAGTGATCCACTCAGGCGATCCGGTACCGTTCCTGCTGGCGGGTCCGGGCGTCCGGGCCGACGGCGTCGAGCGCTTCGGCGAGCTCGAGTGCGCCGCGGGGATCCTCGGCCAGCTGCGCGGGCCCGACATGATGCCGGTGCTCCTCAATGCCGCCGACCGGCCCCTCTTTCTCGGGTCTAGGCCGACTCCGTTTCCCGGCGCGGACGGCTACCCCGAGCTGCTCGAACCGCTTCTCTAGAGTTTCTTCGGTGGAGGCCTCGACCGCACTCGCGCGGATCAGGAGCTTCGAGCTCTCGCCGGCGCGCTTCCTCCAACTCGCGGTCGCGTCCGCCACGGGTCTCTGGCTGATCGTCGGCAGCGGCGCGGCGGTGCGCCTCACGGATTCAGGGCTCGGCTGTCGGCACTGGCCGGGTTGCGAGCGAGGACATCCGCTGCCGGCGAAGGACTCGCACGCCTTCGTCGAGTTCGGAAACCGGCTCGTCGGCGGCGTGGTCATTACCCTGGCCCTCGTCACGTGGCTTGCGGCGCGCCGAACCCCCGGCCTTCCGGACTGGGCGCGGAGACTCGCCCTACTCGTCTTCCTCGGTGCGCTTGCGCAGGCGCCGCTCGGCTACCTCGCCGTCGCGAGCGACCTTCGCTGGCCGGTGGTGACGGCCCACCTACTGCTCTCGATCGTCCTGCTCGCGGGCGCGGTCGTCGTTGCGGTCGAGGCGTTCGGCCTCCGCGACGGCCTCTCTCCGCCGCTCGTGCCGCGAGAGCTGCGAGCGCTCGCCCTCGTCTTCACCGCCGCCGCCTTCGCCCTCATCGTCAGCGGGACGTTCGCAACCGCCGCGGGGCCGCACTCGGGCGGAGGCGAGCACATCGACCGCTTCGGATCGCTCGAGCCTGCGGTCTACGTGCACGGGGCGGTCGTCGGCGCATTCCTGCTCTCGTTCCTCTTCTCCGTCGGCTATCTCGCGGCGTACCGACAACGCTCTCCCGGGCTCTTTCGCCTGGGCGTGCTCGTGCTCGGGCTGCTGCTGGTGCAGATGGGGATCGGCGAGATCCAGTGGCGGACGAAGCTGCCGTGGGAGCTCGTTCTCGTCCACGTCGTGCTCGCCGCGGCTGTCTGGGCGGGCACGATCGCCCTGGCCGCGCTGTTCTTCCGGCCGCCCAGATCGCTCGCGCCGGTCAGCACCTAAACTCAGGGCGTGGCCGATGAGCTCCTCATCTCGAGCCGCCCTCAGCTCGAGCGCCCGATCCTGATCGCGGCTTTCCGCGGCTGGAACGACGGCGGGCAGGGCGCCTCGCTCGCGACCGGCTACCTCGCCAAGCTCTGGGAGGCAAAACGCTTC
This sequence comes from Gaiellaceae bacterium, assembly GCA_036395295.1. Classification (GTDB taxonomy): domain Bacteria; phylum Actinomycetota; class Thermoleophilia; order Gaiellales; family Gaiellaceae; genus VAXT01. The sequence goes on along the minus strand of DASWDJ010000214.1, from coordinate 34,892 downwards.
GCAGAGGTCGATCCCGAGACCTTCTTCGACTTCCAGGCCACGCGCCCGCACGTGACCCTCGAAGAAGGGTTGACGCGGCGGATCGACTGGCCGGCGACGGTCTTCTACCACGGTCGTCCTCCAGGGCTCGACCGCGATGCCGTGCTGCTGCTCGGAATCGAGCCGAATCTCCGCTGGCGCACGTTCACGGATCTCCTGATCGGTTTCACGCAGGAGCTCGGCGTCGAGCTCGTCGTCACGCTGGGCGCGCTGCTCGCCGATGTCCCCCATACACGCCCCTGCCCGGTGACCGGAAGCGCCACGGACAAGCAGCTCGTCGAGCGGCTCGGTCTGTCGGCTTCGCGGTACGAGGGCCCGACCGGAATCATCGGCGTCCTCCATGACGCGTGTCTGAGGGCCGGCCTGCCCTCGGCGAGCCTCTGGGCCGCCGTGCCGCACTACGTCTCGCTGACGCCGAGCCCGAAGGCGGCGCTTGCGCTGTGCGAGCGGCTCGGCGACCTGCTCGGCGCCCAGATCGACACGGGCGAGCTCGAGGAAGCGGCGGAGAACTACTCGGAGCAGGTCTCGGAAGCGGTGGCCTCGGACCCGGACACGGCCGCGTATATCGAGGAGCTCGAGCAGCGGGCGGATACGCTCGCCGAGGAGGAAGCGCTGCCCTCGGGCGACGCGCTGGCCGCGGAGCTCACGCGCTTCCTGCGCGAGCGCGAAGACGAGGACGGCGACCCCGACTTCGCCAGCGAGCAATAGACGCCCGGACTAGCCGAAGGTAAACACGTAGCCCCGCACACCGGGGCTGAAGCGAAGCTCGAGCAGCCCGTTCCGCAGCTCGGGTAGCCGCAGGAGCGTGTAGAGCCGGCTCTTCCGCACGCGGACCGTTCCGCGACTCTCGCCGTCGAGGAGCACCCCCACGGTGCCGTGCCCGCCGAGCACGAGGTGCACCTCCTGCGCGGTGAAGTGGAGCCGCAGGCGCGCGCCGGCACCCGCGACGATCTCGTCCGAATTCACACGCCACGAGCCCGCATAGGCGAGCTCGTCCTGGTGTAGAGGCTCTCCCGGGAAGCGATAGTCCGCGAACTGCTTGGGCGTGTACGTTCCCTGGGGGAAACGCGTGAGCCGCTGATAGCCGAGGTAGGTCTCGGGCGTGGTCCGGACCGTAGGCGTTGGGTCGGTGAGCTCGGCCGCGACCGGCAGCGCGCCCGCGCTCTCGCCGAGCAGGGTGCGAATGCGTGCCTCCGTCGTGTCGTACTCGCCTTCGCCGAAGTGGTAGTAGCGCAGATGGCCGCGGCGGTCGATCAGGTACTTCGCCGGCCAGTACTGGTTCTGCCACGCGTTCCAGGTTCCGTAGTCATTGTCGAGCGCCACCGGATACTCGACGCCTAGCCGGCGCACGGCGCTCCGCACGTTGCTCGCGACATGTTCGAAGGCGAACTCCGGCGTGTGGACGCCGACGACGACCAGTCCGCGCCGGTGGTACGTGCCGTACCAGGCCTTTACGTGCGGCAGCGTGCGCAGGCAGTTGATGCAGGAATACGTCCAGAAGTCGATCAGGACGACCTTGCCGCGCAGCTTCCGGAGCGTCAGCGGCTCGCTGTTGATCCACTGCGAGATGCCGGCGAACTCCGGCGCCGCTCCGAAGTCCCGCAGCGACGAGTTGCCCGCGGCCTGGCGCGTGTTGCCCCTCAGCTTTCGCAGCTCGCTCTGCGCGCGGTTGTTCTCCTCGACCTTCTTCTGCAACGCGTCCGTGTAGCCCGGGAGCGCGGTCTGGAAATGGCGATCGACGTTGAAGGCGATCGCGAGCGCCGTCACTCCGACGACGACGCCGAGCACCAGGCGGATCGTGTGCGCATGAGGCCTGAGCGCGTTCATCCCTGCCCGTCCGCCGAAGGCGATGAGCAACATCGGAATGGCCGCGCCGGTCGAGTACGCGAGTGTCAGCACGACCGACTTTGCGCCGACGTCCTGCGTTGCGCCCACGACCGTGATTGCGGCCAGCACCGGGCCGGCGCAGGGAACGAAGACGAGCCCGAGGCTGGCGCCGAGCAGCAAGCCGCCGCCGAGGTCCCCGCTGGGCCTCCGGGTGAGCCGCAGCAATGGACGCTGCACGATCTCCTCGAGGCGGGGGAAGAGCAGTGTCGCGGCGACGAGGAAGAGCAGTCCAATCGCGACGTCACGCAGGAAGTCCTGAGGGAGCCCGAGCTGGCGGAGCGCCCAGACGCCGAAGAGCGTGAACGCCGAGAAGCTGAGAATCAGCCCCGCGATGATCGCAAACGGCTTCCGTCGTCCCCCGGTTGCGCCGCCGGCGAAGATGATCGGGAGGACCGGCAGGACGCAGGGAGAGATCGCGGTGATGAAACCCGCGGCGAGACCGATTCCGATTAGGACCAGCATTCGTCCACCAGCGTAGAGTCCTGCGGCTTAAGGAAGCGTTACGCCTCGACGACGCGGGCAGGCTCGGCCGCCGGCGAAGACCCGCCCCCGTCAGCGGCGGGCTTCCGGCGCCGGCGCCGGCGCTTGGGCGTGTTCCTGGGCGCCGAGCCGTCTCCGCTCGCCTGCCCCTCGGCCTGCTGCCCGCCGCCCCGGCGCTTGCGACGCCGTCGCCGGCGCCTTCCGGTGTGCGCCTTCGGCGGAGGCAGGTTCTCGGCGAGCGCGTAGGCGACCTCCGAGAGAGTCCCGAGACGTTCTCGTGCCCGCTCGATCAGCTGCGTTGCCCGAGGCGTGTAGCCGTCGGCTGAAGCGAGGAGCGCGACGCCGACTTCGACCGGCAGCTCGAGCGCGGCGTTGACGAGCTTGGCCGCATTCTCCTCGTGCCGATGGCCGCGCGAATTCGCAAGGGCGCCGAGCAACCGCTTGGCCTCGGGGAACTCCGCGCTGACGCGACGGTCCTGGGCTTTCCGCGTCGCCCGCGCCAGCTTCCAGGTCCAGCGGGCGAGGATCTGCTCCGGTGCGTCCGCCTTCCCTTCGCCGATCGCTCGGAGCAGGATCCGCGCTCCCTGGACGCGGTCCTTGTCCCAGGTCGCCCCTTGGATGACGAGCATGACCAGGTCGTCGAACTCGGCCCTCTCGACCTGCATCGACACGCGGTCCGCAAGCGCCATTATCCGCAGCCGGCGGTTCGGGTTCTCGGCGGCGGCGGTGGCGAGGAACTGCTCCAGGCAGGCCCTGCTCGCCTTCCCATCCGAGAGCTTCGTCACGAACTCCGTCCGCTCCTCGAAGCGCACCTGGCGACCCGCGATCGCCGCCCAGTAGCGCTGTTCGTCCTCGTCGAGGTACTTCGGGTCGATCCGCTGCCATTCCCGTTGGATGACCGAGAGGCGCCGCCGCACGTCCGGAGTCACCGGCACGAGCCAGGGCGCAGGAGAAAGCTTGCGGCGCGCGCGGCGGTTCGGGCGACGCCGCGGCGCGGGGGTCACCCGGGCGCCTTCCCGGTAGAAGTCGGCGCCGAGCAGGCTGTGCAGCGAGACGGCGCGGTCGTTGTGCGTCGCGCCCTTGTTCACGAAGTCGACGACGATGCCCGCCTCTTTCCGCGGGTGCATCCGCATGATGCGGCCGATGCGCTGCTGGTAGACGCGGCGGCTCGCGGTGGGGGCGAGATGCATGACGACCGTTGCCCGTGGCGAGTTCCAGCCTTCGGCGAGCAGCATCGCGTTGATGAGGATGTCGATCTCGCCGCGCTCGTAGCCGGCGAGGATCTCGGCCAGCTTGACCGGCGGCGTCCGGCCGCTGACGGCCTCGGCCTTGAGCCCGGCGGCGCGGAACTCCTGCGCCAGGTTGTAGGCGTGATCGACTCCAGCCGCGTAGACGATCCCCGGCGTCGAGTCGAAGCGGTCGCGGTAGAGGCTGGCGGCCGCCTGGTTCAGAGCCTTGTGGTCGAGCACTGCTGCGAGAGCGCGCTCCTCGAAGTCGCCGCCGACGATCGGCACCGAGTGGATCGCCGCCGCGGGGGGAACGCGAAGTGTGCGCAGTGGTGCGATCAGCCCGCGCCGCGCGGCGTCCTGGAGCGGGAGATCGTCGACCGACGCGGGGAAGACATCCGAGACCTGCTTTGCGATCAGCTGCTCGGTGGCCGTCATCCCGATGTAGATCGGCTCCGGGAAGCTGCGGATCGCGTGGCTCGTCTTCTCGCCGAGCGCCGTGTGTGCCTCGTCGGCGATCACGAGCTGATACGCGTCGCGGCTGACGCTGTCGAAGTGGCGGGCAAACCAGGCGTAGGTCTGGACGGTGATCAGGTTCGGTAATTGCGAGGACTGACCCTGCTCAACGATCGGCGTCAGCCGGTCGCCGTAACCCTCGGCCGCGAGCTCGCGGTTGAACTGGGAGACGAGCAGGCGCCGGTGCGTAAGGATGAGGACGCCCATCGTTCGCGCCGCTTCCACAAATCCGGCGGCCGCGATCGTCTTGCCGGAGGCCGTCGGGTGGCGGAACCGGTAACGGCGGACTGCACCCGGATCCTGGGCCGGAGCCGGCTCCTCGACCGCGAGCTCCTCGTCGACGAGCTCCTCGTACTCGTCCTCCTCGTCCTCGACTTCCGCAGGCTCCGGGAGGCCGTTGCCGTTCACCGGCTCCTCAACACGCTGGTTGGCGGCGATCAGCTCGGTGAGCATCCCTGCCAGCGCGTCTACCTGATGGCGGCGCAGCTCGGTGCCGGAGGCGAGCTTCGTCGGGCGCTCGCTGAGGATCCGCTCGAGCCCGAGCATGAGCGCGAAGCGGACTTTCCACCGGGAAGAGGGCTCCTCGCGGCCGGCCTCGATCTCCGCGCGCGCCTCGTCGAGCGCGTTGCGGCGCGCGGTGCCCGGCGCAAGCACTTCGGCCGGCTCTTCGCCGTTGTGGAGGAAGGGCTCGCCGGCCCAGTCCGCCGCACGCTGAGCCGCGACGACGAGATCGTCGATCGCAGGGCTTGCTGGTCGTTGCTCGGTCGTTTCCTGCATGTAAGCGGCGCGCTGTGGCCGCGTTACCTCCGAGAAATAGAGAGGGCGCGCTCGGAATCCCCTAGTGAGCGTCGCTCTACGAAAGCATACCCGATCTGCGGCCGAAATCCGGCTCGATCAGATCGTCATCGCAGTTCCTGACTGGGAGCGCTCGAACCAGTTCTACCGCAACGTCCTCGGCGCAGAGCTCGTCGACGTCGACTCAGGGCGCACCGCCTATCGCTTCGGCGGGCAGTAGCTGAACGTTCAGCGCACCCTGCGCTCAGCGCCGCCTTCTCGCCACGCGGATGCCACCGCCCATGACAGCGAGAAGGGCAGGGATCCCGAGCGCCAGGGGGAGAATTCCTCCGGAGTTGAGCGTGTCGCGGTCGGCGACGACGAGCTGAACCGTCTGGCCTGTTGTCGGCGGTCGGTTGGATGTGAGCTGCGGGAGGACGGCGACGTAGAGGGCGATCCTGCCGGTGTTGATTGCATGCACTTGCCATGTGATCGTGCGCGACCCGCGGCCGGGAATCGTCCCCAGGTACCGAGTGCGGTGCGTCGACCAGTCCTCGGGATCGACCTCGACACCCTCGCGGAGGCTGAGGACGTTCAGATGGGCGATCAGCGGTACTGTCGCGCTCGACGTACGATTGGCGACTGTTGTCCGGAAGATGAATTTCTGGCCGAGCTCGGTCGTGATGCGCGCCCGGTCGACCGTCACGGAGACGTCGGCGGCGGCGCCGGAGGCACTGGCCAAGACGAGTGCTGCTGAGATCGCCGCCAGGGTGGTTCCGAGTGAACGGTAAGGGCTCACTCCCCGCCGCCTCGTCCTAGGCGGATAAAGCGCGAGCCGACGACGACGGCGAGCGCAGCGAACGCTGCCGCGCCGGCGATCGGCGACACGAGCCAGGATGCATCCTCGCTCCAGGCGTGGCCGTTGACAAGGATCTTGCCGACGTAGTGTTCGCCGGCGCTGACGGGATTGACGCGAAGAAGAAGCTCGCCGGCCCACCCCTGCTGGGCGCTCGAAGGGAGTTGGGTCGGAGCGAAGACCGCGAGCAGCACGAACAAGCTCACGGAGAGGCTGACGCGGTTCGAGCCGGCGAAGACGCTGACGACGATTCCGAACGACGCCAGGAAGACCGCGAGCAAGGTCCCGACGACGATCCCGCTGAGGAGCGCGTCGCCGACGAGACCGATTCCGCGGCCGAGGAACCACACGTACGGGATCGTAATCACGAACGCGGCCAGCCAGAGCGACAGGGCGGCGAGCAGCTTCCCACCGATGAAGTCGGCCCGCGAGACAGGTGTTACGAGCACGCTCTCGAGGGTGCTGCGCTCGCGTTCGCCACTGATGGTGTCTGCCGCGGCGAGGAGTGCCAGGAGCGAGCCGACGGCGATCGCGACCTGGAGCGTGAGGTTGACCGACTCGCGCTGCTCGAGAAAGTTGAGCGCCTGGTTCGTCGCCGTGAGGTAGGCGATGACGCTGAGCAAGACGCTGAAGCCGAGGCCGAGGAGCAAGCCCCTCCCGCCGAGCCAGAGGGCACGCAGCTCCCGTTCGCCGACGATTGCCCAGCCGGGCGTATGCGCCCTGGGCGCGGCGCGGGCGGCGTCGACGGTCACATGTCCTCCGTCATCGCGAGGAACGCGTCGCTCAGGCGTGCGCCCTCGAGCTCGAAGGAGAGCACGGGGACGTCGGCGTCCGCGAGCGCGCGCAGCCCGGCGTTCATCGCAGTCGTGCTCCTGTGGCCGTCCAGCCTGGCGATCAGCGTGCCGAGCTGACCGTCGCTCGACTCGACCCCCTCGATGCCCGCCGAAGCCGCCAACGTCGCGAGCGCCAGGTCGAGGTGCTCCGGAGCAACGCGGAGCCTGGCGCTCCGGGGCGCTGCTGCCCGACGCGAGATCTCCGACACCGTCCCCTCGGCGACGAGGCGGCCGCGGTTCAGAATCAGCACGCGCGAGCAAACCTCCTCCACCTCTGCAAGCAGGTGCGTGCTGAGCAGAACGGTTGCGCCGCGCTCGGCTGTGAGTCGGCGGACGAGCGCGAGGACCTCGCGCTGGCCCGCTGGATCGAGCCCGAGCGTGGGCTCGTCGAGGAAGACGACCTGCGGGTCGTTGACGAGCGCTCGGGCGATCCCGAGGCGCTGGCGCATCCCGCGGCTGTAGCCCCCGATCAGCGAGTGCCGTCGGTCTAAGAGCCCGACCTGGGTGAGCAGCGCGTCGCCGACCGCACGTGCGCTCCGTCGACTGTGCCCGAAGAGCCGTGCGAAGTAGCGCAGGTACTCCTGACCCGTCTCCTTCTGCGGGTAGCCGGCGCTCTCGGGAAGCACGCCGACGAGCCGACGGATCGCCGCCGGCCGCGTGTGCGGCACGCCTGCCACGGAGAAACGGCCACGGCTGGGCGGCAAGATCGTAGTGAGCACGCGGATCGCGGTCGTCTTGCCGGCGCCGTTCCGGCCGAGCACTCCGAGGACCTCACCGGCCGCAACCGAGAAGCTGAGCTCCTCGAGCGCGACGAGCGGGCCGTACTGCTTGCCGAGGCGGTCGGTCTCGACGGCCGGCGTCATGGGGTCTACAGTGGAATTCGAAGATGAAGAGACGATGAACGCTCGACCTCCGCCTTCATCCTTCGTTCATCGAGGACCGGCGACGATGACAGCATGCGCCTACTGATCGTCGAGGACGAGCTCCGCATGGCGAGCCTGATTCGCCGCGGCCTGATCAACGAAGGGCTTGCCGCCGACGTCGCAGTGAACGGCGAGGAGGCGCTCTGGATGGCGGAGGCCGCAGACTACGACGCCATCGTCCTCGACGTGATGCTGCCCGGGATGAGCGGCTTCGAGACCTGCCGCCGGCTGCGCAACAACGGCGTTTGGGTTCCGGTGCTCATGCTGACCGCCCGCGATTCGGTGGACGACCGTGTCGCGGGCCTCGACACGGGCGCCGACGATTATCTCGTCAAGCCCTTTGCCTTCGCGGAACTGCTAGCGCGTCTCCGTGCGCTCACGCGTCGCGGCGAGCTCGAGCGGCCGGCCGTGCTGGAGGTCGGCGACCTTCGTCTGGACCCGGCGACCCGTGGTGTCTGGCGCGGCTCCACGGCGATCCAGCTCTCGTCGAAGGAGTTCGCGCTGCTCGAGACCTTCATGCGTAGGCCGGACGAAGTGCTCTCGCGCCTGCACCTGCTCGAACACGCATGGGACTTCGCGTACGAGAACCGGTCGAATGTCGTCGACGTCTACGTCAGACACCTGCGGAGCAAGATCGACGAGCCGTTCGACCGCGACTCCATCGAGACGATCCGCGGCGCCGGCTATCGGCTCCGCGTGGACGGCGGGGCATGAGGCGCGCTCCGATCCGGCTCCGCGTCGCGGCGGCCTTCGCGCTTGCGATGGCGGTTGTCCTCGCCGCGACAGGCTGGCTCCTCTACATGAGGCTCGATTCCCAGCTCTCGCTCGCGCTCGACCGCGGGCTGCGGTTGCGCGCGCAAGACCTCGCGGCGGTCATCCGCGGACCCGGTGCCCCGCTTGCGCGAGCCAACGGCGCGCCGTTCATCGAGCCGGGCGAGGCGTTCGCCCAGCTCGTCGATTCTCGTGGCCGCGTCCTCGACGCGACGCGGCCGCTCCGGTCCGCGCCGCTCCTGAACGCCGAAGAGCGCGGCGCGGCGCTTCGAAGCGCGACCTTCGCGGATCGATCCTCGGTCCCAGGGCTCGACGAGCCGTCGCGGCTCCTCGCCACACCGGTGGTGCTCAGGGGCGAGAGACTCGTGCTCGTCGTCGGGGCCACGCGTGGGGATGCCGACGAGACGCTCGCGAGCCTCCGCTACGAGCTCCTCATCGCCGGCCCGATCGCGCTCGCGCTCGCGACGCTCGCCGGCTATCTCTTGGCGGGAATCTCGCTGCGTCCCGTCGAGTCGATGCGGCGACGCGCCGCGGAGATCTCGGCCGAGACGCCGGGTGAGAGGTTACCGGTGCCGCAGACCGGAGACGAGGTCGAACGGCTCGGGAAGACGCTAAACGCGATGCTTGCGCGGCTGGAGGCCGCCGTGGAGCGGGAGCGCGACTTCGTCGCCGACGCGGGCCATGAGCTACGCACGCCGCTCGCACTGCTTCGCACCGAGCTCGAGCTCGCATCGCGTCACGCCGAATCCGTCGACGAGCTCAAGGAGGCGGTGCGGGCGTCGTCGGTTGAGGTCGACCGGCTCGCGCAGCTCGCTGAGGATCTCCTGCTGATCGCGCGGGCCGATCGTGGGAAGCTGCGTTTGCAGCTCGAACGGCTCGACGCAGGGGAGCTCCTGAACTCCGTCGCCAGTCGCTTCGAGTGGCGCGCGCAGGAAACGGAACGGCCACTCGGCTCCGCGGCGGCGTCGGGCGTGCACGTCCTCGGCGATCGGATCAGGCTAGAGCAGGCGCTCGCGAATCTCGTCGACAACGCCCTTCGGCACGGTGGAGGAGAGGTGCGGCTGGCAGCGGCCGTAACCGACGCGCGCGTAGAGCTCCACGTGATCGACGACGGCTCCGGCTTTCCGACGGAGTTTCTCGCGCGTGCGTTCGAGCGTTTTGCCCGCCCCGATGAGGCTCGGACGGGCGCCAGCTCCGGACTCGGGCTCGCCATCGTCCGAGTGATCGCGGAAGCGCACGGTGGAACTGCGCACGTCCGGAACAACGATCACGGTGGCGCAGACGCCTGGATCGTGTTGCCGAGCGTTGCATCGGCGGCGAGCGCGGAGGGCGTCACGTGAAGAACACGCGACGTGGCATCGGCAGCCTCGGCTGTCGGGTCGTCGGCTGTGTCCTCGCGGCCAGCATGCTGGCGGCCGGCGGCGGGACGGTCGCCGCTGCCTCCACGGATGCGGCCACAGCAACAGTGCCCGTCAACGCAGCGCTCGTCCAGACCCCGGCGCCGCCGAGCCTCACGGCGGTCGAATCGAGCGCCGAGGACATCGTCGATTTCGCGCTTGCTCGCGACCGGCGCGAAGTGGTGGCTGAGGCTGCGAGGCTGCGAACCACGGCAAACGGGTCGGCTGCGACCGCACTCGGGCGGGCCGGTGTTCCCTCCAGGAAGATCGCTCAGCTCAAGGAGCGCGCGAACCGCGTCGCGCGGGTCTCGCGCGGCGGCAGGTTCGTCAGCATCGCGCTCGCGGCGAACGCCGTGTCGGAGCTGATGCCCGGTTTCTACGGACGGTTCCACAACCGCGTCCCGGCGAAGGTGCTGACGCTCGACTACCTCGACCGGGAGGCTCAGCTTCGGTCGCTCGCCCGGCAACCTCGGAACGTGGCGCTCGCAGTCGATCGGCTCGAGCCGACCTGGACACGCCTTCGGCCCAAAGTCGTCGCTGCGGGGGGAGCAAAGGAAGCAGCCGCATTTGGCAGGCACGTGGCCGCAATGAAGCGGCTCGCGGACGGCCCGCCGAAACAGTTGCAGGCCCAAGCCGAACGAGGGCTCGCGCTCGTCGACGAGCTCGAGCAGGTCTTTCTCCGTTAGGAAGGTTCGGCCCAAATCCGAATACGTGGTGTCCGTCTTGGCGTCGGCCGAACCCAACGTGGAGACTCTTGACGCCAAACTCGCGAACTTGTACCTTCTCTTCTAGATCCCGATCTGTATTGCGGTCTGCGGCAGGTGGGAGATTGATGGGGAGAGACGGGCGGCTCGCGGAGTTCAGGGGAGGACTCCCTCTCTTGGTGCCCCGGCTTCCTGGTTCGTCCAGGCGGGGGAGCAGGTGCGCCCGCTTTTCGCCGCCTGCGCTCGCATCAGCTGAGCGGCGGGAGATCCCGCCATAGAGGACAGACGACCAAAAAGTGGGGCCGGCTGAATCCCGGCCCCGAAACGCCAAACACCCCGGAGGCAAACCAGAGTGAGCAGCGTCGGCGCGAAGGATAGCGAAGGTCATCGTGGGCCCGCGAACAAGCGCGGACTTGGCCTGAGCGGTCGCGAAGGTGGACTCCTGTGCCCGCGCGCTCCGCGTCCCGATTCCCAAGGAGGGCACCGGCGATGATGCGTTGGATCGTTGGCTCGAGCCTGAAGTTCCGGCTTCTCGTCGTTGCCCTGGCGGGGGCGACGCTTGTCGTCGGAATGACCCAGCTTCGCAAGATGCCGGTCGACGTCTTGCCCGAGTTCGGACCGCCGACCGTCGAGATCCAGACCGAGGCGCTCGGACTCTCCGCGGCGGAAGTGGAGCAGCTGATCACGGTTCCGATGGAGCAGGACCTGTTGAACGGTGTTGCCTTCCTCGACGACATCCGCTCCGAGTCGGTCCCGGGGCTGTCTCGAATCCTCCTCATCTTCGAACCAGGGACCAACATCTTCCGCGCGCGGCAGGTGGTCGCGGAGCGCCTGACGCAGGCGCACGCGCTGCCGCAGGTGTCGAAGCCGCCGCGGATGCTGCAGCCGCTGTCGTCGACGAACCGTGTGCTGCTGGTCAGCGTCTCGTCGAAGACGGTGTCGCCGATCCAGATGTCGGTGCTTGCGCGCTGGACGATCGCCCCACGTCTCGTCGGCGTGCCGGGCGTCGCCAACGTCGCCGTCTGGGGACAGCGCGACCGACAGCTGCAGGTGCAGGTCGACCCGCAGCGGCTGCGCGACCAGCGGGTCACGCTCGACCAGGTCGTCGAGTCCACGGCGAATGCTCTGTGGGTGTCGCCGCTGACCTTCGTCGAGGCGTCGACGCCAGGCACCGGCGGTCTCATTGACACTCCCAACCAACGGCTCGGAATCCAGCACATCTCGCCCCTGAGGACGCCGCCGGACCTCGCTGCAGTGAGGCTCGAGGACACGCACGGCCGCAATCTCAGCATTGGCGACGTGGCGACGGTCGTGGAGAACCATCAGCCGCTGATCGGCGACGCGGTCGTCGGGAACGGTAGTGGCCTCCTGCTCGTCGTCGAGAAGTTCCCCGAGGCCAACGTCCTCGACGTCACCCGCGGCGTGGAAGACGCGATCAACGCTATGGAGCCCGGTCTCTCGGGCATCGAATTCGACACGACCGTCTACCGGCCGGCGTCGTACGTCGATAAGTCGATCGACAACCTCACCGTGGCGCTGATCATCGGCCTCGGCCTGGTGTTCCTGGTTCTCGGCGCCCTGTTCTTCCGGTGGCGCACGGCGTTGGTCGGCATCGTCGCGATCCCGTTGTCGCTGGTGGCCGCGGCGCTCGTGCTGTGGGCGCTCGGGACGACGATGAACTGGATCGTGCTCGCCGGGCTGGCGGCCGCGCTCGTAGTAGTGATCGACGACGTCGTCGTCGACGCCGAAAGCATCACGCGGCGCCTGCGTCGAGAACGCGACGCCGGCGGCGACAAGTCGATTGCCAGGATCGTTCTCGACGCGTCGCTCGAGGTCCGCAGGGCGACGCTGTACGCGACACTCGTCATCGGCCTGGCAGTGGTGCCCGTCTTCTTCGTCGAGCGTCTCGCCGGCGCGTTCTTCCCCGACCTCGCCGGCGCGTACCTGCTCGCAGTGCTCGCGTCGATGGTGGTTGCGCTCACGGTGACGCCCGCGCTGAGCGTGCTGCTCCTCTCCCGCGCGGAGCCGAACGGCGCCCGAGCTCCCCTGATCAGCTGGCTCGAGGACGCGTACGAGGCGCGACTGGCGCAAATCGTCACCAGACCGCGCGTCGCGTATGTCGCCGTCGGCGTCGCTCTCGTGGCCGCCGCCTCGGCGGTGCCCTTTCTCGGACACTCGCTGCTTCCGACGTTCAAGGAGTCCGAGCTGCTGATCCGTTGGGACGGCCCCCCCGGCACGTCGCTGCCCGAGATGAGCCGGATCACGGGCCTGGTCGGCCGCGAGCTGCGTTCTATTCCAGGTGTCCGCGATGTCGGCGCACACGTCGGCCGCGCCGTGACAGGCGATCAGGTCGTCGGCGCCAACTCAGCCGAGCTCTGGGTCAGCGTCGACTCCTCGGCCGACTACGACAGGACGGTGGCCGCGATCCGCCGTGTGGTCGCCGGCTACCCCGGCCTCTCGCGGGGTGTCCAGACCTACACGCACGAGCAGGTGGGGGAGCTCCTGAGCGGCACCCGCGACGACGTCGTCGTTCGTCTCTACGGCGAGGAGCTCCCGATCCTGACGAGCCAGGGGACGAAGGTGCGGAAGGCACTCGCCAAGATCGACGGCGTCACGAATGCTCGAATCCTCCAGCCGGTCGAGGAGCCGACGCTCGAGGTCAAGGTCGACCTCGCCAGGGCGGAGAAGTTCGGGATCAAGCCGGGCGATGTTCGTCGCGCAGCAGCGACCCTGCTGTCCGGCCTGACGGTCGGCAATCTCTTCGAGCAGTCGAAGGTCTTCGACGTCGTCGTCTGGGGCACGCCCGAAACGCGCGGCAGCCTGACGAGCGTTCGCGAGCTGCTGATCGACACGCCCGGCGGCGGCCACGTACGTCTCGCGGACGTCGCGGACGTGCGAATCGCTCCAAACCCGGCGGTTATCAAGCGTGAATCCGTGTCGCGCTACGTCGATATCGTCGCCGGCGTCAGCGGACGTGATCGCGACGCTGTGGTTCGCGACGTCGAGCGCCGGCTGCACGAGATCGCGCTCCCGATCGAGTACCACGCGGAGGTACTCGCGCCGGAGGCTCAGCCGCTCGGTCGTCTATTCGCCATAGGGATCGCGGCCGCGGTCGGGATTCTTCTGCTCCTGCAGGCGTTCTTCGGGAGCTGGCGCATCGGCGCGCTGGCGTTCCTCACACTGCCGATCGCGGCGGTCGGCGGTCTGCTGGCGACGCTGGCGGCGGGCGAGTCGTTCTCCTTCGGGTCGTACATCGCGCTGCTCGCGGTGTTCGGGCTCGCCACGCGCAACGGTGTGTTGCTCTTCGATCACCTGCGCCGTCTGCGGCAGGGCGAGGGCGAAGCGCTCACCGCGGAGCTCGTCCTGCGCGGCGCCCGCGACCGGGTCGTGCCGATCCTGATGACCGCCTCGGCGGCGGCCGTGATGTTCATTCCTATCCTGGTCATGGGCAGCAAGCCCGGCTACGAGCTGCTGCGCCCCGCGGCGGCGGCCGTCCTCGGCGGACTCGTCACCTCAGTCCTACTCAATCTCTTCGTCTTGCCCGTCCTGTACCTGCGCTTCGCGTCCAGCCGTGCGGCCAAGCCCTCGGCGGAGCCCGAGCGCGAGGAGCTCATGCCGGTGCTCAATGTGTGACGTGCAGCTCCGTCAAGTGCTGGGAGGAAGCAACATGCAGCAGCACAGTGGTCGCCGCTTGATCGTCGTGGTACTGCTCCTCGTCCCTCTGCTGGTCGCGGCATGCGGAGGAAGCACCGGCGAGGAGGCAGCCGAGCAACCAGGGGTCGCAGAGAAGGTCGAAGGAGGGAAGCTCATCCGCGTCGTCCTCACTGAGGACGCCGCGAAACGGCTAGACATCCAGACCGCGCCGGTCCGGAACGACGGGAGCCTCACGGTCATTCCGTACGCCGCAGTCCTCTACGACCCGACCGGCGAAACGTGGACGTACACGAACCCCGAGCACCTCGTCTTCGTCCGGAAGGACATCAGGGTCCGCCGGATCGAGGGCAACAAGGCATTCCTGCGAGCGGGGCCGTCGGTGGGAACTCCGGTCGTGACGGTCGGAGCGACGGAGCTGTGGGGCGTCGAATACGGCGGGATCGAAGAAGACTGATCGGACCTGTGGCGACTGAATTCCGTGTGAAGGGGCGTTCCCGAAGATGATGCGTTGGATCGTCGGCTCTAGCCTGAAGTTCCGCTTCATCGTGGTCGCTCTCGGCGCCGCCATGATGGTCTTCGGCGCCCAGCAACTGCGCGACATGCCCGTGGACGCTTTCCCGGAGTTCGCGCCGCCGCGGGTCGAGGTTCAGACGATCGCCCTTGGGCTGACCGCAACCGAAGTGGAGTCCCTCGTCAGCATCCCGCTCGAACAGTCGCTCAACGGCATCGAGGGGCTCGACGTGATCCGTTCGAAGTCCGTGCCGCAACTGTCGTCGATCGAGCTGCTCTTCGAGCAGGACACCGATCTCCTGCACGCGCGGCAACTGGTGCAGGAGCGCGTGGAGGCCGTCACGCCGTCGCTGCCGACCTGGGCCGCGCCGCCGTTCATCATGCCGCCGACGTCGACCACGAGCCGCGTCATGAAGATCGGCGTCTCTTCGAAGACGCTCTCGATCACCGATCTCTCGACGATCGCATACTGGAAGATAAGGGCTCGTCTGCTGCGCGTACCCGGCGTCGCGAACGTCGCTCTCTGGGGCGAGCACCTGGAGCAGCTGCACGTGCAGGTCGATCCGCAACGTATGCGCGAGCAAGGCGTCACCCTCGACCGGGCGATGGAGGCGACGTCCGACGCGCTGGACGTAGGTCTCCTGCGTTTCTCCAGCGGAGCCGTGATCGGCACCGGCGGCCTCATCGACACGCCGAACCAGAGGTTCGCTGTCCGGCACGTCCTGCCGATCGTGAGACCGGACGCCCTTGCTCAGATACCTGTGACGGAACGAATCGGCGGCACGGTGCGCCTGCGCGACGTGGCGAACGTCGTGGTTGACACCCAGCCGCTCGCCGGCGACGCGGTCGTCAATGACGGACCCGGCCTGCTGATGGTCGTCGAGAAGTTCCCGTGGGGCAACACGCTCGACGTGACGCACGGCGTGGAGGCGGCGCTCGACGAGATGGAGCCCGGGCTGCAGGGGGTGGAGATCGACACCCACGTCTTCCGCGCGGCGAACTTCATCGAAACGTCGATCGACAACCTCACGCACGCGCTGCTGATCGGCGCGCTGCTCGTCGTCCTTGTCCTCGGCTTCTTCCTGTTCGAGTGGCGCACCGCCCTGATCAGCCTCGCGGCGATACCGTTGTCGCTCGTCGCCGCCGGGCTCGTGCTCTATGCGCGTGGCGAGACGATCAACGTGATGGTCCTGGCTGGGCTGGTCATCTCGCTCGGTGTCGTCGTCGACGACGCGATCATCGGCATCGAGAACACCTGGCGCCGCCTGCGCCAGCACCGTGCCGACGGTAGTGGCAAGTCGATGACGCGAATCGTCCTCGACGCTTCACTCGAGGTGCGGGGGCCGATCGTCTACGCGACCTTGATCATCGTCCTGGCCCTCGTACCGATCTTCCTGCTCCAGAGCCTGACCGGCATCTTCTTCCGGCCGCTCGTGCTCTCCTACGGGCTCGCGGTCGCCGCGTCGCTCATCGTCGCGCTGACGATCACGCCGGCGCTGAGTTTGATCCTCCTCGCCCGCGCGCCGCTCGATCGCCGGGACGCTCCCCTCGCTCGCTGGCTCAAGCGCGGCTATGCGGCAATCCTCTCGAGGGTCATCTACCGGCCGCGCGGCGCGTACGCGCTCGTGGCTCTGACAGTCCTCGGGGGCGTCGCAGTGGTGCCGTTCCTCGGCGAGTCGCTGATTCCCGAGTTCAAGGAGCGGGACTTCCTCGGGCACTGGATCACGAAGCCGGGGACGTCGCTCCCCGAAGAGCGCCGCATCGTGACCCGAGCGAGCCGCGAGCTCCGCTCGATCCCGGGCGTCAGTCACTTCGGGTCGCACATCGGGCAGGCCTTCCTGGCGGACGAGGTGGCGGGCGTCAACTTTGGCGAGAACTGGATCGCGATGGACCCGTCAGCGGACTACGACAAGACGCGGGACGCGATCGAGAAGACCGTCGACGGCTATCCCGGCATGTTCCATGACGTGCAGACCTACCTGAACGAGCGGATCGACGAGGTGCTCGCGGGGTCCAGCGAGCCGATCATCATCCGCATCTACGGACCCGACCTGGACGTCCTTCACGACACGGCCGACCAGGTGCGAGACGTGTTGACGGACATCGACGGCGTCAGCGACGCGTACGTCGAGTTCCAGGAGGGCGTGCCGCAGCTGCAGGTCGAGGTCGACCTCCGCGCGGCGCAACGCTACGGCGTTAAACCCGGCGACGTGCGGCGCGCGGCGGCCACGTTGGTGGAGAGCGAAGAGGTCGGCGACATCTTCGTGGGCGGGCGTGCATACGACGTCCACGTGTGGAGCACGCCGGAGACGCGCAACAGCGTCACGAGCATCCGGGAGCTGCCAATCGACACGCCCGAGGGAGGTCGTGTGCTCCTGGGGCGCGTGGCGAACGTGCAGATCAGGCCGTTCCCGAACGTCGTGCACCACGAAGGGACGTCGCGGAGCATCGACGTGGCCGCCGGTGTCAGCGGACGGGACCTCGGCTCCGTCGTCGGCGAGCTCGAGGACGGGCTCGACACGGTGAAGTTCCCTCTCGGCTACCACGCTGAGCTGCTGGGCGAGTACACGGAGCGTCAGGCGGCGCAGAAGCGGCTGGCGCTCTATGGCATCGGCGCGGCGATCGCGATCTTCCTGCTCCTCCAGGCGTCGTTCGGAAGCTGGCGCCTGGCGACGCTCTCGTTCTTCACGCTGCCGATGGCACTGGTCGGCGGAGCGCTCGCGGCGTGGATCGGCGGCGGCGTGCTATCGCTCGGCTCGCTCGTTGGGTTCTACACGGTGTTCGGGATCGCCGCCCGCAACGGCATCCTGATGATCAACCACTTCCAGCACCTGGAGCGGCACGAGGGCGAAACGTTTGGTCCAGCTCTTGTTTTGCGCGGCGCGCAAGAGCGGTTGTCGCCGATCTTGATGACGACATTGGCAACAGGTCTCGCCCTCGTGCCACTCGTGGTCGCCGGGAGTATTCCGGGTCACGAGATCGAACATCCGCTCGCCGTCGTCATTCTGGGCGGCCTTGTCACTTCGACGCTGCTCAACCTGTTCGTCGTGCCTTCGCTCTACTTGCGGTTCGGGAGGGGTAGGAATGCGCTTCCGGCGCCTGGCTGAACCGGACCGATCATCGCCCCAATTGGAGGTGAACGCCATGCGCTTTTGTGTCGCGGCCGCACTCGCTGCGTCGTTCCTCGTGCTTTCGTGCTCTGCTTGCGGCGGTGAGACTCGCGCGAAGGCGACACCATCGAAGCCGATCAGCGCGAAGGATTTCGACCGGAAGAATTTCGACCACTCGATCGAGTTCGACAACGAATGGTTCCCGCTGCGACCAGGCACGCAACTCATCTCTGCGGGTTCGACCAGGGAAGAGGGACGGCGCGTGCATCACCGCGTCGTCTTTACCGTCACCGACCTGACCAAGGTCGTCAACGCCGTGCGAACGGCGATGATCTTGGAGCAGGACTTCAGCGGGGGCGAGCTCGTGGAGACAGAGCTGGCGTTCTTCGCACAGGACAACGACGGGAACGTCTGGCACCTGGGCCAGTACCCCGAGGAGTACGAGAAGGGGAAGTTCGTGGCGGCGCCGGCCTGGCTCGCCGGACTGAAGGGCGCCAGAGCCGGGATCTCCATGAAGGCGAAGCCGCGGCTGGGCGCGCCCAGCTACTCGCAGGGGTTCGCACCCCCGCCGATCAACTGGGTCGATCGGGCGAAGGTCCACCGCATCGGCGCGAGGACCTGTGTGCCGGTCCGCTGCTACGACGACGTGCTCGTGACTCGCGAGTTCGAGGTGGGCAAGCCCGACGCCTATCAGCTCAAGTACTACGCCCGCGGCGTCGGGAATGTTCGAGTCGGCTGGGCGGGTTCGAAGGACAAGGACCGAGAGACCCTCGTCCTGGTCAAGGCCGTGCACCTGAGCCGACGTGGTCTGGCCGGCGTCCGCGCGTCGGCGCTGCGCCAGGAAAGGCGGGCGTACAGGATCAGCAAGGAGGTGTACGGGCGCACCGCGCCGGCGACTCGGCGCTGAGCGACTGCGCTTCGGAGGTGGACATTCGCCGTTTCATCTCCCTTTCATCTCAGCGTTCCAGTGTCTGACTAGAAGTCGAGGAGGAGGGCCCCCATGATCACCGCTTCTGGAGTCATTTCGAGAGTCAGCGCGCTGGTGAGGGCGGTGAGACTCCTCGCCCAAGTCGTCGCGAAGAGCGCGTCCGTCGTGCTCGCGCGCGTGATCGAAGGAGCGTTGGCCTCGCTCGCAGCCGGCGCCGCGATCACCGTCCAAATCGCTTCCGCCGCCGCGTCGAGAGTCAGGTCGATGGGTGAGTCGTTCAATATTGCCCCCGCTCGTTCCAAGGGTGCAGAGGCTGTTCGCGTGCAGCGGCGGGCCCTCGTCGTGCTCGCGCTCGCAGGCGCGATCGCGATCGCCTCCCATCTCGGTGCAGGCTGGCTGCAGAGCGCGCCGGCCGCTGCGGAATCGGGCGCGGTCGCCAGGGCCGCCCGCGACGACGTCGTCCTGACCGTCGGAGGCGTCGGCCGCATCGTCCAGGCAGGGCCGTCGACGGAGATCGCCCTCCCTTCGACCGCGGGAAGCGGGAGCGGCGGCTCGACGGTCCCGGCTTCTGGTGGGTCCGGCGGGACGTCGGCCCCACCGGCCGCGACCTCGGCCACGGCCGTGTTCCCGCGGACGAGCGGCAGCCTTCAGCGGTTTCTCGTCGTACCGGGGCAGCGAGTGGCCGCAGGTCAGGCACTGGCTGTACTCGACGACCGCGGGTCGTCGGCGGCCGCGATCGCGCAGGCTCAGAACCACGTCGCGATGGCGTTCGTCGAGCTGCGGCAGAAGCGGACGACCGATCCGCTGAAAGGTCTTCCACCGACGCGCGCCGAAATCGCCGCGGGACGCCGCGCCGTGACGTCGACCCGGGCGCGACTCGCGGCGGTGCTCCACGGGGCACGCCCCGCGGACATCAGTGCTGCACGGCTCGACCTCCGGCGCGCGGAGGCAGACCTCGAGACGCTCCAAGGAGGCTCATCGGGCGAACGCGCCGATGCGATCACCATCGCGCAGCACAACGTCCAGCTCGCCCAGGAGCGCCTCAACCGCATTCTTGCGCCGCCGAATCCGGCCGACGTCGCCGCTGCCGAGGCCGACCTGAGGCGGGCCGAAGCCGACCTCGCCTTGCTGCTCAAGCCGGGGGTCGAAGCGCTGCCGGCCGAGATCACGGCCGCGAGAGCGGCGGTCGACGCGGCGCGGCTGAAGCTCGCACGGCTCCTCGAACCCGCGAACCCCGCCGACGTCACCGAAGCTCGGCTGGAGCTCGAGCGGGCGCAGGCCGAGCTGCGCAGGCTCCGGGCCGGCCCGAGCCCTGCTGGACTCGCGGCCGCTCGGCAGGCCGTCAAGTCGGCGCGGGCGAAGCTCGCGCAGTTGCTCGGGCCGCCACTCGCCGCTGATGTCGCGGCGGCGCGGTTCGACGTCTTCAAGGCCGAGGCCGACCTAGCCGTGCTTCGCGTCCGCGGTCAGCCCGCTTCGTCGCTCGACATCGCGCTTGCGCGGCTGAAGGTCGTCGGAGCTCAACTCCGCCTCGGGAATGCGCGCTTCGCGAAGCCGCTGCTGACTGTTCGCGCTCCCGCGCGTGGGACCGTCACCGCGCTTTTCAGCGTGCCGGGAGCGCCCGTCGATCCGCTGACGCCCGTCGCAACGATCGCCGATCTCGACCGGCTCGAGGTGACCGTCGACCTGAGCGAGTTCGACGTTGCGCGCGTGCGGGCCGGTCTGAAGGCCACCGTCAGCGTCGATGCGCTCGGCGGCAAGTCCTTTCCGGGCAAAGTGCTCTTCGCGGCGCTGACGGGAACAACCAACGGCGGCGTCGTGACCTTCCCTGTACGTGTCGGTCTCGCACACACAATGGCGCTCAAGCCCGGCATGAACGTGTCCGTGCGGATCCTGGTTGCGAAGCGCCTCGATGTCGTGCAGGTGCCGCTCGAAGCCGTCGCCCGCGACGACGAGGATCGACCGATCGTCAACGTTGTCGACGCGGCCGGCGACACGGCGCCTCGGAGAGTAACGCTCGGGCTCGCGAGCAACGAGAACGTCGAGATCGTCAAGGGCCTCCGCGCCGGCGAGGTGGTGGCTCTTCCGGAGACTCAAAGTCAGGAAGAGGGGGACTAGTGCCCGAGGATGGCCGCGCGACGATCATCGATCTCGTCGACGTTACGAAGCTCCATCGCACCGGCGACGTCTCGGTCGAGGCGCTCCGTGGCGTCAGCTTCGTCGTCGGCGAGGGCGAGTTCGTTGCGATCATGGGGCCGTCCGGCTCGGGGAAGACGACTTTGCTCGGGATCCTCGGCTGTCTCGACCGGCCGACGACGGGCTCGTACCGGCTCGTCGGCCAGGAGATGTCCACGCTCAGCGAGACGCGCCGGGCGCACGTGCGAGGTGAGCGGATCGGCTTCGTCTTCCAGGCCTACAACCTGCTCCCGCGGTCGACCGCCTTCAAGAACGTCGAGCTGCCGCTGATTTACGCAGGGGTTCGTGCGCGCGAGCGTCGCGGGCGAGCGCTCGAGGCGCTTGCCGAGGTAGGGCTCGCAGACCGGGCGAAGCACCTTCCGACCCAACTCTCGGGCGGCGAACAGCAGCGTGTCGCGATCGCCCGTGCGCTCGTCGTTCGACCGAGCGTCGTGCTCACGGACGAACCGACCGGCAACCTCGATTCGGCCAGCGCCGACGAGGTGCTCACGATCCTCGAGCGCGTCAACCGGCACGGCGCGACGATCGTCATGGTTACGCACTCGAGCCGGGTCTCGAAGCGCGCGTCCCGAATCCTGCGGCTCGAGGACGGGCTGATGATCGCGGACGAGCCGGTCGAGCGAGCGCCGGTGCTCGAAGTGGCGCAATGATCGCGTTGTTCGAGCAGTGGCGGATCGCGCTCGGCGCGCTCCGCGCGAACTGGTTCCGCGCTGTCTTGACGGCGCTCGGCGTGGTCATCGGCGTGGCCTCGCTGGTCGCAGTCACCGCTGTCAGCTCCGGCGCTCAATCCGAGGTCGCGGCGAGCATCCGCAGGCTGGGCGGAAACGTCGTGAAGGTGGACGGAGAGTTCATCACTATCGGCACGAGTCAGTCGCCCACAGACCGCACGATCACGCCCGAGGACGTCGCCGCGATCACGAACCTGCCAATGATCACGGCGGTCGCCCCGCACCAGGACATCGAGAGCATCGTCGTCTCTACCGGCCGGTACCAGGCAAACACGTGGCTCGTCGGAATGACCGCGAGCTACGCCGACATCCAGAATCAGCGCGCGATTGCGGGGCGCCTGGTCAGTGCCGCCGACATCGGCTTCGGACGGAGCGTGATGGTGCTCGGCTTGGACGCGGCTCAAAAGCTCTTTCCGGGCCAGGACCCGATCGGGAAGACGGTGCGCGTCGGAAGTCACGAGTTCGAGGTGATCGGCATCCAGAACCGCAGAGGGAAGCTCGCCGACGAGAATCTCGACAATCGCATCTTCGTCCCGCTCCCGATCGTTACTCGCGTGCTCCTGGGCGGCGTCAACACGGTTCACATCGACGCCCGTGTCCGCAGCGAGTCCGAGATCGAGCCTGCGATCGACGGAATCAGCACCGTCCTGCGCGAGCAGCACCAGCTCCCGAGCTCTTATCCGGACGATTTCTCGGTCGAGGACCAGGCGAGCATCGTGAAGGAGGGACAGAGGGCGACTACGACCTTCCGCGTGCTCACCTTCGCGCTGGGCGGGATCGCGCTGCTCGTCGGCGGGATCGGGATCATGAACATGATGCTCGTGTCCGTTCGCGAGCGGACGCGCGAGATCGGCATCCGCAAATCGGTCGGAGCCGATCCCTGGAGGGTTCAGGTTCAGTTCCTGGTCGAGGCCGTCGTCCTGAGCACGTTTGGAGGCATTGCCGGCGTCTTCACGGGCATCGCCGCGACGAAGATGGTCAGCGCATTCGCGGGTTGGCAGACGCTCATCAGCTCAACCTCGCTCGTTTTGTCGTTCCTAGTCGCGCTCTGCGTCGGGCTCTTCTTCGGCTACTACCCGGCGCGGCGGGCCGCGCGGCTCGACCCGATCGCCGCCCTGCGGTACGAGTAGGCGAAGGTGCGGCGAGCAGCCAGACGCCCCAGCGAGGTCTTCGCTCGCCAGATGCGGATTCAGCGCGGGCGAAAGGGCTGGACGCAAAAGCAGCTCGCATCTCGGCTGACCTGGCTCGGTCTCCACGTGCATCAGACGACGGTCGGAAAATGGGAGGCCGGGGAGCGGCGAATCGCGCTCGATGAGGCACTGGCGATCTCCGTCGCCCTGGACGTCTGTCCCGCGCATCTCGTCGCCGGGTCGTACTCGGACGGGACGCCTGGCGATCCGACGATCGCCCTTAGCGAGAGCACTGTTCCCGTCTCTGCGCGCGAGATGCGAATGTGGGTACGAGGGCAGCAGCCGCTCTGGGGACAGGACGAGAGGCGCTATTACACGGAGGTCCCACCCGACGAGTGGCTGGCTCTGCGGCGGGCGGGCGTAATGTTGCTGCTTCGGAGCGTGCAGGACCTAGTCGAGGCGTGGGCCGATGACGATCGTGAGTCGGCGGTCGAGATCATCGACTCGATCAGCGACGAGCTCGGGCGACAGCGTCGCGCGCTCGAGCGCGAGTTGAGTAGAGAGGCGGCGGACGGCGCGCCGGCGCGTTCGGGCGTCGGGGCTTCGCACGCTTCGACGTGGTGATGCCCTCGTAGTCCCCGTCTTCACCTTGCTGACGAGCTGTTCGGCTGCTCCGGCGAGCCCAGGTTCTCCTCGCCCCGGTCGCCGACGCGGCTGACCCTGATGTGGTCGAGCATCGGTCTCTCCTTGAGCGCCTCTCATTTAGTTTGCAACCGTGTCCGACCCAGACGACAGCTTGCTCAGCTCGTACGAGTAGCCCGCCTGACGCAGATAGGGCGTCAGGCCGCCCATGAAGAACGGGAAACCGGCGCCGAGGATGAGCGCGGTGTCGACATCCTTCGGCGAGGCGACGACGCCTTCCTCGAGCAGGTGTCGAACCTCCTCGGCCAGGGCCTCGAGCACCGCTTCGCGGATCTCCTCGACACTGCGAACCGCCCCCTCTCCGGTGACCGCGAATCGGTCCGGGTAGGCCGCGTACAGCGTTTCGCGGACGTGTTGCGCGACCTGCTGCCCCACCATTTGCAGGAGCACCGAAGGCGCCATCGGCAGGCCCAGCCCGAGGACGGCCTCGTCGGTGTTTTCGACTGAGTTCCCACGCTCGATCTCATCGAGCAGGACGACCATCATCCGGCTCAGGAGCCGGTTGACTACGAACCCCGGCGCATCGTTGACGAGCACCGGACGCTTGCGGAGCCGGTCGGCGACGGCCCACGCGGTTGCGAGCGAGCTGTCGTCGGTCTCGGGCGTACGGACAAGCTCGACGAGCGGCATCAGCGCCACGGGGTTGAAGAAGTGCATGCCGACGAGGCGTTCCGGTTGCTCGAGTCCTTCAGCCATCGCGGTCACGGAGAGGGCGGAGGTGTTCGTCGCCAGCACGCACTCCGGTCGGACGACCTCCTCGAGCTCGGCGAAGACCTCCCGCTTAGCACCGAGCTCCTCGAAGATCGCCTCGAGCACGAGATCGCAGTCCTCGAAGCCTTCGTAGGAGGTGCTGCCCTCGGCGAGAGCGGCGAGCGAGACGGCCTCGTCCGGATCGAGCCGGCCACGCGCGGCTGCGCCCGCGAGGTCGTCGCGAATCGTCTCCAACGCACGGTCGACGATCTCCTGCTCGAGGTCGCGAAGGACGACGGGGACGCCGAGCCGGCGGAGGAAGAGCGTCGCCAGCTGGGTCGCCATCAGGCCCGCGCCCGCGATGCCCACTCTGGCCACCTCGCGTGGCTCAGCCGAGGGGCGGCCTGCGCCGCGACGGGCGCGCCGCTCCACGAGGTCGAACGCATAGAGCGAAGCCTGCGCCTGAGGAGTGAACATGAGGTCCGCGAAAGCCTCTTCCTCGGCGCGGTAGCCCTCTTCGAGGGTCCGGTGCGAGGCGCCCTCGATCAGCTCGAGCGCGGCGTAGGGTGCCGGAGCTGCGCCGTGCAGCGAGTCGTCGAGCTGGGCGCGGGCACGGCGGACGACCTCGAAGGTGCTCGAGAGATCGGCCTCCACCCGCGGCGGCTGCTCTGGCGCGAGTGCGATCGCCTCGTCGATCAGCTGCTCCGGCTCGACCACGCGGTCGACGAAGCCGAGCTCGCGCGCCTGCTCCGCGTTCAGCATCTTGTTCTGCCGCATCGGGTTCGCGACGATCAGCTTCACCGCAGCCTCCGGCCCTGCGATCCGCGGCGCGAGCTGTGTCGCACCCCAGGCGGGGACGAACCCGAGCAGGCACTCGGGCGAGGCGAACTGCCGGACGGAGCTCGAAATCACGCGGTAATCGCAATGAAATGCGAGCTCCACGCCGCCGCCGAGACAGGCGGCGTTTATCGCCGCCACCGTCGGGTACGGGAGCCCGCGCACCCGTGCGAAAAGCTCCTGTCCGGCGCGGCTGCCCGCGATCGCCTGCTCCCTGGACTCGATCCGCGGGAATTCGTCGAGGTCGGCCCCGCCCGAGAAGCTCCCGGGCTTGCCGGTGAGAACGAGGGCGCCGAAGTCGCCCTCCTCCAGCTCGGGCAACAGCTCGGCGAGCGACTCGAGGGCCGCACGGCCCAGGATGTTCGGGCGTCGTTCGCCGGTTCGGTCGTCCATCGTCACGAGCGCGACCGTGCCGTACGGGGAGTCGCGCCTCTCGAGAGCGAACATCGCCTGGAGTCTAGGCTGGGTCTAGGCTTCTGCGGCCGTGACCAACTGGGGCGAGCACGCTGAGCGCGAGCAGGCGCGCTACCGCGACGGCGAGGCTCGTCTGCCCGACGCCGAAGACTCCGACTCACGTCAGCGGCAACTGACGCGGATGGGGAACGCGGCCGGCGGCGCCGGGCTCTCGCTCCTCGTGGCCGGTCGGCGCGGCGAGTCCTCGGAATGGCTCCACCGAGCGGCCGAGCGCTACCGGGAGAGCATGGCCGACGCGCCGCCGCGGAGCTGGGGGCGGCCGATCGGCGCGATGAAGGCGCTCGTCCTCGCCGGCGACTGGGATGCGGCAGAAGAAGCCGCGCGCTGGGCGCTCGAGCTCGGCGCCGCCGAGGCCGACACGCCGATCGGCCGCTATGCCGGAAGCCTGGCGTTACTCGTGCTCGGCCGCGACGCCGAGGCCCGTCCTGTGGCCGGCTCGCTCCGTGAGCGCGAAGACTTCCCGGGCGATGTCGCGGACGCGCTTGCGACTCTGGCCGCCTCCGACCGGCTCGGGTACGTCTATGCCGTCGAGAGCGTGCTCGAGTCTTTCGAGACCCGCGAGGAATACCTCGAGGACGTGCCCGTGGCGGACACGGTGCTGGTGCTGCAGGCGCTCGCCGGGCGGCGCGACATCGCGGCCGAGCTGGCCTCGGCTCTCCTCCCTAGCGAGACGTTGGCGGATGGAGAACAGCGGTGATGACCAGCGGTTCGAGCTTGAGGTCTTCCAGTTTCCGCGCCTTCTCGACGAGGTCGGTGATGAGGTCGAGCGCCTGCTCGGGCGTCACCCGCGCCGTTACCTGGGCGCTTCGAAACTGACCCTCCTTCCGCGAGGCGAACGCCCGCTGGACCTCGTCGAGCATCGCGGCCTGGAGATCGCTCGTCAGGCGCGAGCTCAACAGCTGCGGGGCGACGCGCACCGTGGTCGCAACCGCGCGGTAGGGCTTCTCGCGACCCTTGCCACCGCCGGCGCGCTCGATGAGACCCGCGCGCAGCAGCATCTTGACGTGGAAGTGCAGGTGGCCGGGGTCGACGCCAAGCCGCTTCGCCAACTCACGGTTCGTGAGCGGCTCCTCGCCCTCGCCGCCGAGCATCTCGAGCACGCGCAGCCGAAGGGGGTGGCCCAGGGCCTTGAGTTGCTCGGCCCGCTCGATCGTGAGGACGTCGCTCGGTGCGGAGGGGGCGGCCACTGACATGTAGAGCCTACATATAGGAAATCAGTCTGCGTTGTCAAGCTTGGCGGCAGCCCCCTCATCGAGCAGGACGATCGTCTCGCCCGCTCTCGAGCGCAGGAGACTGGCCGGTGTCGCCGGATCCGGATCGCCTGTGAAGGCGCGTGCGACGGCCTCGGCCTTTGCCTCGCCGAGCACGAGGAAGACGACTTGCCGCGCGCCCGACAACACGGGCAGCGTCATTGTCACGCGCTCGACGTCTTCGTGGGGAACGGCGACCGCTCGGCGCTCTCGCTCGTCGAGCGCGGGCGAGTTCGGGAAGAGTGACGCCGTGTGCCCGTCAGGCCCGATCCCCTGAAGCGCGAGCCCGAGCCTGACACCCTCCAGTAGGCGGTCGTACTCGGCCGCCGCCGGCTCGCCGCCCAGCTCGCCGCGGATGCGGTGGACCTCGGCGGGTTGCCGTTCGAGGCGATCGAGAAGCGTCTTCTTCGCCAGGAGATAGTTCGAGCGCTCGTCGTCGGGCGGCACGCAGCGCTCGTCGCCCCACCAGAGCCGCGCGGAGCTCCAGTCGGGCTCGAGCTCCGCGGCCTGCTCGTACGCGGGGCCGGGGGAATCGCCGCCCGAGAGCGCGATCGGCGCACCGAAGCGCGCTGCCTCGACCAGGAGCTCAGCTGCCGCGGACTGTGCCTCCTCCGGGGCGTCGAAGACACGGATGTTGTTCAAGGCGCCGCTTGCGGTGCCGCCATCAGGTCGTGCGGGCCGTGAAGACGGCCACGCGGGCAAAGCCCGCGTGGCCTCTCAGCGGCACCGCACGCGGGGCCTCGGCGCACGACCCTCTGAACTGACCGGTCGACACGACCGAACTTCATACCTGACAATTCTAAGCCCCGCCTTCGGCGAGCTCCTGCGAGCGCTCCATGGCCGCCTGGATCGCGTTGAGGAAGGCCGCGCGCACGCTGGCCCGCTCGAGCTCGCGAATCGCGCGGATCGTCGTTCCGCCGGGCGAGGTGACCATCTCGCGGAGCTCGACCGGGTGCATCTTTTCATCGCGCAGGAGCTTGGCCGTGCCGAACATGGTCTGGATGACGAGCTCGGTCGAGACTTCCCGCGAGAGGCCGAGCAGGATGCCCGCCTCGATCATGGCTTCGGCGAGGAGCGCGAAATACGCGGGGCCCGACCCGGAGACGGCCGTCACGGCGTCCATGTAGGGCTCGGGAACTTGGACGACGCGGCCGACGTGCTTGAGCACCTCTTCAGCCATCGCCAGATGCCCGCTGCCGGCGTGCGCGCCTGCGCAGAGTCCGGCGATGCCCTCGTGCACGGTCGCGGGCGCGTTCGGCATCGCGCGCAGCACCGGCACGCCCTCGGTCAGGTGCTTCTCGATCTGCGCGGTCGGCACCGCGGCCGCCACCGAGAGCACAGTCTGCTCCGCGGACAGGAGCCCACCGACCTCGCCGAGGAGGACCTCGAAGTCCTGCGGCTTGACCGCGATCACGATGAAGGCGGCGCTCGAAACGGCGTCGGCGTTCGAGAGCGTCGTTTCGACGCCGTAGCGCTCGGCCAGCTCGTCGATCCGCTCCTGGCGCCGCCCGCTGACGACGATCTCCTCCGGCTTGCGCCAGCCGGAGCTGAGCAGACCGGCGAGCAGCGACTCACCGATCTTTCCGCCGCCCAAAATGGCAATCCGTCTACCGTCAGCCATTAGGGACTGATCCTAAGGCGCTCGCTTGCGACGCCGACCAACAGAGGCCATGCCGACTTGCCGGCATGGCCGATTTATGCGGCGTACCGAGCTTTGATGCGCTCGCGGCGGACTTCCGGTTGGCTCAGCTTCATGGGTACGAGACCCCGCGCGGCTCCGGCCATCAGGTAGACGCAGGCGAGGCCGGCCCACTCCTCGTAGCGGCCGAGTAAGTCAGCCGTTTCCTCGGCGTCGACCCAGCGGCCCTCGATCGCCGAGCAGACCTTCAGGAGCCCGAGATCGCCGACGATGCCGCGGTCGTAGCGTCCGAGCCCTTGCGTCCAGATGACGCCGATCGAGTACGGGCCGATCCCGCGCTCTCGCTGAAGCCGGGCGGCGGCCGCGTCGGATGGGAGCGAGCGCAGCCGCTCCGGATCGAACGTTCGGCAGATTCGCACGAGCGCAGTCGCCTTGCGGGCCGGCAGCCGGAAGCGGTACAGCTCGGCGGGCGCGTAACGGGCCAGGTCTCGAGGAAGCGGCGGCGCCTGGAGATCGCCGGCGGCTTCCGTGCTCGCCCGAATCACGCGGCCCTCGATCAGGTGCGCCTCGCGTCCCGTAATCAACTGGCTGCAGATCGCGCGTAGGAGCGCATGCGTGACCGTCGCCGTGCGAACCGGGCGTAGGCCCTTCAGATGGCGGATCGGCCCGGCGAGCAACTCGTCGCCGCGGAAGCGCTCGAGGAACGGAGTGTGGTCGGCGTCGAGCCCGAGCATGAAGCGGAGCCCAGCGAGCCCGGCCTCCGTCTCGGTCGAGAGAACCAGCATCCCGTCCGGTCGCTGCCGGGCTGAGACTCGCTCCCCGCCGGCGAGTACCGCGACGAGGATGCCGTTGTGGAAGCTGCGCGTCGCATCACGTGCGCGCGGCGCGGAGAGCGCGAGCGAGTAGGGGCCGCGCGGCCTGAGAGTCGTCTCGAGCGTCACGACGCAACCCTACGCGGCGCGGCGGCCGGGCCCATGCTTCCCGAAGACGTGCGGCGCGGTCTGCGGCGAGGAGCGTGCTGGTCTGCGGATCGAGCGGGTACATTGCGCCTCCCTTCGACGTGAAGTATCTTGACATCGAACTACTAGAAGGTAGCAGTCAAGATTCTTGACGTCAAGAATCTTTTTGTTAAGAATGTGACCATGAAGAAGACACAGGAGCGCGACCACGTCGACCGCTTCCTGGAAAGCACCTGGCTGGAGGAGATCCCCAACCTCGATTTTGCGGTCGAGGGCATCGTCGATCGGATGAACGGCCTCAGCCGGCGGTTCAGACGCAGCCTCAACGACACGCTGGCCGAGCACGGGCTGACCTGGGAGGAATGGGAAGTCCTCGGCGCTCTGCGGCGAGCCGGCCCTCCGTTCCGCCGGTCGGCCGGCGAGCTCGCGGAGCTCTCCGAGCTCTCGAGCGGGGCAATGACGAACCGACTCGACCGCCTCGAGAAGAACGGTCTCGTCAAGCGCCTGGCGGATCCGACCGATCGCCGCGGCGTGCTCGTCGAGCTGACCAAGGCCGGCCAGAAGGCGTGGCTGGAGTCGACCGGGGCCGAAGCCGCCCGCGAAGCGCTGATCGCTGCCGCCTTGACCGATCGCGAGAAGGAGCAGCTGAACACGCTGCTTCGCAAGCTCATGCTCGAGTTCGAGCGCAGCGAGGGAAGGCGCTCGAAGAAGGCGTAGGACCGAGTACCGTACGGACGTGGCTGGGCCAATCGACCCCGGAGTGGACATCGGGCATGTTCACCTGAAGGTCGCCGACCTCGACCGCGCACTCGCGTTCTACCGAGACGTCCTCGGGTTCGAGGAGAAGCAGCGGATGGGCGACCAGGCGGCTTTCCTCGCGGCCGGCGACTATCACCATCACATCGGGCTCAACACCTGGGAGTCGCAGGGCGGCTCCCCGCCGCCACCCGGGACGACCGGCCTCTACCACGTGGCCGTGCGCTATCCGTCCCGCGCTGCGCTGGCGGATGCGCTGAAACGGCTCGTCGAGGCGAAGGTTCCCATCTCCGGCGCCTCCGATCACGGCGTCAGCGAGGCGATCTACCTCAACGATCCCGACGGCAACGGGCTCGAGCTCTACCGCGACCGTCCACGGGAGGAGTGGCCGCTGGCGCTCGACGGCAAGGGCGTCGCCATGGTCAGCGAGCCGCTCGACCTGAACGCGCTGCTCGCCGAAGCCGGTGCCTGACACGGTCCACGATCGGTGGGCGGCCTGGGTGCTCGACCGGCGCTTCGGCGGCGAGCCCGAACAGGCCGAGCGCGCGCTGCGGCACCTCGGACCGGTCCGCGACCGCGTCCTCGAAGGTGCGACCGTCCGTGAGGGAGACGTTGTCCTGGACGTCGGAGCCGGTGACGGTTTGATCGCGTTTGGAGCGCTACCGCTGGTCGGCGAGAGCGGGAAGGTCATCTTCAACGACGTCTCGCAGGAGCTGCTCGAGGTCAGCCGCGGCCTCGCCGACGAGCTGGACGCGCTCGATCGCTGCGAGTTCGTGCTCGCGCGGGCCGAGGAGCTGGGCCCGCTGGGGGACGAATCGGTCGACGTCGTCACGACCCGCTCGGTCGTGATCTACGTCGAGGAGAAGCAGCGGGCCTTCGACATCTTTCATCGCGTTTTGCGGCCCGGAGGACGGCTCTCGATGTTCGAGCCGATCAACAGCTTCACGTTCCCGGAGCCTGAGCATGAGTACATGGGCTTCAACGTGGCGCCGATCGCGGGACTGGTCCGTCGCGTCAAGGCCGCGTACAACCGTCTCGCGACCGCTGACGACTCGACCTTGATCGACTTCGACGAGGGAGATCTGATCGGGTTTGCGGAACGAGCCGGATTCCGCAAGGTCGAGCTCACGTACGAGGCGACGGTCGAGCGCGACGCCGGTGCACACTGGGGAAACGATGTCGGCTGGGACACATTCCTCCGCGTGGCGCCGAACCCGCTCGCACCGAGCCTCGCCGAGATGATCGACGATGCGCTCAGCCCGGAGGAGGCGAAACGCTTCGTGTCTCACCTCCGCCCACTCTTCGAGGGGAAGAAGGGAACGAGTCGCTCGGCGGTCGCCTATCTGCGCGCGCGCAAATAGCCCCCTGGCGGCACACGCGTTTCGGAAGCACGCGCCCCGGGGAAACAAAGCGGCAGATTGGGGGTATCCATGCGACTTCTAGGCAGTACGCGCACGAGAGTCCTCCTGGTAGTTGCGACTGCGGCTGTTCTCGGCCTCGTCGGCTATGCGTTGGCGGCGCCGAGCCCCGGGCCGCAGCACCGTGGGACGCTCGTCCACCGAATCAATGCCAACAAGGACGGCGTCAAGGTGAAGACGCGCAGGTCAACCGACCTGATCGCGCAGGACGTCGTCTACCACCCAGGCGACAACTCGGGTTGGCATTACCACCTCGGCATCGTCCTGATCGAGGTGGACGGCCCGGCGGGGAATTCGCTGGTTTTCCACGACCAGTGCCGCACCATCACGGTCCCAACGGGTGGCGCGTTCCACGAGACCGGCCATAAGCCGGGCCTGCTTGAGAGCCCGGGCACCAACACGGCCGACATCACAGTGCACGCGATGTACATCCTCCCGACGGGCGCTGCGGCGCGGGTGAACACCAACCCGCCGCACTGCTAAGGGCTCATTGCAAGTCTTGCGAGAGGCCGGCCACAAGCCGGCCCTCTCGCTGCTATACCTCTGAGGCAAGGATGAGCAAGCCCGTCGAGCAGCTGGAGCAGGTGATCATCCGGTTCGCCGGCGACTCGGGGGACGGCATGCAGCTGACCGGAGGGCGCTTCACGAGCGAAACGGCGCTCTTCGGCAACGATCTCTCGACGCTGCCCGACTTCCCGGCTGAGATCCGGGCGCCCGCGGGCTCGCTGCCGGGCGTCTCGGGCTTCCAGATCCACTACGCGGATCACGACATCCTGACGCCCGGAGACGCGCCGCACGTGCTCGTGGCGATGAACCCCGCGGCGCTGCGCACGAATCTCAAGGATCTGCCGCCGGGCGGCACGCTGATCGTCAACAGCGACGCCTTCAACGAGCGCAACCTCCAGAAGGCGGGCTACTCGTCCAACCCGCTCGAGGACGGGACGCTCGACGACTTCCACGTGCACGAAGTGCCGTTGACGTCGCTGACGATCGAGGCCCTCAAGGACGTCGATGTCACGAAGCGGGAGGCGGAGCGTTCGAAGAACATGTTCGCGCTCGGTCTCATGTCGTGGCTCTACACGCGCCCGACGGAGGGCACGCTGACGTTCATCAACAAGAAGTTCGCCAACAAGCCGGAGATCGCGGAGGCGAACACGCGCGCGTTCCGGGCGGGCTATGCGTTCGGCGAGACGAGTGAGGGCTTCGCCACCCAGTACGAGGTCGCGCCGGCCCAGCTGCCGCCCGGCACCTACCGGAACGTGACCGGGAATCAGGCACTCGGACTGGGCCTGATCGCCGCGAGCACTCAGTCGAAGCTGCCGCTGTTCCTGAGCGCGTACCCGATCACGCCGGCCTCCGACATCCTGCACGACCTCGCGCGGCACAAGAACTTCGGCATCCGCACCTTCCAGGCCGAGGATGAGATCGCCGCAGTCGGCGCGGCGCTCGGCGCCAGCTTCGGTGGAGCGCTCGGCGTCTGCACCTCGAGCGGGCCGGGGATCATCCTCAAGATGGAGACGATCGGGCTCGCGGTCGCGCTCGAGCTGCCGCTGCTGATCCTCGACATCCAGCGCGCCGGGCCCTCGACGGGAATGCCGACGAAGCCCGAGCAGGCCGATCTCCTGGCCGTCATGTTCGGGCGCAACGCCGAGTCGCCGGTGCCGGTGGTCGCAGCATCGACCCCCGGCGGCTGCTTCGAGGCCGCGATCGAGGCGGCGCGAATCGCCCTCAAGTACCGCACGCCGGTCTTCCTGCTCTCGGACGCCTACCTGGCGAACGGCTCCGAGCCCTGGCTGCTCCCGGATGTCGCGGCGCTGCCCGACATCTCCACGGAGTTCGCCGAGCAGCCGGGCGTCGACGGCGGCTTCCTGCCGTACCAGCGTGACCCGGAGACGCTCGGCCGCGCCTGGGCGATTCCCGGGACGCCCGGCCTCGAGCACCGAATCGGCGGGCTCGAGAAGGAGGACGTGACCGGAAACGTGTCCTACGACCCCGACAACCACGATCACATGGTCCGCCTGCGCGCGCAGAAGGTGGCGGGGATCGCGGCTGACATCCCCGAGCTCGAGGTCGACGATCCCGACGGCGCAACGCTCCTCGTGCTCGGCTGGGGCGGGACGTACGGCCCGATCCAGTCGGCCGCTCGCCGATTGCGCAAGGACGGGAAGAAGGTCGCGCATGCCCATCTCGCGCACCTGAACCCGTTCCCGCGGAACCTCGGCGCGGTGCTCGGCCGGTACGACAAGGTGCTCGTGCCCGAGATGAACCTCGGGCAGCTGCTCAAGCTCGTGCGGGCCGAGTTCCTCGTCGATGCCGTCGGCTACAACCGCGTGCGCGGGCTGCCGTTCCGCTCGGACGAGCTCGCCGAGGCGATCGAGGCGATGCTATGACCCGCTGTGAGAGGAGACAGTGATGTTCCGCAAGTTCTTGGAACGCCTGCGTGGCAGCTCCAGGGCGCCAGACGATCTCGCGCTTGGGACGAAACGACCAGGCGACTTTGTCGAAGAGCCAGCCGTCGCTCCGAACGAACAGGCGAGAGATGCCAAGCAGGGCGCGGAAGCGATGGATGCCGCCATCGCAGAGAAGAGAGCGATTCAGAGACCATGAAACAGATGCTGTGACTAGTTGCGAAACGAGACAAGGATGAGCCGCTTCCGCCATTACCTGCGCCAATTGGGGCTGTTACGAAACCACGATGACGAGAAGTGGGACCGCCGTGACGTCGACAACGTCGACGCCGGGGCCGCCGCGCAAAGTCAGCACGGGTCCGGAGCGTTCAAAACCGGTGAGCACGAGTATCCGCCGGACTACGTCAAGAGCTACGACGAGGGGAGACCGCCGCATTGACCGAGAATGGCGGCAACGGGAAGCTGGTCCAGCTCACCGCGAAGGACTTCAAGTCCGACCAGGAGGTGCGCTGGTGCCCCGGCTGCGGCGACTACGCGATCCTCGCCGCGGTGCAGAGCTTCATGCCCGAGCTCGGCATCCCCCGCGAGCGGATCGTCTTCATCTCTGGGATCGGCTGCGCCGCCCGCTTCCCGTACTACATGCAGACCTACGGGATGCACTCGATCCACGGGCGGGCGCCGGCGATTGCGACCGGGCTCTCCACGTCCCGTCCGGACCTCTCTGTCTGGGTCGTCACCGGCGACGGCGACGCGCTCTCGATCGGCGGGAACCACCTGATCCACGCCCTGCGCCGGAACGTGAACGTGAAGATCCTACTCTTCAACAACCAGATCTACGGGCTCACGAAGGGGCAGTACTCGCCGACGAGCCCGCTCGGGACGCGCAACAAGTCGACGCCGATGGGCTCGCTCGACTGGCCGTTCAATCCAGTCTCGATCGCGCTCGGCGCGGAGGCGACCTTCGTCGCGCGGTCGATCGACACCGACAAGAAGCACCTGACGGAGGTTCTGCGCCGCGCGAGCGCCCACCCCGGCTCGGCCTTGGTCGAGATCTACCAGAACTGCAACGTCTACAACGACGGCGCCTTCGACGCGGTCAA
>DASWDJ010000213.1:0-11631 GCA_036395295.1 Gaiellaceae bacterium | reverse complement strand
GGAAGGTCGCCTCGTAGTTGGGGATCTGCTCCCCGTCGGGGCCGGTCGTCCAGACGTCTTGCTCGTCGAGCGCAGGCGTCGTGTTCGTTTCAACTGTGTCGTTGGCCATCTAGCGGGCGGAGTATAGCCCCGGGAGAAAGGCCGCTTTTGCCGCGTCAGGCGGGCTCGAGGAGCCGCACACGGACGATCAAGCGGCAACTCCGCGCAGGAACCGCCGAACGGCCAGGAGATATGCCTCCGGGGCCTCGACGAAGCTCATGTGGCCGACCCCGGGAACGATGACGAGCTCGCTGCCCTCGATTCCATCGTGCAGTGCGCGGGCTGCGCGTACCGTCGTCGTACGGTCGTGTTCCCCGACGATCACGAGCGCCGGCGTGCGGACTCGGCCGAGCTCCTGGGTGTAGTCGAACTTGCCGTAGCCCTGTCGGGCGAAGTAGCGCAGGACGTCAGGCGTGCCGACGGTCTCCTCGCCGTAGCCCGGAGGTGGCTCACCGGCGAAATGGAACGGCATCTGTGTGCGGACGAGCTCCCGCAAGCCCTCCTCGCTGGCGACGGTCTTCTCGTCCTCCCAGGACTGCGCAATCGCCGCGCCTTCCACCCCCAGCTCATCGAGCGAGGCTTCGACGTCGGCCAGCAGCTGCTCGCTCGAGTCTCCTCCGCCCGAGATCACGTATGCATCTGCGGTTCGGGACTCGATCGCGTGCTTCGTAGTCACGATCGCGCCGAAAGAGTGGCCGAGAAGGGCGAACCGCTCTAGCCCGAGAGCCTCGACCAGGAGGTCGACGTCGCGGGCGAAGACGTCGAGTGAGAGCGTCGAAGGCTCGACACGGTCGCTTCGACCCTGGCCGCGCTGGTCGACGTAGAGCAGCCGGTACTCATCGGCAAGGAGATCGAGATAGGGCCGAAACATCGAGTGATCCATCCCCGGACCTCCGTGGAGCACCACCAGCGGAAAGCCCTCGCCCACCTCGTCGACGAAGATTCGGTATCCGTCCGCTAGTTCGACCTGCATGGCCTCTTGATTACTCAAAGGGTGCGGTATGTCTTCTCTAATTGTTCATCCTGGCGGTGCTGCTTCTCGGCATTGGCTCTGATTGTCGTGCTGGGCGTTCTCGAGGCTTGGGAGCAATTTCAAGCGCAGAGGGATCGCTCTGCAGGGTCCATCGAGGAAGACCATGCCCACGAATGGATGACGTAAACGGCGATCGCCGCGGCACCAACGAGGAGTCCAAGAGCACCCACGCTCGCCATGAGCGCCCGATCCGCTTCCTCATCCTTGCGGAGCTTCGGTAGTGCCATGACAAGCGTGAAGGCTCCGGAAGAAAGCGCAACTGCCGCCGCTTCACTCCAGCTCTGGACCTGAAGAGCGGTGAAGGCAACGAGGATGATGAGGCCGGCGATAGTCCCAAGCACTTGGCGCATGCTCAGCTCTTGGCTTCGTGCCGGCGCGTAGCGCCCGTCCGCGCTGCGGCTCGCCGCAGCGCGGACGGGTGGAAGGGGTCTGGGGGAACCGGCAGGTTCCCCCAGCTAGGAGGTGCCGGAGTCATGTCTTAGCTTCGTGCCAGTCGTCGCCCGTGCCGATGTCGACGGCGAGCGGCGGGTCGAGCTCGAACGCACCGCACATCTCCTCGCGAACGAGGTCCCGGACCGCGGAGAGCTCGGCGGCTGGCACCTCGAGCAGCAGCTCGTCGTGCACCTGGAGGACAAGGCGAGCCGAGCGGCCCTCCTCGCGCAGCCGGTCATGGATGCGGACCATCGCGACCTTGATGATGTCGGCGTTCGAGCCCTGCATGACGAAGTTGACCGCGAGCCGCTCGCCGAGCGAGCGCGTCTGCCGGTTCGACGCGCGCAGCTCCTGCACCGGCCGCCGCCGGCCGAGGAGGCTCGTCGCGAAGCCGTCGCGCTCGGCCTGCTCGATCGTCCGCCGTATGAAGTCCTGCACGTGCGGGAAGCGGGCAAGGTAGGCGTCGATGTACTGCTGGGCCTCCTCGCGGGGGATCTCCAGGTTCTCGGAAAGCCCGAACGCCGAGATCCCGTAGACGATCCCGAAGTTGATCATCTTGGCGACTGAGCGCTCGCCGGTCGTAAGAGTTGCCGGGTCCTTCCCGAGCACCTCGGCGGCGGTCGCCGTGTGGATGTCCTCGCCGCGGGCGAAGGCCTCGCGCAGCTTCGGCTCCCCCGAGACGTGCGCGAGGATTCGAAGCTCGATCTGCGAGTAGTCGGCCGAAAGCAGCTTGTGCCCAGCCTCGGCGACGAAGGCGGACCGGATCTCGCGGCCGAGCTCTGTGCGAATCGGGATCGCCTGCAGGTTCGGGTTCGACGTCGAGAGCCGCCCGGTCGCGGCCACGTGTTGGTTGAAGGTCGTGTGCAGGCGCTTGTCGGTCTCCGAGATCAGAGCCGGCAGCGGCCCGAGGTAGGTGTTGAGCAGCTTCGAATACTCGCGCCACTGCTCGAGCACGCCGATGATCTCGTGCTCGCCGCGGATCGACCGCAGCACGCGCGTGTCCGTCGAGAAGCCGGTCTTGCCCTTGCGGCCGGGCGTCAGGCCGAGCTTCTCGAACAGGATCCGGCTCACCTGCTGGGTCGAGCCGAGCATGAACTCCTCGCCGGCCAGCTCATGCGCGCGCGCCTCGAGCTCCTCCACCCGCTCGCGCAAGCGCGCCGTGATCTCGCCCATCCGGTACTCGTCGACCTTGACACCGGCCTCCTCCATCGCGGCCAGGACGGGTGCAAGCGGAAGCTCGATCTCGCGGTAGAGCGGCTCCATCCCGCGTTCGCGCACGCGCTCGACCAGGAGGTCTCTGAGCTGGAAGGTCGCCGCAGC
Organism: Gaiellaceae bacterium; assembly: GCA_036395295.1. GTDB lineage: Bacteria > Actinomycetota > Thermoleophilia > Gaiellales > Gaiellaceae > VAXT01. The sequence goes on along the minus strand of DASWDJ010000213.1, from coordinate 8,807 downwards.
GTGGCGGACGAGTGCGGCCGTCTCCTCGTCGGCGGTCGGCTCCGGCTCGAGCTCGAGGCCGTACTCGACGGCCAGCTCGTCGAGCGGGTACTCCGGTCGCGAGGGCTCGATCAGATAGGCGGCGAGCAGCGTGTCGTCAGCCGCCTGCAAGCGCAGAGCCTTCGCATCGTGGACGACGAACGACCCTTCGAGCAACGAGGGGCGCGGTGACACAACAACCGTATCCCCATCCGTCGCCGCAATCCGCTCGCCGTCGCTGGCGAGCGCGACCGATCCATGACGTTGTAACAACGCGTTACTAAGTTCTTCGCGCCAGGGAACAGGTGTCTTCTCCACTTTCATCGGCGCCGCAGGAACGGCGACGTCGAGCTCGTCCACCCGGCCCAGCAGGTTGCGGAACTCGAAGCGGCGGAACATCTCCTTCAATTGCGAGCGGTCCGGCGGGGCCAGCACGAGCTGCGAGGGATCGCAATCGAGGTCGAGATCGCGCCGCATCGTCGCCAGCTCCTTCGACTGCCGCGCCTGGTCGGCGTGTTCCGTGATGTTCCTGCGCCGCCCGGGAGAGAGCTCTTCGGCGTGCTCGATCACCTCCTCGAGCGAGCCGTACTGTCCGATCAGCTGACCCGCGGTCTTGTCGCCGATCCCCGGGACGCCCGGGATGTTGTCCGAGGTGTCGCCCTTGAGGCCGATGAAGTCCGGCACCTGCTCTGGGCGAATCCCATAGCGCGCCTCGACGCGGTCGGGCGTGTAGACGTGGACGTCCGAGACTCCCCGTGGCGTCATCATCAGCGCGACGTTGTCCGAAACGAGCTGGAAGGCATCGCGGTCGGTCGAGACGACCGTGGTCTTGATCCCCTTCTCGTCCGCGCGGGTGGCGAGCGTGGCGATGACGTCGTCGGCCTCCCAGCCCTCGAACTCGAGGTTGCGGTAGCCGAAGGCCTCGACGATCGGCCGGAAGTACGGGAACTGCTCGCGCAGCAGGTCCGGCATCGGCCGCCGCTCGGACTTGTAGTCCTCGGAGATCGCGGCGCGGTGGACGGCATGGGTGTCCCAGGCGACGGCGACGCCCTTCGGCTTGTAGTCCGCGAGGAGCTTGAAGAGCATGTTCGTGAACCCGAGCAGGGCGTTCGTCGAGAAGCCTTCGCTGGTCGCCAGCTCCTCGGGCAGCGCAAAGAAGGCACGGTAGGCGAGGTTGTTCCCGTCCACGAGGAAGAGCTCGGAGTCGCGGACGGGCGCGTCGTCGAGCTCGAGCTCGGCCCCGGTGAGCGTCTTCGGCATCAGGTCAACGGTATCGTCCGGCGGCGATGCCGGCGGTGCAAATTCAGCCGTTTTCCGATCAGCATGTCGATGCCGCTGCTGAGCTGCTTGCGGCGCGCCACGCGCGCCACCGCGAGGCAGAGCCGCTCCTGCCTCAGCACATCGATTTCCGGGCCGAGCTCGGAAGGCTCTGGAGCACGGAGCACGCTTCCGGCGCGATCGCCCATGCCAACGGGAACCCGGTCGGTTACTTGCTCGGTGCGCCCAGGCCCAATCCGGATGTGTGGGGGCCAAACATCTGGGTGGAATATGCCGGCCACGCGGTCGATGAGCCGGAGATCATCCGCGATCTCTACGCGGTCGCGGCGGCAAACTGGGTCGAAGAGGGACTCACGCGTCATTACGCGCTCGTGCCGGCGACCGACCCTGGGGTCGTCGACGCTTGGTTCCGCCTCAGCTTCGGTGCGCAGCACGCGGGCGGCATCAAGGAATCTCCCAAAACAGACGGCAACTCCCCGTCCCGAATCGAGGTTCGCCGGCTCCGTCCCGAGGATGTCGAAGCAGCCGTCGAGCTCGACCTGGTCCTGCCCCACTATCAGCGACGTTCGCCCGTGTTCGGCATTGCCCCGATTCCGGACGAGGCAGAGCTTCGCGCCGAGTACGCAAAGGATCTCGAAGACCCGGAGGTGGGCACGTTCATCGCCGAGCTTGACGGCCGACCCGTCGGCTTACTCGCCATGGTCTCGGTCGAGAAGTCGAGCATGCACAGCGGGCTCGCGCGTCCCCATCGGGCGGCTCTCCTCGCCTTCGCCGCCACTCGCCCGGAGGCGCGCGGCTCGGGGGCCGGACTCGCCCTGACGAACGCCGGGCTCGCGTGGGCGCGCAAGAACGGCTACCCGGTGGTCGTCACGGACTGGCGCGAGACGAACCTACTCTCGTCGAGGTTCTGGCCCGCCCGTGGCTTCCGGCGCACCTTCCTCCGGCTCTACCGTTCGATTCCCTAGCCGTGGAGGTACGTCGAGCCGAGCCGAGCGACGCCGAGGCCGTGCTGGCTTTGATGGCAGGTCTCGGACGTCCGCCGGTCGCCGAGAGGGAGAAGCAGACGGCGGTCTTCCGGGCGCATCTGGAGCATCCCGAGGCGGAGATCTTCGTCGCCGAGCTCGACGGTACGATCGGCGGCGGAGCGAGCCTTTGGTTCCGGCCACGGCTGAACTGGACAACACCGAGGCCTGGGTGCCGGACCTCTACGTCGATCCTGCGTTCCGCCGGCGTGGAGCCGCACGGGCTCTCCTCGACGCCTGCGTCGCAGCTGCGCGCGATCGTGGCTGCCATCGGCTCGTCCTGGAGTCGGGCCACGAGCGAGCGGAGGCACACCAGCTCTACGAACGCTACGGCTTCACGTTCGGCGGCCGAGCTTACGGCCTGCGCCTGATCTAGTGCCGCGCGTTCCGCTTCTGATGGGAACCCAGCTCGTCGTTGTCGAGGCGGGCGAGGACGCCGTCGTGCTCGCCCCACCTCCGCCCGTCGAGCCGATCGCCGACGTGGCCGCGGCCGTGCGTGATGCGCTCCGCTTTCCTCTGGCCGGTCAGCCGTTGGAGACGCTCGTCTCCCGCGGGGGCCGAGCAACTATCGTCGTTGAGCCCCCCGCGCTGCCGGTCCCCGGTTCTCTCGGCGACCCGAGGCGCGCGGCGATCGCAGCGACGATGATCGAGCTCGACCGGGCCGGCGCGTCCCTCGCGCGGCAGACGTTGCTCGTCGCGGGTGGGCTCACGCGGCGGCTCGGGCACCGAGATCTGGAGCTGCTCGTCCCGCCGGAGTTCGCGCGTCGTTTCCACGGCCGAGTCGAGGTACACGACGTCGAGCACCCCGACCTGATCGAGCTGGACGACGGCGGCGGGCGCTCCTTTCTGGTGAACCCCGCGCTCACGCAGACCGACCTCGTGGTCGTGGTGACCGCGGCGGAGACGCTCCTCCACGGTGGAGCGGCAGCCCTCCTCGCGGCGTCCGGCCCCGAGTCGCTTCGGGCGGCTGACGCCTATTCGCTGCTCGAGACCTCCGCCTCAGCCGGGTGGAGGCTCGCCGTGGAGCTGGAGGCCGTCCTTGCCCGGCGCGTCCCGCTGCTCGGCGTCTCGCTGACGCTGAACACGCCGACCCTCGGCGGCGTCCTCCAGGGCTATCCCTACGACCGCGAAGCGGTTCGCCGGATCGCGAACTTCCCCTTGCGGGGGCTCTTCGGACTCCTCCCTGGGGCGGTCCGGCGCGGAGTCCTGCGGCGACTGCCGAGCGAGCTGTCGGCGTTTGCCGTCTTCGCGGGCCCACCCTCGGTCGCGCACGCGGAGGCACTCCTGCGCGGCGTTGAATCTCGCTCCGTCGTGCTCGACGAGCGCCTTGACGCGGTCTGCATTCCCGTGCCGCACGCGACGCCGCACCTGCCGCGCGAGGCGCCGAACCCAGCGCTTGCCGCCTATCTCGGGCTCGGCTTGGCGCTGCGACTCTGGCGCGACGACTTTCCGGTCGTCGAGGGCGGGACGGCGATCCTGCTCAGCCGCTTCCGGCGCCGCTTTCCGCACCCGACGCAGGGCCCCTACCGCGCCCTCTTCCAGGCAATCCGCTCGGGCGGCGCGCGGGAGCCCGAGGAGCTCGCACTCGCCGAGCGGGCCACAGCCGCCGACACGAGAACCCTCGCCGCGTACCGCGCCGGCCGCTCCTGCCATCCGTTATTGCCCTTTGCCGAGTGGTCCGCCTGTCAGCCCGCGATCAACCGGCTCGGAGCAGTGCTGATCGCCGGCTGCCGGGATGCCCACGCCGCGCGCCAACTGGGCTTTGTGCCGACGCATGGCATCTCTGCGGCGCTGGCCATGGCTCAGCGGCGGACCGATCGCGCGGCACGCATCGGCTTCCTTCTCTCCCCGCCCTATTTTCCGCTGCGAGTTTCGGAGGCGCCCGAGGAAGCGGGCGGCTAGTCGACGCCGAGGTACGTCTTCTGGACCTGCTCGTTCTCACGCAGGACCTTGGCCTCGTCGGCGAGCACGATCGTCCCCGTCTCCATGACGTAGCCGCGGTCGGCGGTGTCGAGAGCCATGAGCGCGTTCTGCTCGACGAGGAGGATCGGCGTCCCCTGATCGTTGATCTCACGGACGATCTCGAAAATCTTCTCGACGAAGATGGGCGCCAGCCCCATCGACGGCTCGTCGAGCATGAGCAGCTTGGGCTCCGCCATCAAGGCGCGCCCGATCGCGCACATCTGCTGCTCTCCCCCGGAGAGCGTCCCGGCCTTCTGGTGACGGCGCTCGGCGAGCCGGGGAAAGAGCGTGAACACACGGTCCATGCCCTCGCGGATTCCAGCGCGGTCGGAGCGCTGGAACGCGCCCATCTCGAGGTTCTCGATCACGCTCATCCGGGGGAAGAGACGCCGGCCTTCCGGGGACTGGCTGATGCCCATCTTGACGACGTTGTGGGGAGACTCATCGGTGATGTTGCGGCCCTGGAAGTGGATCGTGCCGTCGCGCGGGTGGTTGAGGCCGTTGATCGACCGCAGCGTCGTCGACTTGCCGGCGCCGTTCGCTCCGATCAGGGTCACGATCTCGCCCTCGTGCACGTCGATCGAGATCCCCTTCAAGGCCTCGATCGAGCCGTAGAACGTGTGCACATCCTTGAGCTCGAGGATCGGCGACGCGACCGTGCTCATTTGTCGCGGCCGTGCATGGCCCGCTCTCGTGAACATTGGACGCGTAGCGTGCTCATCCGGCCAGAGCCCCTGACCCGAGGTAAGCCTCGATCACCCGCTCGTCACGCTGCACTTCCTGGGGTGTCCCCTCCGAGATCTTCTCGCCGTAGTCGAGAACCGTGACCCGGTCCGAGACCCCCATGACGACACGCATGTCGTGCTCGATGAGCAGGATCGTCAGGCCCTGATCCTCGCGTAGCTTCGAGACGAACGACATGAAGTCGCCCGTCTCCTGCGGGTTCATGCCGGCCGTCGGCTCATCGAGCAGCAGAAGCTTCGGCTGCGTCGCGAGCGCGCGGGCGACCTCGAGCCGCCGCTGGTCGCCGTACGAGAGGTTCCGCGCGAACTCATGGTCTCGGCCACGCAGCCCGGAGTATTCGAGCAGCTCGCGGGCACGTTGATGCGCTTCCTTCTCCTCGCGCTTCAGGCCCGGTGTCCGCAGGACGCTGCGCATGATGCCGCCGGAGAGGCGCGAGTGCATGCCGACGAGCGCGTTCTCAAGCGACGTCATGTTCTGAAACAGCCGGATGTTCTGGAAGGTTCGGCCGATGCCGCGCTCGGTGATCGCGTGCGGGGGCTTGCCCGTGATGTTGCCGCCCGCGAAGACGATCTTGCCCGCGGTCGGCTTGTAGACGCCCGTCAACATGTTGAAGAACGTCGTCTTGCCGGCGCCGTTCGGCCCGATCAGGCTCACGATCGAGCGTTCCGGGATCAGAAAATCGACGTCGTTGACGGCGATCAGCCCGCCGAACTCCTTCCGCACGGCCTCCGCTGTCAAGAGGTCGGGCATCAGTGCTGAACGTCGTAGAGAGGCTGGTCGGCGACGCCCTCCTTGAACTCGGCCTTGCGGCGCGAGCTCGGGATGAGCCCTTCCGGCTTGAAGAGCATGACGAGCACGAGAATGACGCCGAAGATCCCGAACTGGTAGAGCGGGACGTCGATGTCGTGGCCGAAGAGGAAGTCACTGACCCCGTGGCTGTTCATCCAGCCGCCGATGTTGCCAAGCCCTTCCTGGTTCAGGTAGGCAAGGAAGCCGCCGCCGATGATCACGCCCCAGATGTTGCCCATCCCCCCGAGAATGACCATGCAGAGAATGAAGATCGAGATGTTGAAGAAGAAGTCATCGGGGAACGTGCCGCTCTTGAAGCTCGCGTAGTACGCGCCGGCGATGCCCCCGAAGAACGCACCCGCCGCGTAGGCCCAGGTCTTCGTGCGCATCAGCGGAACTCCCATCGCCGCCGCCGCCGTCTCGTCCTCCCGGATCGCGATCCAGGCGCGCCCGATGCGGGAGTCACGCAGCCGAACGCTGCAGAAGACGGTGAAGAGCACGAGCACGAGCGCCGTCCAGAAGAACAGCTCGACGTTCGAGACGTCGTGCCCGAGGAACGTCGAGTTGAAGGTCAGGTAGTCCCCCGGCAGCCCGGTCGCGTTGTGCACCGAGTCTCCGAAGCCGGGCGGGTCGATCGGGTTGATGCCCTGCGGGCCGTTCGTCAGGTTCTGACCGAAGAGGTTGTCGCCGTTGCGGGCGATCTGAGGCATGATCTCGCCGAAGCCGAGCGTGACGATCGCCAGGTAGTCCCCGCGCAGTCGCAGCGTCGGGAAGCCGATGATCACACCCACGATGGCCGTGAAGATTGCGGCGATGAAGATGACGATCCAGATCGAGATGTGGATCCCGGGCGACTCGGGATTGACCCCGACGGAGCCGAAATGGACATTCGCATTGCTGAAGTGCTGCGAGGCGAACCAGGCGGCCGTGTAGGCGCCCATCGCGTAGAAAGCGACATAGCCGAGGTCGAGCAAGCCGGCGTAGCCGACGACGATGTTCAGGCCCAGCGCCATCATGATGAAGATCAGCATCGTCACGCCCGTGTCGACACTCGGGAACTCGCCGAAGATGGGCATTTCGAACATGTTCACTTGGTAGAAGGGATAGAGGACGGCGATCAGGATCACTCCGATGAGGACGACCCAGCGGCCGCGAGGCAGGCGGTTCCAAGCCGGAACGTAGAGAGCGAGCGCAACCGCGAACGTGAAGACGAGCGAGAGGGACGCGGCTCCAGTCAGCGCGAGGACGAGGAAGGCGGCCCCGCCGACGATCCCGCCGCGGACGGCGCGCCTTCGCGTTTCCTGCTCGAACTCCGGCCAACGCGCGCGAATGCCGGCGACGAGGTTCCCGAACACCGTCAAGCGCCTTCCGGTGTCCGCTCGCCGAGGAGGCCCTCGGGACGGAAGACGAGGATCAGGATGAGGATGCTGAAGATGATCGACTGCGTCCAGTCGCTGCCCGGCGTCGCCCAGCCGAGCCCGTTATTGAACGCCTCGATGAGCCCGATGACGAGCGCGCCGAGCACGGCACCCGGCAAGTTGCCGATTCCTCCGAGGACGGCGGCGGTGAAGGCGATCAGCCCGACGCGGAAGCCCTCGTCGAAGCGAACATTCGTGATGTAGAGGGCATACAGGAGCCCCGCCGCCCCTGCCAGGGCGCCCGCGATCAGGAAGGTGAACGAGATCGTCCGGTTGACGTTGATGCCCATCATCGCCGCCGCTTCCCGATCCTGGGCCGTCGCGCGCATCGCCTTCCCCTGCCTCGTCTGCTGGACGAGCCAGATGAGAGCGAGCAGAACCGGGACCGTGAAGAGGAGAACGATGAGCTTGTTCCACGTGTAGGCGATCCCGCCGACAGAGAACACTTCACCCGTCGGGAGGATGCTGGGCACCGAGGTCGGCCTGGCGCCCTTCCAGATGAGCCCGATGTTCTGGAGGATGAAGGACATTCCGATCGCCGTGATCAGCGGCGCGAGCCGCGGCGCGTTGCGGAGCCGGCGGTACGCGACGAGCTCGATCGTCGTGTTGATCGACGCGCAGAAGGCCATCGTGACCAGGAGCATGACGAGGACGAGCGGCCAGAGGACGCCGGAGGACTTTCCCGCCAGCCCCCAGGAGGACGTCATCGTGGCAACGAGCATCCCACCGAGCATGAAGACGTCGCCGTGCGCGAAGTTGATCAGCTCGAGGATGCCGTAGACGAGCGAGTACCCCAGCGCGACGAGCCCGTATACCGCCCCATTCGTGAGGCCGATCAGGAAGAGGCCGTAGAAATCCGAGGGATCCTTGACGAAATTGACGGCGAGCCAGAGCAGGAGCAACGCGACGAAGAAGAGTCCGAGCAGCGTGAGCGGGTCCGGCCGAAACCCTGGTACCGCGCGGATCCTCGCCTGCTCCGTTGCCACTTGAACCTCCTAAGAAGCGCTGGGGAAGGACAGTGTCCTTCCCCAGCCTAGAGCTTGCTGACCGGCGGCTTAGCCCTTAACGAAGCTGAGCTCCGGCGTGATCAAGTTCCTGAAGACATCCTTTCCATTCTTGATCTGGAACACGGCGACCGTGCCCAGTGTCGTATCGCCGTTCTCGTCGATTTTGAAGTCGCCGAGAATGCCGTCCTTGACGTCGAGGTCGAAGAGGTTCTCCGCAACCTTGGCCCGGTCGGCATCGGCCTTGTCGATCGCGGTGAGCAGCACCTCGGTCGCCTGAGCCGCGTAGTTCGTGTACGGGTCGGGCTCGTGGCCGATGTCGGCGGTGAAATCCGTCACGAACTTCTTCCCCGCGCCTTTGAGCCGGTCGGGCGGAATGCCGGGCTGGGTGATGTACATACCATCGGCGGCCGCACCGGCGCCCTCAATGGTCGCTGAGATCGGCGTCCACCCGTCGGGGCCGAAGATCTGCACATCCGGGCCGAGGCCGGCTTTCAGGTCCTTGATCAGCTTGCCGCCGTTGTTGCAGACGATGCCGCCCAGGAAGACGGCGTCTGCTCCGGAGGTCTTGA
>DASWDJ010000212.1:0-5562 GCA_036395295.1 Gaiellaceae bacterium | reverse complement strand
CATCGTCTGCATGCCGCGTTTCGAGCCCGTCTGCATGATCGAGTAGATCTGCTCGACCTTGGCCTGGCGCACGAGGTTGCGAACGGCGTCGTCGGGGCGCAGCACCTCGATTGCGGCGACGCGTCCCTGGCCGTCAGCCGTAGGAAGCAGCGTCTGGGCGACGACGCCTTCCAGCGTGCCGGCGAGCTGGGTCCGGATCTGGCCCTGCTGCGCCGCCGGGAAGACGTCGATCACGCGGTCGACTGTCGATGCTGCATCCTGCGTGTGGAGGGTGGCGAAGACGAGGTGGCCGGTCTCGGCCGCGGTGAGCGCGGTCGAGATCGTCTCGAGGTCGCGCATCTCGCCGAGGAGGATCACGTCGGGGTCCTGCCGGAGCGCTCCACGAAGAGCGTCGGCAAAGGTGGTGGCATCCGCCCCGAGCTCGCGCTGGTTGACGATGCAGCGCTTGTGCCGGTGCAGAAACTCGATCGGGTCCTCGATCGTGATGACGTGATCCGCCCGCTTCCTGTTGATCTCATCGATGAGCGCGGCCAGCGTCGTCGACTTACCGGAGCCGGTCGGCCCGGTCACGAGGACGAGCCCGCGCGGCTTCTCACACAGGTCGTAGAGCGTGGTCGGGAGGCCGAGCTCCTCGAGGCTCTTGAGCTCCGCAGGGATCAGCCGGAAGGCGCCGGCGAGGCTCTCGCGCTGCGAATAGATGTTGACTCGGAAGCGTGCGAGGCCTGGGATGGAGTACGAAAGGTCGAGCTGGCGGTCGATCTCGAGCCGCTTCTGCTGCTCGCTCGAAATGATCCGGTAGAGGAGCTGGCGGGTGTCGTCGGCCGACAGCTCGGTGAGGCCCTCCAGCCGCTCCAGATGCCCTCGCACGCGCAGCGCGGGCTTCGAGCCCACGGTGATGTGCAGATCGGAGGCGTTGTGCGCCACCATCTGCTCGAGCAGCGTGTCGATGGAGATCAGGTTGTCTGGCATGGCGTCCCTCGAACGGGCTATCGGCACCCTGGAGCCGCTCCTAAAGTGCCGAGGGACCCTCTTCTCGGGCAAAGGCGATCGACAGGACGCGGACGGCTACGACGCGGGCGTTCGGCGTCCCGCCGGCGACGAAATCGCCCTTGTCCGAGCGGATTTCGAGTACCGGCGGCGGCGAGCCGGAAACGGGTGTCCACGACACCTTCGTCTGACCCGGCCTGAGGAAGATCGCGCGCACTTCGCTTCCGCGCACTGCGAGGCTCACCGTCCTCGCGCCGAAACCGCGTGGCAAGCTGAGGACGACGCGGTAGAAGCCCCGCGGCGAGGAGGAGCGGGGCCAGGCCTGGAACCGCAGGAGCGAGGCCGCCCAGCGATCGAAGTAGAGCCCGGTCGCCAGTGAGCGAACGTGCGGAGCCGCCGGTACGCGGTACGCGGTCAGGCCGTCGAGCGGGCGTGCGACCACGCGGCCTTCGATGTCGATCGAGGTCCCGAAGTCATTCACGACGAGGACGCCCGCGCCGAGCTCGCGCCCCTCGACGAGCAGTCGCCCTTCGCGGTCGATCCGCGCGCCACGCGACGCAAAGGCGTCGTAGCTGGGGGCCCCCAACCGAATCACGTGCCGGAGATCTCGGTTCCACGACTCCAGCAGCCAGCCGAAATGCGCCGATCCGTCCGAGAGTTGCAGGTAGTCGGCCGGGCCGAGCCCGCTTCGATCGAGCCAGTCGGGCGGGTTGCCCGCGCGCAGGCGCAAGGAGACGCGGGTCATCGCGTGGTCGCCGGCGTAGGCCGGGATGCCGCTCAGCAGGAGCAGCCCGATCGTCGCCAGCCCGACCGCGGCCGGGACCAGCCTGCGGCGGAGGGGAAGCAGGGCGAGCGCGATCCCGCCCAAGAGCGGAACTCCGGCGAAGACCGTGGCTGCGTTCGCATTTCCGAGCCAGTGCGTGAGCTCGCCGTACACGGAGAAGGTGAGGGTGTCGAACGTGAATTCGCTGCCCACCCGGGCGGGAAACGGCATCAGCCAGGCGGTCGCCGCGCCGCCCAGGGCGAGTGCGACGTACGTTCGCCGCCACGCGGCACCGAGCTCGGCATAGGCGAAGAAGGCGATTGCGACAAGGGGGACGAGGTAGATCGCGTAGCGCTCGAGCGCGCGCCCGGCCTCACCGGCGCCCACAAGTCCGATCTCGAGCAGGACGAGCGTGATGCAGGCGACCGCGAGCGCGGCGAACCCAGCATCGCCTCGGCTTCGCGGCCGCTGGGCGAGGAGGACGAGCCCGAGGATGGCTCCCGGCACGACGAGCCAGCCGGCTGCGAAGGGGAGCAGCGCGGCCGTCAGTCCGCTCCAGCTCAGCACCGAGGCGATGTCGTAGTGGAGGAAGGCCGCGCCGCGATACGTTCCGAGCACCGCTCCCCCGGTCAGCAACGGCAGGCCGCCCAGCGCGAGCAGCGCCCCGATCGACAACCGGTGACGGCGCACGACCGCCCGGAGGGGCTCGCCGGCGAGCTTCCCCGCCAGCGGCGCGGCCAGCAGGTAGGCGATGGGCACGACGACGAACTGCAGGCGCGTCAGCACGGCGGCGAGGGAGACCGCCACGACCGCTGCCTCCATACGCCGCGAAGGACGCTCGATCGCCCTCAGCATCGTGGCAAGGGCGAGCAGGAAGACCGGATAGGCGAGCGCCTCCGACATCAGATAGGCCCCGTAGAGCATCGGCGGTCCCGCCACGGTCATCGCCGCCGCAAGCAGCGCGTACGAGGGCCGGACCAGGCGCCGCGCGACGGCGTACGCGGGAAAGACCGCCGCGGTCATGACGGCCGCGTTCAGCGCCTTCGCCGCCTCATAGGCGTCGGGGGTCGAATGGATCAGCCACGCCGGTGCCTGCGCGAGGGCAGCGAGTGGAGCCGGGAAGAACACGGTAGCGCCGCGGACGCTGAAGCCATGCCCGGAGACGAGGCTCTGGGCGAGCTTCGAGTAGAGGAGCTCGTCCGGAAAGACGGCCGGCGACACATGGGCGCGGGACTGGAGCCAGTTGTACGCCAAGGCGAGGGCGTAGATGCCGGCGAGGACGAGCTTCGGCGCCGGGACCCTGCCCGGCCCGGGGACGAGCGAGAGCTCCGGCCCCGGCGCCGGTTCCGCCGCCGAGGGCTCGCGGAGCGCAGAGCTCATACCGCGCGGTCGAGCACGCTCGGCGGCACCGCAGGCTCCTGCTTCGGCGCTGCGACGCAACCGCCGGCGCCGGGAACGAAGCGCGGGACGCCTGCGTGCACGCTCACGGGCCGTGTCCCCGCGTAACCGGTGATCCTGGCGCGAAACTGCGCCTTCCACGCGCCGGCCGCGCAGACAGGGAAGCGGACGACTCGTGCCGACCGGGCCGGGACGCGCACGTCCAGCAGTCGCCCGCCGGGGAGGATGAGGTGGACCGTCGCGCCGACCGATTGCGTCAGCGCGTTGAGATCGAGCACGAGTGTCCCTTCGAGCCGGTCGCTGCCCGGCCGCGGCCAGAGGGTGATGGCGCCTGCGTCGGCGAGCCAGCCGTCGTGGAAGCGGCCGGAGAAAAGCAGAGAGAGCCGGGGCGTGCCAACCGGAGCGTAGAGCCAGAACCCCGGAGCCGAGCCGACCTTCCTTGCTCCGCTCAGGCGCGTCGTCACGGCGTGCTCGTCGACGAGCAGCGCACCGGCAAGTGGGCGGCCGCTCACGAGCAGGGATCCGTCGTCCGCGACGCGGACCGGGTCGGCCCGGAACGGATCGATGATGGTGGCGCCGGGCATCAGCGCGAGCCGGGTCACGGAGCGATTCCAGAAGAGCTGCTGGAACGCGGCGGTGCGCTGTCCTTCGACGTTGCGCAGGAGCGTGACGTCACCGAGCTTCGCGTTGTCGACCCACGAGGGGTCCTCGCCGAAGAAGGCCTTCCGTGCTGAGCTCGTGTTCTCCTCGTCGAAGACGACCGCCGCTGCAGAGAAACCTGTGCAGAGGAGGAGCGCGAGCGCGAGCGCCACCCTGGTCGCCAACTGTGGCTTCGACGAGCAGAGGACGACGACAGCAACGGCGGCGGTCGCGGCGAGCGCGATCAAAAGCGAGCCGCTGCCCGGCGATCCCGCCCACTGCTCGATCCGGAACTCGCCATAGAGGAGCGGCGAATGCATCTTCTCGTTCGCGGCTGCGTAGCCGGCGAGGGGCACGACCGAGACGGCGGCGACGAGGCCGGCCGCGAGGAGGGCGTGATAAAGCCGGTACGGCCAGCCGCGGGAGGCATAGAGGGCGAAGCCGATCCCAAGGAGCGGGAGGACGTAGAAGACATATCTCTCCTGCGCCAACTCGGAGGCGCCGAAGATCCCCGCCTCGGCGAGGAGCATGAGCGTGAGCAGAGACGTGACCGCGGCGAAGGAAAGCTCGATACGTGTGCGGGGCCGCGCAATCGCAAGCGCAAGGCCGAGGATCGCTCCGGGGACGAGCACGAAACCCGAGGCGAAGAGGAGCACGATCAGATTCGTCCCGGTGCTCTGGACGAGCGAGGTCGGATCGATGTCGGTGTGGAGGACGCCCTTGTAGAAGGCGAGTACGCGTGACGGCCCCACCGCGAGCGCCGCTGCGACGGGGACGGCCAGCAGCGCCAGCGGAAGCAGCTGCTCGCGGAGCGCGGAGCGCAATCGCCGCTCACGCAGGCCGACGACGACCACGGCTCCGAGGAAGCAGGCCGGAAGCAGGACGAACTGGATACGCCCGAACGCAGCCAGGCCGGCGAGCGCGACGAAAGCGAGTTGCGCGCGCGGTGAGGGCCGTGCCAGCGCCGCGACCGCGGCCGCGACGGCGGCGAGCACGAGTGGGTAGGCGAACGGCTCAGCGATCATCCAGGAGGCGTAGATGAGATCCGGCAGTGCCAGCGCGAGCGCGGCGAGGCCGAGCGAGACGCCCGAGCCCAGGCCGAGCCGACGCGCGAGCCAGTAGACGGGTACGGCCGCGAGCGACATGGCGAGCGCTCCGGCCAGCTGCACGAGGTGATAGCCCGTGCCGACGTCCCCGACCAGCCACGCGGGCGCAGTCAGGATTGGCTGCAGCAGCGCGGGGAAGTGCGAGGCTCCGCCGCGGGCGAGCGGGTGCCCGGTCTCGGCGATCGAGCGTCCGAGGGCGGCGTAGAGGTACTCGTCGCCGAGGTAGATCGGCGTCTCCCGCAACCAGCCGACGACCGCGCGGAGCGCCACGCTCAGAGCGACGAGCGCCGCCAGGAACGGCCACGCGGCGAGCCCCGCGCGCTCGACGCGCACCGGGACGGCGCCCAGGGGCCTACGGTTGGGCCGGACCGCAACTGCCATGAGCGTCCTATCGGCCGCTCACGAGCGAGTCTTGAAACGGAAGAGGGCGCCGAAGCGCCCTCTTCTCGATTCGATCAGCGATCCGTCTACGGACAGGCGCCCGTGACGATGTCGGCACCTGGGCCGGACTTCTTCCAGGTCTCTGCCCCGACCGTCGACTCGATGCAGTACGTGGTCGCACCCGCGGACTGGATGAAGATGTTCTTGACGCCTGCGTCATACGTGCTCTGGATGTACGCGAGCGTCGCGCCGGCATACGTGTTGTTGTCGGCGAAGTAGGCCTCGATC
>DASWDJ010000211.1:0-7711 GCA_036395295.1 Gaiellaceae bacterium | reverse complement strand
GTCGAAATAACGCGCCCAGGTCGTCACGCCCGATTAGCGTAACGCGTGGGATGACTCCGCTCCTGGCCGGATTCGGGCTCGGCTTCAGCGTGGCCGCCAGCTTCGGCCCCATCAACCTCTTCGCGCTCTCGTCGGGGCTTCACTACGGATTCTGGCCGGCGTACGGCGTGGGCGTCGGCGCTGCGGTAGCGGACGGCTCGTACGCCTTTCTGGGCGGGCTGGGCGCCGCGGCGCTCTTCACCGGCGGCGCGAAGGGCTGGTTCCAGATGCTCGGAGGCGCCGCGCTGGTCTTCATCGCCGTCGGAATGGCGACCCGCAGGCCGAAGAAGCAGGAGCAGCGGGCGGCTCCCGGCTTCGGGCGCAGCTTCACCGTCGCGCTCGGCGCGACTCTGGCCAACCCGATCACCGTCGTTTACTGGACGGCCGTCTTCGCCGGCGTCGTGCCCAAGCTGGAAGTGTCGCGGCTCGAGGCCTTGACGCTGCTCCCGGCAGGGGTCGTCTGCGGCACCGTCGTCTGGGCGACATTGCTCGCCGTCGGAAGCGCCTTCGCGAGGCGCTACGTCAACGAGCACCTGCTCTCCCTGTTCTCGCTCGCCTCGGCGCTGACCATCGCCGGCTTCGGGGTCTGGTTCGTCGTGAGCGGCCTGCGGACAATCGTGTGACAGAAAGGTCGCACTTTGCGTACTTCTCTCCGGGAAGCTGCTTGACGGACGCGGGGCGCCCCTTTAAGCTAGCGCGTGCCAGATCCGGTAAGCCTTCGGGCTCGCCGGATTTGGCGTTTTAATGCGCCGATTTGGCGTTTTAATGCCATAGTTCTGCGGCCCCTAGGATCTGGAGGACACGATGGGATGGCTCGACAGGCTGATGGGCCGTGGCAAGAAGACGGCCGGCGAGGCAATGGATCGTCCGGGAATGCGTGAGGAAGGCCGGCACCAAGAAGCCGCCGGCGCTGCGGACGATCGCGCCTCCCAGCACGAAGACTTGGCGCAGGAAGAGCGCCAGCGCGAAGCAACAGAGGGCGCGGAGTCCGAAAACCTCTAGCGGGAGGGCGGGCGCGACCCCGCCCTCTGCGCTTTTTCGAAGTCCGTCCGACTCCCTCTGTAGCGTTCGTCGGTCCATGACCGACATCGCTTTCTTCATCGTTTTCATCGTCGGCGCCGCGGCCCTCATCTGGCTCGCCCGCGCCGGCCGTTCCCTGCTCGAGCAACGCTTCGGCAGCATGGAGGACAAGCTCGACCGCCGGCTCGGCGATGTGGAGACCAAGGTCGACCGCCGGCTCGACGGCCTGGACGGACGACTCCTTCTGCAGCAGCAGAACGCCGGCCAGACGGCGACACAGATCGCCGAGAAGCTCGAGCGCGTCCAGGGAGCAACCGCACAGGTGCTCGCGCGCGCGAACGACCTCGCGCGCCTGGAGCAGGCACTGCGGCCGCCGAAGGCGCGCGGTGGGTTCGGGGAGCTCTTGCTCGGCAATCTCTTGCGAGACATGCTGCCCGCCGAGGCGTACTCGCTGCAGTACGGCTTCAAGAGCGGCGAGCGAGTCGACGCGGTGATCAAGATCGACAAGCTCGTTCCCGTCGACGCCAAGTTCCCGCTCGACAACTTCACTCGTCTGGTCGACACCGAGGACGAGGCCGAGGGCGCGTTGCACACGAAGGCGTTCGAGCGCGACGTGAAGATCCACGTGGATGCGATCGCAAGCAAGTACGTGCGGCCCGCGGAAGGCACGTACGACTTCGCCCTGATGTACCTGCCGTCGGAGTCGGTCTACTACGAGGTCGTCTGCTCGAAGAACGAGACGCTCTACCACTACGCCCTCGAGAAGCGCGTCTTCCCAGTCTCGCCGACGACCTTCCACGCGTACCTCCACGTGATCGCGCTCGGGCTGAAGGGCCTCCAGATCGAGGAGCATGCCAAGGAGGTCATGGCGTACTGCAGCGGCCTCGGGAAGGATTTCGACCGCTTCCGGGCAGAGTTCGACACGCTCGGCAAGCACCTCGGCAACGCACAGACGAAATACGGCGAGGCCGACCGGCGGCTCGGGAACCTCGAGCGCGACCTCGAGCGCGCGACAGAGTGGGAGCGTGCAGTCGAACCTGCCGAGCCGGTGACGCTGCAGGAGCTTCCGCGCGCGGCCGACGCCGCCTAGCCGGTTAGACGTCGATCCGACCGGGTAGTCGGATGCTGTGAAGCCCGACCTGATCGAATCACTGCTCGAGGGAATGCCGCTCCCCGCCCGGCGGGACGAGATCGTCGAGCACGCTGAGATCGAGGGGGCTGATGACGACTTGCTCGCCGCGCTGCGCGCCCTGCCCGATCGCGAGTACGAGACGGTGGACGACGTCGGCGAATCGCTCCACCCCGCCGGCGGCCCCGGCTGAGCGGCGTGCTCAGGCGGGCGCCGGCTGCTGCTCGCGGAGATAGCGGATCAGCCCGCCGGCGACGACAATCTCCCGTTCGCGCGGAAGCAGATCGTGGGTGAGGACGATCGTTCCGTCCTCCCGGATCTCGCAGTCGAGCTCATCCTCGCCGTGCGCGATCCCGTGCAGGCCTGAGATCCGCCAGGTCTGACCCAGCTCGGCCTTGTCGTAGTCGGACTCGTCCTTGAAGAGGAGCGGCACGATCCCCTGTGCGATCAGGTTGCGCCGGTGGATGCGCGCGAAGCTCTTGGCGATCACCGCCCGCACACCCAGCTGCAGGGGAGCGAGAGCAGCGTGCTCTCGGCTCGAGCCCTGGCCGTAGTTGTGGCCCGCGACGATGAAGCCTCCGCCCCACTCCTTTGCCCGCCGAGGGAACTCTTTGTCGCGGTGCTGGAACGTGAACTCGGCGATCGCAGGCACGTTCGAGCGGTAGGCCATCACGGTCGCGCCGTCGGGCGAGAGGTCGCCCGTCGAAATGTCGTCCGGCGCCACGATGAGGACCCGCATCTCGAACTCCTCGGGAAGCGGCTGGTGCATAGGAGGCGGCTTGATGTTGGGGCCACGGGGAATCTCGATCCCGGGGGCCTCCTCGGCCGGCGCCGGCTCGAGGATGTGCTTCTGCACCACCTCCGGACGGGCGGCCGGTCGTGCGGGGATCTCGATGTCCGGTAGCTCACGGGGATCGGAGATGACCCCGGTCAGCATCGCCGCCGCCGCGACCGCCGGGGAGCAGAGGTAGACCTGGTCGTCCGCGGTCCCGCTGCGTCCGGGGAAGTTGCGGTTAAAGGTCCGGAGCGAGGCCGAGCCCGAGGGTGGCGCCTGCCCCATACCCACGCACGGTCCACAGGCCGGCTCGAGCATCCGCACTCCGGCGGTCAGCAGGTCGACGTAGGTCCCGCTGCGTGTGATCTGGTCGAGGATCTGGCGCGAGCCCGGAGTCGCCGTCGACGAGACCAGCCGATCCGAGATGCGGCCGCCTCGCAGGACGGAGCCAACGAGCGCGAGGTCCTCGTAGGACGAGTTGACCGACGATCCGATGCAGACCTGGGCCAGCTTCGTGCCGACGACCTCCTCCACCGGAACGACGTTCCCCGGGCTCGAGGGCTTGGCAACGAG
The DNA here is from genome assembly GCA_036395295.1 of Gaiellaceae bacterium. GTDB lineage: Bacteria > Actinomycetota > Thermoleophilia > Gaiellales > Gaiellaceae > VAXT01. The sequence continues at coordinate 4,175 of DASWDJ010000211.1, read as the reverse complement.
TGGGACGAGCGCTGCGAGGTCGATCTCCTCCTCCTCGTCGAAGTCGCCCTGGACGCCGGTGGGAAGCTCGACGTAATCCTCCGCTCGGCCCTGTTCCTCGAGCCAGGCGCGCGTCTGCTCGTCCGAGGGGAACACGGCGCCGGTCGCGCCGAGCTCGGCGATCATGTTCGCGATCGTCCCTCTTTCCGTGTACGAGAGCGTCGCCACGCCCGGCCCGCAGAACTCGAACACGCAGCCCCGGCCGCCGCGCACGCCGCGGCGGCGGAGAAGCTCCAGGATCACGTCCTTCGCCTGGATCCAGGGGCGCGCGAGCTCGTTCTCGAGCCGGACGCCGACGATCTTCGGGCACGGGAGCTCGAACGGGTGCCCGGCCATGCAGACCGCAACGTCGAGCCCGCCTGCTCCGATGGCGATCATCGCGCAGGACCCAGACTGGGTGGTGTGACTGTCCGCGCCGATAAGTGTTTTGCCCGGCGCGGCGAACCGCTCGCAATGGATGTAGTGGCAGATGCCGTTGCCGGGCCGCGAGAACCAGGCGCCGTACTTGGCTGCCATTGCCTGGAGGAAGCGGTGGTCGTCGGGGTTCTTGAAGTCGATCTGAAGGATGTTGTGGTCGACGTAGACGACCGCGGTCTCGACCTGGACGCGCTCGACCTCAAAGAGCTCGAACTGCATCATCGCCATCGTCCCGGTCGCGTCCTGGGCGAGCGCCTGGTCGACGCGCAGCGCGATCTCCGTGCCAGGGACGAGCTCTCCGCGGACGAGGTGCTCCTCGAGGATCGTGCGGGCAAGGGAGGCCATTCGACCTCAGTTTAGTTAGAGCTCGTTTCAAGATGGGGCCTCGTCGCCTGGGCGCGATGGGGCGTGCGAGGCAAGGACGCAGGGAGTGCTCGTATTGAATGAAATACGGGCGCGACCGAGGACGCCGCATTGCACCGTCCCAGCGCGATTCAGGCGGCTCAGGTCTTCATCTTGAGACGAGCTCTTAGTAGCGGAGAAGCGCCCCGATGCCCTCGACGGGGTCAAGGTCGCGGTGGTGCTGAACGGCCCAAACGGTTCCGCCGTGGACGAGTGTCTGGTGAACGGCGAGGTCCAGCCCGTTATCCGAGCGCTCCATGCTCGTCCCATCGAGCGGGCACTTGCCGACCCCGGCCGAGACACGGCCGCAACGCGGGCAGCTGGCGGCGGGCCGGTCCGCGCCCTCCTGGAAGAGGAGAAGTTCGACGCGCCCGTCGGAGGCGGCTTCGAACGTCTGCTCCCACCCGCCGGCAGCCCGCCCGTTGCGGCCCATTTCCTCTCGCCAGCGCTCGAGAACCGCCTCCTCCTGCTCGTCACGCCAGCGTTCGAGCACCGGAGTGGCCAGCTCGAGGAGCTCCGGCGGCTGCGCATGCGCGTCCGCGTGCGTCGAGCCGACGATCGCCGCCTGGGCTTCCTTGGAGAGCAGATCGTCGAACTCGGCGCGAGTCTCCTCTGTGGAGAGGAGGACGACCTGGGGATGACGAAGCTGCCGGACGACCCGGTCGAGCTCGTCCGCAACCTCACGCAGGTGCTCCTGGACGAGCTTCTCGATGTGGCGCCGGTAGCGCGGCTGCGACCAGCCGCCCTGATCGTGCTTGCCCGGCTGGTCCTCAGTACGATCCGCGATCTCCTCGAGTCGGCCGGCATGCAGACGGTAGAACTGGCCGCGCTCTCGTCCGACGACGACCACCAGCGCGCCTTCCCCCCGACCGACGAGGGGAACGAGTGGCGCGAGATAGAGCGTGCGCCCCACCTTGGCGTCGTCTGGGACCGCCTCGGTCAGCGCAAGCGGCCGCCAGACGTTGTCGAGGCCCGCGCTGAAGATGGCCAACCCGTGCGCGCCGTCGCGCGTGAACTCGCGCTCGTAGTACTCGCGGATGCGGTCGAAGTCGGCCCTGAGGCCGATTCGCTGGTCGTGAGTGAGCTCCCGGCGGTTCGCTCCGTCTCCCCTGCCCGCCTCGTCGAGGAGCGAGTGGAGGCGGGTCGCGGCGTCGGCGGGCGTCGGCGACAGACTCGGATCGAGATCGAGATAGAGGCTCACGGCGCAGCCCTTCTCGGCCTCGAAAGCGGCGAGATCGCGGAGTTCCTCCCAAGTGATCGTTCGCGCCAAAGGCTCCCCAGGATCCTTTCCGAACGTCTCGCAACCTACACAATTGGAACAACCGGCCGACGAATGGCGTTTACTACTAGTGAGGAACCGGAAACCGGAGGAGAAGTAGTGAGCACGAACGAAGTGCGCGAGATCATCGTCATCGGCGGCGGGCCGGCGGCATATACCGCCGCGCTCTACAGCGCGCGGGCGAATTTGAATCCGCTCGTCATCGAGGGATTCGCCTGGGGCGGCCAGCTCATGATCACAAGCGACGTCGAGAACTACCCCGGCTATGCCGACGGTGTCCTGGGTCCCGAGATGATGCAGGACCTGCGTCGGCAGGCAGAGCGCTTCGGTACCGAGTTCCTGACCGACGACGTCACGAAGGTCGACTTCTCCGAGCGGCCGTTCCGCGTCTGGGTCGGAGAAGACGAGTACCGCGCCGAAGCGATCGTCATCTCGACCGGTGCGAACGCTCGCCAGCTCGGGCTGGAGTCGGAGAAGAGGCTCCAGGGTCGCGGCGTCTCCTACTGCGCGGTCTGCGACGCTGCATTCTTCAAGGAGAAGGAGATCGTCGTGGTCGGCGGCGGAGACTCCGCGATGGAGGAGGCGACCTTTCTCGCCAAATTCGCGTCGGAGGTCACGGTCATCCACCGCCGCGAGACCTTCCGCGCCTCGCCGATCATGGTCGACCGGGCACGCTCGAACGACAAGATCGAGTTCCTGCTCGACTCGGTCGTCGAAGAGGTGCTCGGCGAGGAGACCGTCACCGGCGTCGTCGTCCGCAACCTGAAGACCAACGAGCGAACAGAGCTCCGGGCGGACGGCTTCTTCGTCGCCATCGGGCACGATCCGAGCACAGAGCTCTTCCGCGGCCAGCTGGAGATGGACGAGGGCGGGTACATCGAGACGAAGGGGAAGACGACCGCGACGAACGTCGAAGGCGTCTTCGCCGCCGGGGACGTGCAGGATCACGTCTACCGCCAGGCCGTGACGGCCGCCGGGTCGGGCTGTATGGCAGCGTTGGACGCCGAGCGTTTTCTGGCGGCCCAGGAAGGGCGTCCGGAAGAGGCGCTCGCCGCTCCTCGTAGCTGATAGACGTTCGAGGAATGCCTTACTTCATCTGTCCGAACTGCCGGCGCCGGTCGATCGACCACGACCGCCTCGAGGATCTGACGAACGAGGCCGTCGGTTGCGCGCACTGCGGCTTCGGCTTCCTCTTCGAGCTGCTGGACGATTACTACCCGGCGCCAGGCACCGGCTTCGTCGTCTGCGACCGGAACAGGCGCATCCTCGCGCTCGGGCAGGGAGTCTTCGAGCTGACCGGCTTCCGCGAGAGGGACGTCCTTGGGCTCGACGTGACGAAGGCCTTCTCCCTCGAGGCCGACGGGGACGCCAATCCGGCGGATGTCGCACTCGAATGGGGCGTCCGCCAACTAGGAAAGAGCGTCTCGATTCGCACTCGCTCGGGCGTGACGAAAGTGGTCAGAGCCGACTTCTTCCCCGCCTACGACGAGGACGGCGGCCTCCTCGTCGCACTCGTGCCGCGTCAGGCGGCCGGCAGCTCCTCGTGAACGTCCGCGAGCCGTTCCTCCACCCAGGCTTGCAGCTCCTCGACCACGGCGACGGACGCGGCCAGCTCTCTGATCTCCATGCGAATAGCGTGCGCGTCGGACCTGCGAATCAGGCCGAGGGCTTCGAGGCGGACGACCGAGCCCTCGGCGAGCGCCCGCCGGGCTTCGCGCTCGATCGCCTCCTGCCGTAGGCGGCACCTGGCCCGCTCGAGCTGCGCGGCGAGGGTGGCGGCCCGAGCCGCGAGCTCGTCGGCATAGAGGGCAAGGTCGACCGAGCGCACCGTATCGACGGTAGGGGAACGATGCGCGCGAAAGATGCGCGAAACGCCTCGATTCAGATACGGCTCGAAGGACAAAGATCGTTGATCACGCAGTCTTGACACCGAGGCCGCTGCGCGATGCAGACCCGGCGTCCGTGCCAGATGAGCAGGTGCGGAAAGATCCCCCATTCCTCGCGCGGCACGAGTCGCACGAGGCCGCGCTCGATCTTC
>DASWDJ010000210.1:0-28703 GCA_036395295.1 Gaiellaceae bacterium | reverse complement strand
CTGCCGCTCGTCGCCCGGCTGAGCCCCAGGTCCGCGAAAACCGCGCGCGCTTCAGCCGATCGTTCTCCGTCTTCGAGCTTCCACTGCTGCGCGAGCCACTCGCGCAGGCTCTCGTAGCCCTCGGGCGCATCGAGCACACGGCGGACAACGAGCTGCGGCGCCACCGTGCCGTTCCAGTGGTTCTCCTCGAGCCGGAAGACGACGTCGTACCGTCCTTGCGTCCGATAGCGATCGAGCTGGGCGCCGAGCCCGAAGGCGATCGCGTTCCCGGCATCGCGGCCCCGGTCGCGGACACGGAAGCGCAGGTGCTTGCCGTTGCCGACGGGCGCCAGCTCGCCGAGCTCGCACGAGGGGAGCACGAGCGCCACCCCGGGATTGCCGAGGCCGAACGGGGCGAGGCGCCGCAGCTCCGAGCAGAGCTCGAGCGTGAGCTCGGCGCCGGAGACGACCGCATCGACCCTTGTGACCACGCGCAGGTCGTCCTCGGTCAGCTCGGCATCAGCATGGGTCGCAAAGGCCGTCGCAAAAGCCTCCACGTTCTCGGGCCGGATCGAGAGGCCGGCCGCCGCCCTGTGGCCTCCGAAGCGCTCGAGGTGCGCGACGCAGGCCGCGAGGCCTCCGTGGAGGTCGAACGGGCCTGTCGAACGGCCGGAGCCCTTCCACTCCTCCCCCGCGCCGGCGATCAGCACGACGGGTCGATGGAAGCGCTCGACGAGCCGCGAGGCGACGATGCCGATCACGCCCTCGTGCCAGCCCTCGTCGGCGAGCACGTACCCCCGGCGGCGCTGTTTGGCCTCGGGCCACTCATTGACCTTCGCGAGCGCCTCGCGCAGTATCCGGTCCTCGACGCCCTGCCGCTCGCGGTTCAGCTCCTCGAGCTCGCGCGCAAGGCGCCCCGCCTCGTCGGCGTCCTCCGTGAACAGGAGCTCGAGTGCGGCACCGGGGCGGCAGAGGCGACCGGCGGCGTTGATGCGCGGCGCGAGCCGGAAGCCGACTGCACCCTCGTCGACCCTGGCCGGATCGACGCGGGCGGCCTTCATCAGCGCTCGCAGCCCCACCTTTTGGGTCCGCGCGAGGCCGCGCAGGCCCGCGAGCGCGAGCGCCCGGTTCTCGTCGACGAGCGGAACGACGTCGGAGATCGTCGCCACGGCGACGAGGTCGAGGTGGCGGGTGAGCGCCTCGTGCCCCGGGCCGAGCAGCGCCTCCCCCAGCTTGTAGACGACGCCGGTCCCGCACAGCTCGGGAAACGGGTAGCCCGAAGGCCGCGTCGCCACGACGGGGCAGTCGGGCAGTGTCGCGCCGGGGCGATGATGATCGGTGACGACGACCTCGAGCCCCTGCGCACGGGCCTCGGCGATCTCCTCGACCGCGGTGATCCCGCAGTCGACGGTCAGGACGAGGCCGCAGCCTTCCTCGGCCAGGCGCGCGAGCGTCTCGCGCTGGACGCCGTAGCCCTCCTCGAAGCGGTTCGGCAGGTGCCATTCGACGTCGGCGCCGAGCTCCCGCAGGATGAGGACGGCAAGCGCGGTCGCGCAGATCCCGTCGGCGTCGTAGTCGCCGTGGACGCAGATGCGCCGGCCGGCCCCGATCACGCGCGTGATCGCTTCCACGGCACCGGCCATGTCGCCGAGCAGGAACGGATCGTGTTGCGGAGGCGCCCCCTCGAGGAAGGAGCGTGCCACCTCCGGGTCGCCGTACCCGCGCCGGACGAGGATGCGCGCGGTCGTCTCGCTGATCTCGAGCTCTCCGGCGAGTGAGCTTGCCTCGCCGTGCGAGCAATGGCTGATCGTCCAGGTGTCCAAAGCTGAGCCACGGTACGGAGAGGATCGGACGGTGCGGGCTATTCTTTGCCAGGTGGCAGTCGAGGCGAATTACTCCTCCGGCGAGGACTACATGGTCGAGTTCCTCGGCTATCGGTTCGCCTTCAACACCGATGACTTCGAGCAGCGCGTCACGGCCGCGGCGGTCAAGCTGGGTCTCGTCGAGAGCAACGACCTCGACGAGGACGAGGTCGGCGATCTCGTCGAGCTGGCGGCCGACGGGCGCATCGACGAACCGCGGAGCGCGCTCGGGCGGTACCTCGTGCGCCACTGGGAGCAGCTCTCGCTCGTGAGGGGCGAGTCACTCGTCTACTGGCTGCGCAAGCTCGTCTTTCGCGGCGCTTGGCTCGATCATCGCGTCAAGGAAGGGCTGCTGGAGGTGGACTGGGACGAGGTATCTGCGGAGTTCGGGTACCGCGATCCGCGGGGCGACCGCGCGCTCCTCGAGCTCGCGCCCGTGCCTTCCTGGCACGAAGTGCAGTTCAGGCGCTAGGACACGCCGCGCCGGCTCGATGCGCTCGACTGTGCCAATTGCGTCACTAAAGGCAGACACGTTTCCTCGGGGTCTGACCCCTTCCGCGATGGTGCCGGATCGGTAACGAAACGCGCTCGCATTTCGTCGGGGTCTGACCCGCCTCAGATCCGGTCCCACCCCTCGGGGATCGGAGGCAACGGCCAACCGAGGTCGGGGCGCCAGTGTTCCCAGCCTTCGTCGAAGGGTTTCGTCCACGCCTCGATGCGCTCGATCACGCGCTCTCCTTCGGCTCGTATGTCCATCGCCTGCTCGGAGCTGAAGAGGCCGACCTCCACGGCCTCCGCGAGGTGATCATCGTCCTTCCAGTGCCATGTTCGGTCAGGCTCGACCCGGATGTCCAGGAGGTGGTCGGTCGTGTCGAATCCGTACGGGCTCTCGCGCCAAGGATCCTCGAGATTGACGTACCAGCCGACGAAGTCGCCCGTCTCTGCCCACTGGATGTAGACCGAATGCGAAGCTCCGAATTCGGCGACCATCACGCGCCCGCCGAACCACAGAGCGTCCGTGTGCGCCCAATCTCCACCCGCGATTCGTGAAATCGGCACGCGCAGGCCCGGCGGGCCCTTGACGGGCGTGCCGGGCGCGGTCCAGAGTGCGACCCGCTCCTGACTGTGCTCGATCACCGTCGTGCCCTTCGCGCTGAAGACCTTCCACGGCCACACGAACCGGAACAGGATCTGATCCCCGGGCCGGAACACAGGGCGAAGCTACTAGAAGAGGGCTTCCTCTTTCTCTGGGGCGCCGACGTGGGCGCGGCCGAGCTTCGTCACGACTCGCCCGCGGGGAGTGCGCTGAAGGAAGCCGAGCTGGAGCAGATACGGCTCGTAGACGTCCTCGACCGTGTCCGGCTCCTCGCCCAGGGCGACGGCCAGCGTGGACAGGCCCACCGGCCCGCCGTCGAAGCGCTCGACGATCGCCTGCAGAAGCTGGCGATCGGTGCGCTCGAGCCCGTAGGCGTCGACCTCGAGCAACTCGAGGGCCTCGGCCGTAACCTCGGTCGTGACCTTGCCTTCGTGGCGCACCTCGGCGACGTCGCGCACGCGGCGCAGGATCCGATTCGCGACGCGCGGCGTGCCCCGGGAGCGCGCGGCGATCTCGTCGGCGGCCTCGTCGTCGATCTCGACCCCGAGAATCCCGGCCGAGCGGCGGACGATCACTCCGAGCTCAGCCGGCTCGTAGTACTCGAGTCGGAAGGTCATCCCGAAGCGGTCGCGCAGCGGGGTGGTCAGCAACCCGGTGCGGGTGGTCGCGCCGACGAGCGTGAAGGGCGGGATCTCGAGCGTGAGCGTCCGCGCAGCGTGCCCCTGCCCGACGATGATGTCGAGCCGGAAGTCCTCGAGCGCGGGATAGAGCACTTCCTCGACGGCGCTGCTGAGCCGATGGATCTCGTCCACGAAGAGGACGTCACGCGGCTCGAGCGCCGTCAGGATCGCGGCCATGTCGCCCTTCCGCTCCAGCGCGGGCCCCGCGACGCAGCGGATGCCCACGGCGAGCTCCTCCCGGACGATGTAGGCGAGACTCGTCTTGCCGAGGCCCGGCGGGCCGACGAGCAGAACGTGGTCGAGCGCCTCCTGACGCGCGCGTGAAGCCTGAAGCGCGATCTCGAGCTGCTCCTTGATGCGCTCCTGGCCGACGAACTCGTCGAGGCTTCCCGGGCGGAGCGAGCGCTCGACGTCGTCCTCTTCAGGACGCAGCGAGGGAGCGAGGAACTGCTCGGTCATGCCGCCTTCAGCGCCAGTCGGACCCGCTCCTCAGGCGAGAGCTCGGGATCCGTCGTCGCCAGCGCTCGCTCGGCCTCCGGGAGCGTGTAACCGAGCTCGACGAGAGCATCGCGCGCCACGAGATCGGGCGCACCGCCCTCGATCGGCTCGATGCCGAGCTTCTCCTTCAGCTCGAGCACAACCCGTTGAGCCGTCTTCTTGCCGATGCCCGGAATGGCCATGAATCGCGACGTGTCATCGCGCGCGATCGCCCGGCGCAGGTCGGCCGGAGTCGAGCCGGAGACGATCGCGAGCGCGACCTTGGGCCCCACTCCCGAGACCGAGAGCAGCTGCTCGAAGAGCTCGCGCTCAGCCGGCTCGGCGAATCCGTACAGCTGGAGCGCGTCCTCGCGCACGTGGAGGTAGGTGTCGATCGTGACCTCTCGCTCGCCCTCTGTTTTGCGCAGCGCGCGCAGGGTCATTCGAAGGAGATAGCCGACGCCGTTGACGTCGAGGACGATGCCGTCGAGCGTGCGCGCCGCCGGCGTTCCGGTGAGCCGTCCGATCACGCCGAGACGGCCTTCAGCAGCGGCGGCGCGAGCGCGTGGCAGATCGCAACCGCGAGCGCGTCGGCGGCGTGGTCCGGCGTCGGCGGAGCGTCGAGGTGCAGGATCGCCTGCACCATCCGCTGCACCTGGGCTTTCTCGGCCCGCCCGTAGGCGCAGACCGCCTGCTTCACACTGGCCGGCGAGTACTCAGCGCACTCGACGCCGGCGAGCGCCGCCGCGACGAGGACCGCGCCGCGCGCCTGGCCGACGGAGAGCGCGGTGCGGGCGTCGACGCCCACGAAGGACTCCTCGAGCACGACGGCATCGGGGGACGCCTGCTCGATGAGCGCGGTGACGCCCTCGTAGATCGTCCTCAGGCGTGCCTCGGGACGCTCCGAAGCGCCGGTCTTCCACCAGCCGAAGTCGAGCGCCTGGAGGCGCCTGCCTCTTTCTTGGACGATGCCGTACCCGCAAGCAGCCGTGCCCGGATCGATGCCGAGAACTTTCACGGCTTGAGGTTAGGCGCGGTACCGGACGTTCCTGCATCTGGCCGCAATCCGAGTTCCTCCCGTCAGCGTAGGGACTAGCGTTGAGACATGCCGTCCGATTGACGCTGGCCGCGCTCGTGTGTGCGCTCGTCGCTGGTGCACCTGCCTCGCTACGGGCGCAGAGCGTCGGCTCCACCGACCCAGACGCGCCCTGTGCTCCCGGCTCGGCCCTTGTGGACATCGTCGACTTCGATTTCCAGCCGAGCGAGCTCAATGTCCCGCCCGGCACCGCGGTTTGCTGGACGAACCAGGGTCAGAACGCGCACACGGTCACCTCCGATACCGGGGCTTTCGGCTCGGGTCAGCTGCAGCACGGTGAAACCTTCTCGTTCACCTTCAACGATCCGAGGACGTTCCCGTACCACTGCACGCCGCACCCCTTCATGACCGCGACCGTGAGCGTAGGCACCCCTCAGCCTCCGCCTCCTCCACCGCCCCCTCCGCCTCCTCCGCCTGCGCCTCCTCCTCCGCCACCACCTCCGCCGCCACCACCCCCGCCGCCCCCACCGCCCACGCCGGTCTGCCACGTGCCGAGAGTCGTCGGCGCACGGCTCGCCACCGCTCGCAGGCGGATCGTTCGGGCCCGGTGCCGAGTCGGGCGAGTGCGCCTCGTCTACTCCAGGCGGGCAAGCGGTCGCGTCTTGTCGCAACGACCGCGGGCGGGAGTCAGGCGGGCGCGAGGCACCCGGGTGAACCTGGTCGTCAGCCGGGGCCGCCGAGGCTGAACCAAGACGAAGTCGGATCCAGCGGGGGCGGTGCCACCGGCGTTTGCATTGGCTAGCCTCTGAGCCTCGATGCGGCGGCTCGCCCTTCTCGTCGGCCTGATCACCGGCCTCACAGTCCTCGCTCCTTGGAGCCAGAGCGCGGGCGCGCAAGCGGTGGAGCGGATTCGCATCGCCGACCCCGCCCGGCAGGCGCACGGATTGCCGGCGGGCCTCACCGTCGAGCTTGCCTCGCCGCCCGACTACAACCGGCAGTCCGTCGCCGGCGATTCGGGCCGTTGGACGGGTCCGCGTTACGAGGAGATCGGCAACCCCGCCAACGCGGGCCTGTCGTCGCTCGATTGGGCGGTGAGCTTCGACGAGCGCACCGGAGATGCCGACGCCGCCTCGCTGGCGCACATCAACCATCGCGACTGGGAGCGCGACCAGCGTGGCGGCCTGTCCGTCCCGCACGTCGTCGGCGGCCTGACCGTCGGCACGGTGCTCGGCTACTACTACTTGATGACCGCTTCGCCGAGCACCGGCGATGCCCGCTACGAGGCGGCCCTCGCCTTTCCGCTCGACGTCAACCTCTACTCGATCGTCCACGTCGATCTGCTCGAGCCGCCCCGCGACTCGTTCGTCGTCAACGGCGTGATCGGCTCGACGTGGAACCGCGGGCAGGCTCTGCTCGCGCTCTCAGGCGTCAGCCTGCAGGGCAACCTTCCGCCCAAGATCGTGGCCGCCCGCCCCTACGAGCGCGGCCGCTTCGTGCGCGGGAAGGTCGTCGACCGGTTCCTCGATGCAGTCATCGGCGCCCGCGTTTCGCTCGAGCGCCTGGCCGGAGGAAGCTGGAGCAAGATCGCCGGCGGCAAGACGAGCTCGCGTGGGTCCTACTCGCTCCATGCCCGCAGCCGCGGCCGGTATCGCGTGACCGCACGCATGGCGGGGTTCACGGCCCAGAGCCGCGAGATCCGCGCAGGTCGCCGCTAGGAGGCGACCGCCTCGAGCACTCGTTCCGGGATGTCGAAGTTCGAGTACACGGCCTGGACATCGTCGTTTTCCTCGAGCTCGTCCATCAGCCGCACGACCTTGCGGGCCATTCCCTCTTCCTCGATGGAGACGAACGTCTTCGGCACCATGGTCGACTCCGCCGACTCGATCGGCATGCCGGCCTCCTCGAGCGCCTCTCGCACCGCGTGCAGGCTTTCCGGCGCCGTCGTCACGCGGTAGCTCGACTCCTCGGGATCGACGTCGTCTGCGCCTGCATCTGCTGCCGCGAGCATGAGCTCATCCTCGTCGACTGCGCCGTCGACGAGGATGACGCCTTTGCGCTCGAAGAGCCAGGCGACCGAGCCCGACTCGCCCAGGTTCCCGTCGTTCTTCGTGAACACGTGGCGCACGTCTGCCGCCGTCCGGTTGCGGTTGTCGGTCAGCGCCTCGATGAAGAGCGCGATGCCGCCGGGGCCGTAGCCCTCGTACGTGACGGTCTCATAGGCCGCTGCGTCCGTGCCGGTGCCGGAACCGCGTGCGATCGCGCGCTCGATGTTGTCCTTCGGCATCGCCGCGTCGCGCGCCTTCTCGATCGCGTTCTGGAGCGCGAGGTTCCCGCCGGGGTCGGGCCCACCTTCGCGTGCGGCGACGATGATCGCCCGCGCCAGCTTCGAGAAGAGCTGGCCGCGCTTCGCGTCGGTCGCGCCCTTCTTCCGCTTGATCGACGCCCACTTGCTATGACCGGACAAGGCTCGCCTCCCTGACGGAATCGAGGAAAAGCTCGTGGACGCGCGTGTCGTCCGTCAGCTCGGGGTGGAACGTAGCGACCAGGAAGCGGCCCTGACGCAGGAGTACGGGCTCGCCGTCGAGCTCGGCCAGCACCTCCACGTCACCGCCGACGCGCTCGACACGCGGCGCACGGATGAAGACGCCACGCAACGGTTCGCCCTCGTCGGCCAGGTCGAGATCCGCCTCGAAGCTCGCCACCTGGCGTCCGTACGCGTTCCGCTGGACGTCGACGTCGAGCAGGCCGAGATGCTCGCGGTCGAGCACGATCAGGCCGGCGCAGGTGCCCAGGATCGGGCGTTCGAACCCGCGCACCGCCTCTACGAGCCCGTAGAGGCGCATCAGGCGCATGAAGGTCGTCGACTCGCCTCCCGGGATCACGAGCCCGTCGAGCCCCTGTAATTGCTCGGGCTTCCGGACCTCGACAGGATCGGCGCCGAGGCGCCGCAGCATGGCCGCGTGCTCGCGGAAGTTCCCCTGCACAGCGAGGACTCCGATCTTCATGCCGCTAATTGTAGATTCGCGCTAGATGAGCTCGGCCGCCGGAATCACGTCCGGGCGACGGCGCGCGATGTAGAGCGCGATTGCGATGAAGACGAGCCCGGTGACCGCAAAGACGAGCGGGCCGGCCCACCGATGTGCGTGACGCTCTCCGTAGTCGTCGTCGAACGAGAAGACGAACGGAAAGAAGTAGAAGAACGGGAAGAAACCGGTGACGACGTCTGACCACTTGTCTGCGAAGTACGTGGCCGTCTGGAGCATGCCCCAGGCGCCGAGGACGACCCAGCTCGATCTCAGCAGTCGATCGCCGAGCGCAACGTAGGCGAGACCGACGATTGCGATCACGATCCAGTCGAACGTGCTGTCGTGGAAGAACCAGAGCAGGCCGCCGCCGATCGCGAGCCCCGCGCTCACGTGAAGCCAGAAGGCCGGCACCGGCTCGGCCGCGACTCCCGCCACGAGCAGGACGAGCCCGACCGCGATCGTCACGATCGCCGACCAGTTGCCGCCGTTAGAGATGAGATCGGTCGTGAAGTACCACGAGGCGGCCGCGACAACGAATACGAGGAGGGGGAAGCGGAAGCTGCGCCAGGCGGCGCCCGCGGCGATCACGGTCGCGAGCTCGAGCAGGAGCAACGAGACGTGAAAGCCCTTGAACCCCGGGTTGTCGAGCTCGGCCAGCCAGCCGAACCAGTCGAGGAGCGCCCCGAGGAAGACGACGAACGCCCCCACGGTGCTCAGCGCGAGCAGGCCCGCAGTCACCAACCGCTCGTTCTGCTTGGCCAGGAACGCGAGTGCGGCGAGCACGGCGAGCACGAGGAGAGCCCAGAAGACGAACCCTCCCGCTCCGTGGTCGTGCGACTGGACGTCGAGGAGGACGAACACCGCGAAGAGGATCGTCAGCCCGCCCAGATAAGCCAGGAAGGAGGCGCTCGACCACGGTACGCGGACGGCGTTCACCGGACCCCAATGGTGACGCGTGGGCCGGACGGCCCAGGCCCCAGCGCTACCAGCCGCGGGTTTCCAGCAGCTCTTCGGGCGCGAGCGCTGCGGCCGAGAGTCCCGTCATCGCGTCGCCGAGGCCCTGCGAGACACGCGCGAGCACGGCGGCGTCCTGGAAGTGTGTCGTCGCCTCGACGATCGCCTTCGCGCGCTCAGAGGGGTTCGTCGACTTGAAGATCCCCGACCCGACGAAGACACCGTCGGCCCCGAGCTGCATGCAGAGCGCTGCGTCGGCCGGGGTGGCGATCCCGCCCGCCGTGAACGTCACGACTGGAAGCTTGCCGTGCTCGGCGACCCATTTGACGAGCTCGACCGGAGCGCGCAGTTCCTTCGCCTCCGAGTAGAGCTCGTCCGCGTCCATTGCGCCGAGCTTCCGGATCGCGCCGAAGACGGCGCGCATGTGCGTGACTGCGTTGACGATGTCACCGGTGCCGGCCTCGCCCTTGGTGCGGATCATCGCCGCGCCCTCCGCGATCCGCCGCAGCGCTTCGCCGAGATTCGTGCAGCCGCAAACGAAGGGGACCGTGAAGCGCCACTTGTCGATGTGGTGCGCTGTGTCGGCCGGAGTCAAGACTTCGCTCTCGTCGATGTAGTCGACCTCGAGCGCCTCGAGGATCTGCGCCTCGACGAAGTGGCCGATGCGCGCCTTGGCCATGACCGGAATCGTTACGGCTTCCTGGATCTCGCCGATCTTGTCCGGATCGGCCATGCGTGCAACGCCACCTTCGGCGCGGATGTCCGCCGGCACGCGCTCGAGCGCCATCACCGCGACCGCGCCCGCGTCTTCGGCGATCCGCGCCTGCTCGGCGTCGGTCACGTCCATGATCACCCCGCCCTTGAGCATCTCGGCGAGGCCGCTCTTGACCCGCATCGTGCCGATCTCGGCCATCCGCCGAAGTCTAGCCCGACGTCAGCGCGTCAGCGTGAAGCGGTCACTGACTCGGCCGCGCAGGTCGACCGCATACCCGTCGAGCCGCTCGGCGCTCACCGTGAAGTAGAGGAATCCGTGCTCGAGGCGGCTGCGGGCTCGAGTCGGATAGGAGGAAGGGCAGCCGCGCAGCGGGTAAAGGCCCGCACCTCCGCCTCCGTTCACGACATAGGTGACGCCGTTCCGGGCTACGAACCGTTGGTAGTTATGGTCGTGACCCGAGAGGACGAGCTGGACCCCGTACTTCTCGAAGAGCCGGACCCAGCGCTGGGCGACGTCCTGGTCGCCCTCATGGCCACCGCATGTGTACGGCGGGTGGTGGAAGACAGCGACCTTCCAGCGCGCATTCGAGCTCTGCAGCGCCGTCTCGAGCCAGCGCGTCTGCCGGTCGCTGACCAGGTTCGAATCGAGGAAGAAGAGCTGGGCGTCGCCAAGCCTGCGCCTGTAATAGGGGCTCGGCATGCCGAGCAGCCCGAGCTCGTACCGGCCCTTGCCGACCAGGTAGTCGTGGTTGCCGAGCACTCCCGCCACCCGGAGCCCGGAGCGGCGGGCCCAGCCGAAGCTCGCGCGCCAATTGGACCGGAACAGCGAAGGATTGCGGGTGTAGTCGTTGTCGCCCAGCAGCACGAGCATCTGCGCCGGCCTTTTCGCCTCGTACAGCTGCATGCGGTGACCGATCTGCCGCTCTCGCAGGCCGCCGATCCCGAAGTCACCGACCGCCAGGAAGGCGACGGGTGTTTCCACCGCCGACGAGCCCGCAACTCCGAGCACGAAGAGCCACGCACAGAGGAAGGCGATCCGGCGCATGCCGGATTCCTAGCAGGTGCGTGCTCTATTCGAGACCGAAGAGCCGGGCTCGCAGGCCCGTTCCGAACCTGGAGAAACACCGCCGAATGTTCTCAGCAGTCATGTGGCCGCCTTTCGTTCGCCGCGAAAAAACCGTCAAACGAACGATGGACGCCCGCGGCCGACCTGCCATCCCCCAAAGAGGCCTATCGCCTCCCCGAAGCGAGTACGAGCAGCGCGCGCCCGTTGGGAAGAATCTCGAACTCGGAGGCGTAGAGGTTGTTCGCCGTCAATCGATCGACCCTCAGCTGCTCCGCTTCGCTCATCGACTCGCCGGTGACGCGCGGACGCGTGGGGAGCGTCCGGTCCAGGGGCTTCGAGAGGACGTCCTCGAACGCCCGCCGCCTGAGGTAGACGGCAGGCTTCGTTCCGTTCAAGGGAGGCAGCAGCGTGACCACCGAGTTGATTCCATGCCAGTACTTGAAGGTATAGAGGGCAAGCTCGAGCGATTCGCGGCGTAGCAGCGTGTCCGTCTGAGCCGTGGCGTTTGGCGATAGTCCGCATTTGTTTCCGGGCCCGCAAAAGACGTACATGATCGTCCCCTCGGCGGGCTCAAACTGCTTCAGGCCGCCGCCGATCGTGCCGCGGCTCGTGCCGCGCGAGAACGCGATCCCGTCGACGAGCGTGTTCTGGACGACCAACGGCTGCGCCTCGACGACCGCGACCGGACCCCCCTCGTCGATGTACCTGGGCGCGACGTAGTTCGCGAGGTTCTGCGCCTTGGAGAGCTCGTCACTCCCCTTCGGCTGGAAGCTCGACCAACGAGCGGAAGAGGAGTCCGACCGGGAAACGAGGACGGCGAAGAGCCCGACCATGGCGGCGAAGATGACGATCACGAGGGCGTACGCGAGGATGAACCGCCGTTTATAGACGGCGCCTCGACGCCGGGCGGTCGGAGGGACTGCCTCCCGATCCGGGGGCTGCTCTACAGGGTCGGCCATGACGCTTCCTCCATCAGGTCGATCGCCGGCTTCTTCAGCTTCGCCTCGTTCAGGAGCTCCAGAAGCTCGTCGCCGTAGATCTCGCGGCGCACGACGACCTGGTCGGCGATGTGCTCGATCCCCTCGCGGTTGTGCTGCATGAGGTTGTGCGCGGTCACGTAGGCCTGCCCGATGAGCTGTCCTGCGATCTTGCGCTTGTCGCGGTCGGAGAGCACGCTCGCGATCGGATCGTGGGCGAACGGGCCGCCGCCGGCCGTCCGGCTCATGATCTTGAGGCCGATCTCCTCGAATCGCTTGAGGACACGGTCTTCTTCCTTCGTGTCGAGGCCGCCGTCGAGGTCGAGCGGCTCGGGGCCCATGGCGGAGGCTCCGACCATCAACGCCGCCAGCGCGGTCACGGCACTGACGTCGCCGCCCACGCCGCTCGAGGTCTGACCGTAGAAGACCCGCTCGGCCGCCATCGCTCCCAGTCCCCAGATCAGCATCGCCAGCTGGTCGGATCGCCAGCGGCTAAAGCGCTCGACCTGCTCGGCCGCCTGGTGATGCCCGAGCGAGCCGCCGCGCATGCGGATCGAGATGCGCGTCGATTCGGAGTCCTTCATGTAGACGTGGCTGGCAGCGGCATGCCCGGCCTCGTGGATCGCGACTGCCCTCGTCTCCTCGGCTGGATACTCGATGTTGACCGCCGTCCCAGACTCGACGGTCGTCATGGCCTCGAAGATGTCCTCGTAGTTGAAGCGCTCGCGACCCTCCGAGTGGGCGTACGTGAGCGCCATCGAGCAGACCTGCTCAATCATTGCAGGCGAGTAGCCCGCCGTGATCCGGGCCAGCTCGTCGCGGCGCTTCTCGGTATCGAGATCCTCCTCGTGGGAGACCTTGGTGATGTAGAGATCGAAGATGTCCTTCCGGTCGTGCTTCGTCGGCGTGCGCAGCCAGACGTGGCGCCCCATGCGGCCCGGCCGGGTCAGCGCCGGGTCGAGGACCTCGATCGGGACGTTCGTCGCGCCGATGAAGTAGATCTGATCCTTCCGGGGGCGCGGTTTGGGCACGCGGAGCGACAGACGGCCGATTCGCTGTGGGACGACGTAGGTCGCGTCGAGGAACGTGTTCGTCCAGTTCGTGAACAGCCGGCGGAAGAACGGCGGGTTGTCGATGCCGTCCATGACCACGAGCAGCTGGTTGAGGGCAAGCTGTCCGCCGCCACCCATCATTCCCGGGAAGACGCCCTGGTTGACGATCGCTGCGAGGCGCGCCAGCCCCCTGGCCGGCTCCTTGCCTTCGCGCTCGGCGAACAGCCGCTCGCGCCAGGCCCGTGTCTCGAGGATCAGGTCCTGACTCGGATTCAGCGCCCCGTGCGGGCCGTAAAAGAGAAAGTCCTGGATTTGGTCTCCCGTGTGCATGCCGGCCGCTCCTTCGCCGAGCGCCGAGCGCCGCATGCCGACGGCGTCGATCTCGTCGATGAAGACGATGCACTGGCCGCCCCACTTCCGAGCCAGCTTCTTCGCCTTCCGGGCGAGCCAGCGCACGATGACCGCGTCCATGCCCATGAAGGTCTGCTGGAAGCCCGAGCCGGGCATCGTCACGAACGGGCTGTTGAAGCCGGTCGCGATCGCCTTCGCCAGCATCGTCTTGCCCGTGCCGGGCGCGCCGAGGAAGAGCAGGCCCCGCTCACGTTTGCCGCCCGCTTCCTCGAAAGCCTCGCCCGACTGCCAGAGCGAAACCACCCGGCCGACCTCCACCTTCGCCTCGTCCTGGCCGCGCACATCCTCGAGCCGTACCCCCCAGTCCGCATCGCCGGGCTCGAAGCCGCGCATCTGCGTAACCCCGATCAGCATCAGCGGCCCGAAGAGGATCAGGAAGTTGACCAGGAAGAGGAACGGCAAGATGACGACGTAGCCGGAGACGAGCGGCAGCACGTCGGCTACGCCGTCCAGGACGTCGCCGACATTCGTCAGCCAGTTGACGGGGCCGTCGAATGCGAGCACCCGGACGACCCAGATCGCCGTGAAGAGCCAGACGAAGAACATCCCGACCCGGAACCAGAACCGCCAGAACGAGGCCCGGCGCCGGTTGACCACGTCCTCCTCCTTGAGGTCGGCGTCGTCGGTCCCGTAGAGGCTCGGCCACGGGATCAAGCGGCGGGTCATGAGGTCGACGAGCCCGCGGAACGCGATGATCGTGAAGAACGTGACGACGAGCGACCAGCCGATGCCCCAGCCGAGCTTCACATGGAACCAGGCGAAGGCCGCCGGGCTCGTGCCGACGGCGATCGCGGTCGCCATTCGCGTCAGCAGGCGCCACTGCTCACCGAGCTCAGATGAGGCCGACGTGCGATCGAGGAGCCCCGGCTCCACGTGGTTGCTGGCCATCTACAAAGGTTAGACGTGTCACAACAGGTTCTGATGGAAGGTTTCAGCCCGAAGGAGATCGAGCGCTCGCGCCGCTATCACCGGCCGCTCTATGCAGCTCGGCTCGCTGAGCTGGCCGTGGGGATTGCCGTGCCCGGTGCGCTGGCATTCGGACATGTGGGCCGCTTGCTCGAGGACGCTCCCTGGTTGGTGGCGTCCACGGCATTGGTCGTGCTCGTCCTGCTCGCGGGGTCGCTTGCCCTCGGGCCCTTTGCCGTCTGGCGCTACCAACGGGAGCGGGCCTGGGGCTTCTCGACTCAGACGCTTCGGTCCTGGCTTCTCGACCGGGCGAAGGCGTTCGGGATCGGCGTGACGATCACGTGGTTCGCGCTCGTCGGGCTGATCGTCTCGGCGCGCGTGTTTTCGACCTGGTGGCCGGTTGTGGCCGCCGTCGCCGGGGCTCTGTTCGTCCTGCTGCTGGGCTTCGTCGCGCCAATCGTCCTCGAGCCGATTTTCAACCGCTTCCGCGCACTCGACGACCAGGAGCTCGCCGGCGATCTCCGGTCGCTCGCCGACCGGGCCGGTGTGCCCGTGCGCGACGTCCTCGTCGCCGACGCCAGCCGGCGCACACGCAGGCACAACGCGTACGTCTCCGGGCTCGGGCAGACGCGCCGCGTCGTGCTCTGGGACACGCTCCTCGCGGATTCCAGGCCGGCGGAGGTGCGCCTCGTGGTCGCACACGAGCTCGGCCATCGGCGGTTCCGGCACGTCGCCTGGGGCACGACTCTGGCCATGGTCGGCACGGCGGCCTACGTGTTCGCGCTCTGGGCGACGCTGCGCTGGGACGGGCTCCGGAGCGCCCTGGAGGTCAGCGGTGCCGGTGACCCTGGCATCGTGCCGTTCGCACTCTTTCTCGGGGGTCTCCTCGAGGTCGTCGCGCTCCCGCTCGGAGCCGCCTTGTCGCGCCGCTTCGAGCGCACAGCCGACCGCTTCTCGCTCGAGCTGACGGGCGACCGTGAGGGATACGAGGATGTGCACCGGCGGCTGGCGAAGGCGAACTTGTCCGACCTCGACCCGCCTCGTGCCTACTACCTCGTCTTCCATGGACACCCGACCGCGCCGGAACGCATCGCCGCCGGGCGCAAGCGATCGGGGAAGACCAAGTCGCCGAGTTCAATCTGAGGAGGGGCCGGGTCGGCTCCTGCGGCAAAGCCTCCCCGGCCCCATGTTGGCCGCAAGATCCTGAGTGACCCCGACCGGGGGTTCACTCAAATTATGAGTTGCGGCAGGGGTCTTCGCTAGTCCCTTTCTCGGTGACGTCGCTCGCCCCTTCTAACCAAGCTCGTGCAGCGCCACGTGTCAGCATGAAACAGTCCGGGTATACGGGAGATCGCAATGGCGCCACGAGCAATCTGGTCGGGAACCATCAGCTTCGGCCTCGTCAACGTCCCTGTGCGGATGTACAGCGCAATCGCCGAGCACAAGCTGCATTTCCACTATCTGCACCGCAAGGACGACAGCCCGATCGGCTACGAGAAGTACTGCAAGAAAGAGGAAACCCCCGTCCCGGACGACGAGATCGGTAAGGCGTTCGAAGTCTCGAAGGGCGAGTACGTGTACCTCGAGGACGAGGATTTCGAGGCGGCCAAGATCGAGGGCTATCGGACGATCGAGTTGACGGATTTCGTCCCCTCGGATGAGATCGACCCGATCTATTTCGAGAAGACCTACTACCTCGGGCCGCAGGACGGGAGCGAGAAGTTCTATGCCCTGCTCGCCCGCGCGCTCGAGCACTCGGGGCTCTCCGGCATCGGCAAGTACGTCATGCGTGACCGGGAGCATCTCGGCTGCCTCCGAATCCGCGACGGCGTGCTCACGCTCGAGAGGATGTATTTCGCGGACGAGATCCGCCCGAGCAAGGATCTCAAGCCGGGACGGACCTCGGTCTCGAAGCAGGAGCTCGAGATGGCCGAACAGTTGATCGACCGCTTCTCCGGCAAGTTCAAACCGGAGAGGTACAAGGACACGTACACCGCCGCGCTGAAGAAGGTCGTGCGGGCCAAGCAGCAGGGCAAGGAGGTGCACGTTGCGGCCGAGCCCGAGGAGGCCGAGGCCCCGGATCTGATCGAGGCACTCCGGCAGAGCCTCTCGGAGAGCAAGGGGAAGAGCCGTGGCAAGGGCGGTGCGAGAAGGTCGCGGAAGCAGCCGGCGCGCAAAGCCGCCTGACCCGGTCGAGCGGGCGACCGACGAGCTCTACGGCCTGCCGCTCCAGGACTTCGTCACGGCCCGCAACGCGCGGACGAAGGAGCTTCGCGGAGAGGGTCGCCGCGAGGAGGCCGAAGGGGTGCGGAAATTGCAGAAGCCGACGCTGCCCGCCTGGGTCGTGAACCAGCTTGCACGAGGGCGGGAGCTCGACGTCCGGCGGCTCGCCAAGGCGGGCGAGGCCCTGCAGAAGGAGCCGGCAGACGCGGCCGGGTTCGCCGAGGCCCGCCGTGAGGAAGCCGACGTCATCCGGCGCCTGTTGCGTGCGGCGCGCGACGTGCTGGAGGCCGATGGGCGACCGGCGTCGGGGACGACTCTCGAACGCGTTGGGACGAACCTGCGGGCGGCCGCCGTGAGCGACGACCAACGGGATGCCCTTCTGCGGGGACGACTCGTCGAGGACCTCGAGCCCGCCGGCTTCGAGGCGCTCGCGCGGAGCGCCGCGGCTGCGCGCTCAGGCCGCAAGACGAGCCCCTCCGCGGCGAAACGGTCGAGAACCGCTCAGCGGCTCAAGGCGGCACGTCTCAAGGCTGAGCAGGCCGAGGCGGAAGCCGAGTCTCTCGAGCGGACAGTGGCACGAGCTGAGGACGAGCTCGCGACTGCCAAACGCACGGCTCGAGACGCCGAGCGGCGTCTCGAAACCGCAAGGAGCAAGGCCGAGCGCGCGCGTCGTCAAGCCGAGCGCGCTGCTGCGACGGTGCGCGATCAGGAGACGGACTGAGGGGAAACGCCGATGTCGACCCGTGCCATTTGCTTCTCGGTTTCCTGACGGAGCTCGTTGACACCGCCGCTGCTTTCGGCGGACACTAGTTGCGAACAATAAGCAAGCGAGAGGGGAGAACTATGCGGCGATTCCTCATTCCGCTCGTTGTGATGCTCGCGTTGGCGTTGCCAGTTGCAGCGGCCAGCGCAGGGGGCGGCCTCAGCCCGAGGCAACTCAATGAGCACGGGTGGACATGCTTCAACGTCGACGTTCCACCGTTTCCACCCCTGGGCGTACATTGCGTGGCACCCGGGCAGGCGTGGCCTCCGACTGGGCCGACCGTGCAGCTTCTGTACTTCTTCAATACGACCGACCCGAATTCTGCCGTCCCAGACTTCACCGGAACGGAGACCCTGATCCGGGCCGACATCTTCAATGGGCAGCCGTGTCCGCCCGAACCGAGCGGGCAGTACACCTACCTGCCGACGATCGGACTCCCTCTGGACTACTACGGCTGCCACAGGCGCTAAAAGCCGGAACAAAGCTCAGGGAGAGGCCGCGCTAGTGTCCGCGGCCTCTCCCGCACCAAGCGGATCGCCCGCAGCCACGCCACCGAAGATGGGCCCGCCTGGATTCGAACCAGGGACCAACGGATTATGAGTCCGCTGCTCTAACCAGCTGAGCTACGGGCCCGGCGCGACAAGCGTACCCCAGCTTTCAGCAGACAAGTTCACTCGAGACCCGTCCGGTGCCAGGCACCCAACATGTCTTCGATGGCCCCTGTCCAGGGCCAGACCCCGGACACGGCTGGACGGCCACGTTCAACCGGCGCACCCTCGTTCGAGCGTCGCTAACATCGCCTGCGGTGAAGGTGTTCCAGCACGAGCGGCGGCTGAGGACGGCCGGGGGGCTCTCCGTGCGGGACATCACCGACGACGTCACCGAGTCCGTACGCGAGAGCGGCGTTCTCGACGGGATCGTCTGCGTCTATTCGCCGCACACGACCTGCTGCGTCCGCGTCAACGAGTTCGAGGACGGCTTCCTCGAGGATTTCACCACTCTCCTCCGCAGCCTCGTCCCCACGGACAAGTACTACGCGCACGACGACTGGGGCCGCCGCACCGAGAACATCTGCGAGGAGGACATGGAGCTCGGCAACGGCCACGCCCATTGCATGTCGATGCTCCTCGGCAGCGCGGGCGAGTCGATCCCGGTGCGCGACGGCGAGCTCTGCCTCGGTACCTGGCAGCGCGTGCTCTTCCTCGAGCTCGACCGCGAGCGCGAGCGCCGCTGGATCGTGCAGGTCGTCGGCACCTAGTCGCCGAGCTCGAAGACCCAGAAGTCCTTGCCCATCACGGGCTGGGCGACGTTGTAGACCGGCACGGCGCCGATGAAGCCTTCGAAGGTGCCGAGATGACCGTGGCCGTGCAGGACCAGGTCGGGCCGGTGCTTGGCAATCGGCGCCGCCAGCCGGTCCGAGCCCAGGAACGCCCAGATCACTTTCGGCTCCCCTTCGAGCGTCGTCGTCGTCGGGGCGTAGTGCAGCAGAGCGATGCGGACCGGACAGGACGCGATCGCCTCGAGACCGCGCCCAAGCGCTTCCACCTCCTCGGTCGTCTCGGCGTAGACGCGCCTGAGGGACGGCTCCCCGAAGTCCGGTAGCTCCGAGTCGGGAAAACCGCCGACGAAGCCCTTCACGCCGACGACTCCCACCTTCGTCCCGGCCACGTCCAGCACGGCCCAGTCGCGATCGAGCATCAGGATGCCGGCCTCGCTGAGGATCGCGACGACCTCGTCCCGCCGGTTGGCGTGCCAGTCGTGGTTCCCGAGCACAGCGACGATCGGCGTCTCCACCCCCCGCACGGCCGCGGCCAGCGCCTGAGCTTCCTCCGGCTCGCCGTGCACGGTCAGGTCGCCTGCCAGCAGGAGGAGATCCGCGTCGTGCCCGGCCGCGGCGATCACCTCCGTCAGACGCTCCTGGTCCGGCCCTCCAGCATGGATGTCCGCCGCCGCAGCAACCTTGATCATGGGTGAACTGTTCCACGGACGCCGCTGACGGGTAACCAGCGGGCATGACCGAGTTCGATGATCTGTTGGAGACGCTCAAGCGCGCGGCGGCCGCTATGCGCGACGCAGACGTACCGTTCCTCCTCGGCGGGGGCCTCGCAGTCTGGGCGCGAGGAGGGCCGGAGACCGAGCACGACCTCGACTTCATGGTCAAGCCCGAGGATGCCGACCGCGCACTCGAGGCGCTCGCAGCAGCCGGCTTCCGTACGGAGAAGCCGCCAGAGGAGTGGCTGTACAAGGGCTGGGAGGGCGACCTCTTGATCGACCTCATCTTCGATCCCGCAGGCAATCCGGTCGACGACGCCATGTTCGAGCGCGCAGACGACCTCGAAGTGCAGGCGGTCGCCATGAAGGTTATGTCCCTCGAGGACGTGATGGTGACGAAGCTCCTGGCGATGCGCGAGCACGAGGTCGACTTCGACGACTCGCTCGAGTTCGCCCGCGCACTCCGCGAGCAGATCGACTGGGACACCGTCTGGGCGCAGACGTCCGCCTCGCCGTTCGCCCGTGCGTTCTTCTACCTCGTGGAGCAGCTCGACATCCTTGACGGGCGGCGGGCCAGCCCGAGCGAAAGCGGTTCGTCCCAGGCTCCTTCTGAAGCCGCCAGGCGAGCGTGACCGCCCCCAGCGCCGAGCCGCCGAGCCGCCGAGCGCACCCTGGTATCTCGCCGCTGCTCGTTGTACCGTCCTAGGCGAGCCCCTCTTGAAGAGCCGTCTGCAAGGCCTGTTGCAGCCGCGTCCAGAGCGCCTGCGCGACGCGGTGCTCATGGTCGCGCTCTTCGGCGCTTACGTGGGCTCAGCCAAGCTCGGGATCGAGCTCTCCGTCGCGCACGGCGTGATCACGCCGGTCTGGGCGCCGACAGGGATCTCGCTGGCCGCGCTCGTCCTCTACGGCCCAAGGCTTTGGCCGGCGGTCGCGCTCGGAGCGATCGTGGCCAACGCGACGAGCGGCGCGTCGGGAATGGACGCGATCTTCATCTCGGTCGGCAACACGCTCGAGGCACTCGTCGGCAGCGTCCTGTTGCGCCGGATGGGGTTCCGGCCGGCCCTCGACCGCGTGCGCGACATCTTCACGCTCCTCGTCTGCGGCGCGGTCGTGAGCACCGCGATCAGCGCGACGAACGGAGTAACGACGCTCTGGCTCTCGGGCGAGATCCACGGCTCGCACTATGCGTCCGAATGGCTCCTCTGGTGGGTCGGCGACGGGATGGGCGACCTGATCGTCGCGCCCCTCGTCTTCGTGCTCTGGACGAAGCCCTACCGCCGGCTCGACCGCCGCGCGCGGCTCGAAGGGCTCGTCGTCCTCGGACTACTCGTCGCCGTCAGCTCGATCGTCTTCCTGGGCGGTCAGTGGCGCTACCCGCACCTACTCTTTCCGATCCTCATCTGGGCAGTCCTCCGCTTCCACCAGCTGGGTACGGTCACGAGCAGCTTCGTCCTCGCAGCGGTCGCCATCGTCGGTGTTGTCCACGGGACGATCCCCCTCGGCGACCGGAGCGGGACCGAGATCGTCCAGATCCTCGAAGGGCTCACGGCCAGTGTCGCGCTCAGCCTGCTGATCCTCGGGGCCGTGCTCGCCGAGCGCAGCAGGGCGCTGCAGGACCTCGCCCGGGCTCATGCCAGCCTCAAAGAGGCACAGGAGGTCGCGCACATCGGCAGCTGGCAATGGGACATCCCCGAGAACAAGGTCACGTGGTCGGACGAGCTGTACCGCCTATGGGGCCTCGAGCCAGAGTCCGGCGAGATCACGTACGAGCGCTACCTGGAGACCATCCATCCAAACGAGCGCGAGCTCGCCCGCAACACGATCGAGGCCGCGTTGGCGGTGGCAGCGCCGTTCGCCTTCGACCACCGGGTCATGCTGCCCGATGGGCGCGAGCGCTGGATCCACGGCAGCGGACGCGTGATCACGGACGAGACAGGAGCGCCCATGCGGATGCTCGGGACGGCGCAGGACATCACCCAGCGCAAGCAGATCGACGAGCTGCGCGACTCGATTTTGTCCGCCGTCTCTCACGAGCTGCGGACGCCGCTGACCTCGATCCTCGGTTTCGCGATCACACTGCGCGAGAGGGGAGGTCTCTTGGCGGAGGAGACGCAGAGGGAGATGATCGACCATCTCGCCCGGCAGGCGAAGAAGCTCGACAGCCTCCTCTCCGATCTCCTCGATCTAGACCGCCTCCGGCACGGCTTCGTGCGGCCCAGCTTCCGCGCGACCGACATCGGCCGGCTCGTCACGCAGGTCGCCTCCGGCCACGTGTCCGATACTCACGAGATCGACGTTCGCGTCGTCTCGGCGGTGGCCGAGGTGGACGCTCCGAAGGTCGAGCGGATCGTCGACAACTTGCTCGCGAACGCCGTCAGCCACACGCCGCCGGGCACCGGAGTCTCAGTTCGGGTCGAGACGGGCCGGGGCGGAGTGCTGATCGCAGTCGATGACAGCGGCCCCGGGGTCGCCGAGGAGTATCGCGAGGCGATCTTCGAGATCTTCAATCGCGGCGGAGACCGCGACGGAACGCCGGGCACCGGCATCGGCCTCTCGCTCGTCGCTCAGTTCACGGCGCTGCACGGAGGCCGCGCCTGGGTCGAGCCGAGCCCCGCCGGCGGGGCCTCGTTCCGCGTCTTCCTGCCGGACCAGCGGCCTGCTTAGACGCCGTATCCTTCGCCGCGGCTGATGGTCGTCGAGCCCTCTCCTCACGGGGACTTCCACTATGCGATCGCCGCGGTCAGGCGAACAGGCAAGGAACGCGTGCACGAGTACGCAGCCGAGGATCCGCTCCGCCCCGGCGACGTTGTCAGGCTCCAGGGCCGCTACTGGCTCATCGCGGGAATCGAGCCGACCGAAGGTGCGCCGGCCCATGCGCAGGCGAAACCGGCGCGATACCGGCTCCGGCTCCGGCATCCCGACGGACGCGAGGAGATCGGAGTCTTCAGGCGCTTCCGGCCGGACGCCCCCAGGCTCGGGCACGCATTCACCACGCTCGAGCGGGGTCGGCCGATCAGCTGGGAGGTCGTGGACAGCCGGCTCGCGGAGGACGAGGACGGCGAGCCGTACCTCGAGCTAGTCGCAGAACGCGACTATTCGGAGCTCGAGGAGATGCCGGATCATGAGCTCGAGCACACGCTCGCCCTGGAGCAGGAGGAGTTGCCGCCCGGGGCCGCGGCCACTCTTGCCCACGCCGAGGAGGCCGGGCTCGCGGTCGAGCTCGTTGCCCTCGAGCCCGGCGAGGAGCCCGACTGGGAGGCGGCGGAGCGCTTCATCGACGCGCTCGTGATCGAGGAGGTGGAGGACGATGTACTCGAGCTGTCTGGCGTTGACCCTGACCGCGACCCGAAGGAGAGGTGGCTCGAGACGGTGAAGCAACGGCTCCTCGCCGACCTCGAGCAGTTCCGGGCGGACGTGGAAAGCGACCACAAGCAGATCGAGCAATGGAGCTTCCGCGACGGGCGCATCTTCGCCTCGGTCGGGAGCTCAGACGAGGAGGCCGATCCCGAGAGCGGACACGGCTGGATGGTTCGCTTGGCCGACGCCGAGGCGCTCGGAGCCGCCGGCTTCGCGCGGGTCCGTAAAGCAGAGCTCAGTTGAGGTTGAACTCGGAGTAAATCCCGCGGAGCGCATCCTCGCGCTCTCGGAAGACGTCGACGACGTCGGGATCGAACTGTGCCCTCGCCTGGGCCGCGATCTCGGCAGTTGCGTCGTCCCAGGTGCCGGCGGGCCGGTACGGCCGGCTGCTCGTCATCGCGTCGAGCGCGTCGGCGATCGAGAAGATTCGCGCACCGAGCGGAATATCGTCGCGGGCCAGGCGATCGGGATACCCGCGGCCGTCCCAGCGTTCGTGATGCGAGCGAACAACCCGGGCCCCCTGCCCTCGCAGCAGAGCCGCCTCACCCACCATTTGCTCCCCGAGTACGGTGTGCGTCTCGATCAAGCGCCGCTCCGAGTCCGTGAGTGGCCCCGGCTTGGCGAGCACGGTTTCGGGGATGCCGATCTTTCCGACGTCGTGCAGGATGAATCCGTACTCCAGGCCGGGCTCGTCGAGCAAGGCGGGTTCGATCGCCTGGGTGAGCGTGATGGCGTATCGGCGCACGCGCTCGGAATGAGCTCCGGTGCCGCCGTCCTTCGACTCGAGTGCCCGGGCCAGGGCGACGACGGTCTCCCGATAGGCGTTCTGAAGGAGCGACCGCTGTCCGCGCTCAAGCTCCAACAGGCGACGGAAATCCTGTGCATAGAGCGCTAGCTGATGGCTGGAGGCCTCGAGAGGGTCGGCGTGGCGTAGCTCCTCTTCGGGATTCGCTCGGAGGCGCTCGGCGAGGGTGAGCAGCTCGAGCGGACTGAAGGGCTTGCGCAGGAAGCCGTCGGCGCCCGCACCTCGACCGGCGCTCTCCGACGTCGCGTCGCCGGTCAGGAGGATGACGGGGATAGGTCGTGTGAACGGATCGCCCTTCAGTCCGCGGCAGAAAGTGATCCCGTCCGTTCCCGGCATTGCGACGTCGAGCACGATCACGTCGGGATGGCGCGAACCGATCTTCGCGGCCGCCGACTTGGCGCTGTCCGCCTCGTCAACCTCGATGTCGGCGATTTCGAAGCTCGTTCGGACGAGTGCCCGCAGGCCTGGATCGTCGTCCACGACCAGGAGGCGGAGCGGCCGCTCGAAGAAGCGATACGCATCCTCGATTCGATCGTCCACCTCTGCTCCGGCTCCGATGCTGTCGGCTGCGGACGGCTCGAGTGCGATCACGCCGCCGTCGCCGAGCGCGCTGCCCGAGCTGACCGTCCGCCGCGCCAACTTCCCGAACGTCAGGAGCAGGAAGCCGGCCAGCGCCGTCCACACAAGCATCACGGAGGTGATCACTCTGAGTCCGGCTGCAGCGGCTGGCACTGGGTTCTCCTTGCGGGAAGAAGGTGCTCTCTCTCACATGGGGACGCAGAAAGTCGCCCTTGGCAATCCCTCGAACGGGTAGGACGATCGACCTACCGCCAGGACAACCGGGTCCTAGGACGCTCGGCCGGTGTGTCGGCGCGCCGCTTCGACGAGCTTCGGCGGCGCGACCTCCGCATATGCGTCCTCCGCGATCCCGGCCAGCTCGTCCCAGTCGCGGCCGCGATCGAGCCGGACGCCGAGCCAGCCTCGGTGACCGACGTACGGCGGCCTGAAGAACTTCTCGGGGTCGGCTTCGACGAGCATGTCCTGCATCCCGGCCGCCGCCGCGCACCAGATCGCAAAGCGACCGTCGCCGTGATGGTTCGTGAGCACCATGAGGAAGGCTCTCTTGCCGCGGACGAAGAAAGTCGGCGCACCGTGGCTGAGACGTTCGCTCGTTTCCGGCAGCCCGAGGCAGATCTCGCGGAGCCGCTGCAGGGTTCGCTCGCCCTCACCTCGATCCACCATCGGTTCTCATCGTCGCACAGGCTCAGGCCTGATCCTCGTCCCCTCGATTGATGCGCTCGATCCACTCCGCGAAGAGCGGGTCGACGACCATGTGCTTGCCGTCCACGAGCTCAATCTCAGCGGTGGCGCTGAGCCGGGGCAGCGCCTTGCGGACGATGTCCTTCGTCAGCTCGAGCCGCTTGAGCACGTCGCCTCTGTACGGGGAGCCCCCGCCGGCGATCACCGCCCGCATCGTCTTTTGCTCGGAAGTGTCGAAGCCACGCCACTGCGCGTCGAACTCGGGATTGAGCTCAGCGAGAGCTGCCGCGTGTCCTGTCTGCCAGTCGTCGAGCGTGGCGCTCTCACCCTTCTCGATCGTCGCCCAGAGCCGGTGTGCAAGCAGCATCGCCCGCTGCGGATGCCCCTGCGCGGCATCGAGGAGCGGATTGAGCGTCTCACCTACTCCGCGGCCGGTCTGCTCGAAGCGGCCGGCGACGTATTCCGCGATGTCTTCGTTCGCCAGGCGCTGCAGGCGCATCGGCACCGCCGACCCGTAGAGCGGACGATCCTTGTTCTCGAAGAGCTGTCTCATCAGGGCGGGCTCCGAGCCCGCGAACACGTAGGATGCGACCTCCGCCTGGTGCTGGATGTGGCTGCGAATGAGCCCGTCGAGGTTCGGCACCTTCCCGACGTCCTGGAACTCGTCGAGTGCGACGAACGCGCGGTAGCCGCCGCTCTCCTCGAGGCGCAGCGGCAGGTCGAGGAGCGCGTGGAGCGCCGGTAGCGGGTCGACCTTTGGATCGAGCTGAAGCTTGGCGCTGATTCCGTAGGCACCGAGCGAAACGCCGATGCCCGTCTTCTGGAGAAAGTCCTCGATCTTCGTGCGGACGGCTCCTTTCAGCTGCTTCGAGTAGGCGCGCTCGAGGCGCACCGTGACGTCCGCGATCGAGGACACGCGGTACAGATCGACCAGGATCGGGATCAGGCCCTCCTCCGCCTCCCCGTCGCGAAGGGCCCGTTTGAGCAGGCTCGTCTTGCCATACTTCCGAGGCGCGTAGAGCCGGACGAAATGTCCTCCGACGACGTTCTTCAATAGCTCCTGCGTCTCCGCGTCCCGATCGATCACGTCTTCCGCGGCGACCGGATGGGAGTAGACGAAGGGATTGACGTCTGTGATCATGCGCCCATCAGACTACCAAATAGGTGTCTGGCAGACTAATCGCTGTGGTCGCTCAGGTCACTGCCTAGTCGTCACCTGGACTACTCGAGGGCTGTGCATCCTCGGTTGTGACTCCGTAGGGTTACGCCCGTGGTCTGGGCAATCATCCTCGTTGCGATCCTGCTCCTGCTGCTGCTCCTCGTCGTGGCGATTTACAACCGCCTGGTTCGCCTCCGCAACCGATCCGAGAACACCTGGGCCCAGGTCGACGTCCAGCTTCGGCGCCGCTACGACCTCATCCCGAACCTCGTCGAGGCCGTCAAGGGCTACGCAGGCCACGAGCGCGAGACCTTCGAGGAGGTCACCAAGGCGCGCGCGGCGGCCCAGCAGGCGCAGGGAGTCGAGCAGCAGGCGCAGGCGGAGAACATGCTCACGGCGGCGCTCGGCCGCCTGTTCGCCGTCGCCGAGGCATACCCGCAGCTCCGCGCAACCGAGAACTTCCAGCAGCTCCAGGCACAGCTCGCCGACGTCGAGCAGAACATCGTGGTCGCGCGCCAGGTCTACAACGACACCGTCCTCACGTACGACAACGCGCTCGAGACCGTGCCCACGAACATCGTTGCCGGCCTCTTCAACTTCAGCCCGCGGGCCTACTTCGAGACGGAAGGCGCCACGCGGGAGGCGCCGTCCGTCCAGTTCTCGACCTGAACCGGCTCGGCCCTGCAACCCTCGTCGCGCTGATCGCGGCCACTCTTCTGTGGCCGGCGGCGGGAGCCGCCAAGTCGTATTCGCTCCCGCACGCGGACGTCGGCGTGCAGATCCAGCCTGACGGGTCGCTCCTCGTTCGCGAGCAGATCACCTTCGACTTCTCCGGCTCGTTCAGCGGCGCCAACCGCGACATTCCCGTGCGCAAGGGCGAGTCGATCGACCACATCTCGGTCAGCGAGGGGACGAACAGGTACAGGTCCGGCGGCAACACCGACCTCGGAGGCTTCGCCCTGCCGGACAGCTTCGGGGTGGCGCGAATTCACAACGGTGTTCGGATCGTCTGGCACTACTCGGCCGGGGACGAACGGCGCACCTTCACCCTCTTCTATCGCTTCCGAGGGCTCGCGGTCGCTTACGACGACGTTGTCGACGTGAACCTGAACGTGTGGGGAGACCAATGGTCGACGGGGCTCGGCTCCCTGACCGCTGCGATGCAGCTCCCACGCGCGACCGACCTCTCGCCGTCCTACCGGGTCTGGGGCAGCCCGGTCTGGGTGCGCGGCACCGTGGCTCGCCTTCCCGACCGGGCGGACCTGCAAGCCTCGCTGATCCCGTCCCACCAGTTCGTCGAGCTGCGGGTGGTCTTCCCACGCAGCCTGCTCACGTCGACCGCGGGTGCGCAGGTTCGCAACGGGAGCGGGCTCGAGAAGATCGTCGCCTCGGAGGTCGCCTCGCAGCGCGAGTTCGAGAACGATCGCAAGCACATCGACGACGCCAAGCGCCACCTGGGCCGAACGGTCCTCTTCCTGCTCCTCCTCGGCCTTGGCCCTGGGCTGGCGCTCATGGCTCTCGTCTGGCTCCTCTACGGCCGCGAGCAAGGGACCGGATACGACCGGGAGTACGAGCAGGCACCGCCGTCCGAGACGGAGCCCGCTCTCGTGCCGCCGCTCCTCCGCCAGGAGACGACGCCCGGCTCGAACGAGTTCACGGCCACCCTCTTCGACCTGATCCGCCGCGGCCGCTACAAGGCGACACCCGTCACGACCGAGCGCAAGATCTGGGGCGGGTTGCGCCACGAGGACCTCGCCGACCTCCAGCTCACCCTCGGCGACACGAACGTGCAGCTGAGCGAGTTCGAGCAGCCCGTTGCCGAGGTGGTCGACTCGGTCGTCGGAGCAGATGGAGAGCGGCTCACGGAGTTCCGGGAACGGATCGAGGGCGACCGAGCGTCGAACAGCAAGCGCTTCACAAGCTTCAAGGAGAAGGTGACATCGGCGATTCGGGCCAGCGGCTGGTACTCGACCGGCGGCGGTCGCTTGCTCGCGCTCGGCATCGGCGTTTTCGCCCTTGCGGCGATTCTGCTGCTCTGGACCGGCATCCACGGCTTCCGGTCGGCCGCCCCACGCTGGAGCGACGTCGTCACGGTCGCGCTCGGGGGCTGCGCGGCGGCGAACGGCGCCTCGTTGATCTTCGCCGCGACGCGGGTGCCGCTCTGGCGCCGCCGAACCGCAGTGGGCCAGGTCGAGGCAGAGCGCTGGGAAGCCTTCCGGCGGTATCTGACCGACTTCCCACGCCTGCAGGAGGCGCCTCCGGCGACGCTCGAGCTCTGGGAGCGCTATCTCGTCTACGGAATCGCATTCGGGATCGCCGAGCGCGTCCTTCAGGGTGCGCACCTGCACATGCCCGAGGCGCTGCACGACCAGAGCTCGCTCTACTGGATCACGCCAAACGGCGACCTCGGCTCCGGGCCAACGGCGCTTGCGATCGGCGATCTCTCTTCCGGCTTCGGTTCAGCGCTCGCGCCCCCGGGCTCGTCCGGCTCCGGGGGCGGCTTCTCGGGCGGCGGCGGAGGAGGTGGCGGCGGCGGCGGGGGCGGCGCGTGGTAGCGACCGGATCCGGTGCACCTGGCGCCGCGCCGCTCGATCGAGAAAGCCGCCTAGACTCGCCGCGTGGACTCCATACGCAGCGTAGTTCGGTTGGCGGCTGCGGCATCTCTCGCCGCCGCAGCCCTCTAGGTGGCGCTCCTCGGCTGGCATGGCTTTCATCACCTCTTCGACGAGGACAAGGACTCGCCCGACTCATTCTTCTGGGCGTTCGGGCTCACCTTCTGGGCGGCTTCCGGCTTCCTCGCCGTCGCGGCCCTAGTCACGGGCAGTCGCAGAGCCCCCCGACTGGCCTGGTTGCTCCTCGCGATCATGGCCGTCGTGGCCAGCCTCATGCCGTACCAAGTGATTCGCGC
>DASWDJ010000209.1:0-15954 GCA_036395295.1 Gaiellaceae bacterium | reverse complement strand
ACGCGCTCGCCTGTCGGGCGCTCGGCCTCCGCCACAGCCGCACGAAGCCACGGCGGCCCCGTACAAACGGCAAAGCGGAGCGCTTCATCCAGACGCTGCTCGGCGGCTGGGCCTACGCACGCCTCTACGCGAACAGCAAGGAACGGGAACGTGCACTACCTCTCTGGCTCAAGTACTACAACTACGTCAGACCACACGCCAGCCTCGGCAAACAGCCTCCGGGCTCGAGACTGAACAACGTATCGAGGAACTACAACTAGACAACGCTCAGCCGTTCGAGTAGTCGAAGCTCGAGAAGACGGCGTGCCGCTCCGAGAGATCCCAGCTCATCTCGGGCAGGTCGACACGGAAGGTCTCGCCCTGTGCGATCTCGCCGTCTTGCCAGATGAAACCGCTCGTCTTGACGATCCGCACCTCGTTCTCGTCGCCGGTAACGGGGTTCGTGAGGGGCGTCATCGCGTTCTGCGTGACGCCTTCGATTGCAACCCGTGACCGGCGGCCGTCGACCGTGAGCTCGATCGTCGCCCGGTCGACCGCGGTCGGCTCATCGAGCGTGGAGTTGAAGATCTCGAAGAGCCCGTAGCCCTCCTCCCCGCGCCAGATGCGCGAGAGCGCCTCGAACTGCTCGTCGGTCTTGGCGTCGATGTAGGCGTGGCCGCGGCCGCCTTTGTCGTGAATCGGGCCCGGCCACCAGAGTGCCCACGAGGCCTTGGCGCCCACCAGGTCGACCCCGTCGAAGCTGCCGCTCTCGACCAGATGGCTGATCACGGCCTGGCAATTGCCCTCGGGGGAGCTCGGCACGCCGCGGAAGTTGCAGCCGCAGCCGGGATCGCAGTTGCAGAACTCGAGATAGGTGCCGGCAATCCGCCAGTCCGCCACGGGGCGATTATTTCGCAGTTCCGGCCGCAATAGGTCTCTGACGTTTCCCGCGCATACACGGGACCAGTGGAGCGGCGGCGCGGGGGGGCGCCAAGCAAGCCGGCGTTTAGGGGGCAGGCGAGAGACCAGCAGGCGTCGCGAAGACGTTGCCGGTCTCCGTCGGCAGGCTCGAGAGCACCCTCCCGTTCAACCTCGCCTCGAGGTTCCAGGGAGCGCCGATGCGAATCCAGAGACGCTTGCCGGCGACGGGGAGCGAGTCGCCCTCGCGGAGCATGCCCTCATAGAGGACACGACCCTCCCGCGACCCTGTGCGCACGGAGAGCCAGCAATCACCGCGTGCGGCAACGAGGACGAGTCGCCCGATGGCGGGGTTGCCGCCGATCTTCGGCGTCGTCGGCCGACGGGCGATCGTCTTGTGCGCTGCGGCGACCTTGGACGTTGAGGGCGAACCTGTCCGCTTCGAGGAACCGTCGCCAAAGTGCCACCCGACCAGGCCGACGATAAGGAGGGCAGCAGCGGCGCCGAGCACAACCGCGAGCCGCCGGTCGAGGCGGGGCAGGGTAAAACGCGGCTCGGGCGGCGGAGGCGGCGGCGGCGGTTTGCTCGCCTCGATCCGCGCGTTCAGCTCCGCGACGAAGAGCTCGCTCTCGAGGCCGAGGTAGTCGGCGTAGGTGCGAAGGAACGCCCTCGCATAGACCTCCGCCGGCAACTCACCGAAGCGCTCTCCTTCGAGGGCAGCGAGAAACTTGACGCGGATCCGCGTCGCCTCCGCAGCATCTTGCAACTCGAGCCCCTGGCGCGTCCGCGCCTTTTGGAGCGTGCTGCCGATCTCGAGCATCGGGCCTTCTCGTTTGTCCCCGACATGGTGCCCGGTTGGTGACGAAGCCGCAAAGTCGTGTGACGGACAATCGGCAGATGGACACAACTTTGGAGGAGCTTGCTGCGAGTGGCCGCCCAGTTTCGCGCGGTGGCGGAGCGCTGATCGAAGTGGGCTTCGCGGAGCGCACGATGATCCGCGCCCTGCGGCCGGGTAGCGTCACGCGGACGCTGGCCGAGGCATTCGCGCGTGAGCTCGCGACCCTGTACGAGCGGCTGGGCGAGACCTACGACAGCGCGTTCCTCGAGACGGCGACGGGCGACAGCCTCGAGCTCCTGGTCGACGAGCTCTGCCCGCGACGGCCATGGTGGTGGAAGCTCTTCGGTCGGGGCTGAGTCTCAGTGGACCGCAGCCTCGCCGAGGAGCGACTTCACCTCGGCGAAGAAGTCCGGCTCCGGCTTGACGCAATAGTCGGGGCCGAAGGCGAGCGTCGTCTCGCCCTGAGAGGTCTCGAGCGCGACGTAGACCGGGATTTCGCCCGGGAAGCGCCGCGTGACGTCGGCGAGCTCCCGGACGAGCCCAGCCCGCGCGCGACGCGCGTCGACGCGAAGGCGCACCTCGCGGCGCTCCGGGGTCGCCTCGAACGCGCTCACCTCGATTGCGATCAGCTTCGTCTCGCCCTCCTGCTTGTGATCGACCCGGCCTTTGACGACGAGCACGGCATCGACCTCGAGTAGGTCGCGCGCTGCGCCGTAGACCGAGTTGAAGACGACGACCTCGGTCGAGCCGGTCAGGTCGTCGAGCCGCATGAAGACCATCGGCTCGCCTTTCTTCGTCGTCAGCTGCTTGATCGCGCCGACGATGCCGCCGACGGTGACGACCTCGCCGTCACGTCGCCGCTCGACCTCTGCCAGGGGACAGTCGGTCTTACGCCGCAGCTGCTCGCGGATCGCCTGCAGCGGATGCTCGGAGACGTAGACGCCCAGTGTTTCCTTTTCCATCCGCAGCAGCTCGTTCTTGTCGAGCTCGATCGCGGGCACCACTGGATGCTGCTCGGGACGCGACGCCTCTTCCTCTCCGCCGCCGAGGTCGAAGATCGACCCCTGGCCCGTGAGCCTGTCGGCCTGGAAGCGACCGCCCCACGCCGCGGCCGACTCGAGCACGGCGAGCATCCCGCCGCGGGTCGCGCCGGTCGAGTCGAGGGCGCCGCAGCGGACGAGGGCCTCGAGCGCGCGCTTGTTCGCAACCTGCGGGTCGACGCGCTCCGTGAAGTCCCAGATCGAGGTGAAGGGCCCGCCCTTCGCACGCCCGGCGACGATCGCCCTCGCCGCCGAGTCCCCAACGTTCTTGACCGCGTTCAGGCCGAAGCGGATCTTGCCCTCGACGACCGCGAAGTCGCACTCTGAGGTGTTGACGTCGGGCGGCTCGACCTCGATCCCGAGCTCGTGGCAGGCGCTCACGTAGAAGGGCACCCGATCCTTCGTGTTCATCACGGACGAGATCAGAGCGGCCATGTATTCGCGGGGGTGGTTCGCGCGCAGCCAGGCGGTGCGGTAGGCGATCAACGCATAGCCGGCAGCGTGCGACTTGTTGAAGGAGTAGTCCTGCGAAGACTCCATGTCCTTCCAGAGCTGGTTTGCCACCGACGGTGTCGTCCCGGTCTGCGCGCAGCCCTCGAGGAACTTCTCCTTGAGGGACGCCATCAGCTCGTGGATCTTCTTGCCGATCGCCTTGCGCAGGTCGTCGGCCTCGGCGGGCGTGAAGCCGGCGATCTGTTTTGCGATTTCTAAGTACTGTTCCTGGTAGATACAAATAGCGTGAGTCGTGCCCGTAATCGCCTCGAGCCGCGGGTCGATGAAATTGACGGACTCCTGCCCGTTCTTGCGTTTGGCGTAGAGCGGGATGTAGCCCATCGGCCCCGGCCGATAGAGGGCGACCAGTGCAATCAGATCCTCGAACTCCGTCGGGCGCACCTGTTTCAGCGCCTCGCGCATGCCCGACGACTCGAACTGGAAGACGCCGATCGAGTCGCCGCGCGCCAGCATCTCATAGGTCTTCCTGTCGTCCATCGGGATCTTGGCGATATCCAGCCCACTGCCGATCAGGTCGACGGCCTTGTCGATCACGTCGAGGTTCCGGAGCCCGAGGAAGTCCATCTTCAGCAGGCCGAGCGCCTCGACGTCCCACATCCCGAACTGCGTCACCGTCTCCTCGCCCTCGCCCTTGCGCTGGAGGGGGACGACGTCGGTCAGCGGCCGGTCGGAGATGACGACGCCGGCGGCGTGGATCGAGTCCTGGCGGACGAGGCCCTCGAGCGGCTTCGCGAGGTCGACGATCTCGCGCACCTGCGGGTCGCCGTCGTAGGCCGCCTTCAACTCCGCGCCGGGCTTCAGGCACTCGTCGAGATAGACCTTCGGCCCTTCCGGGATCAGCTTCGCGATCTTGTCGACGGTGCCGTAGGGAACCTCGAGCACGCGGCCCGCATCGCGCACGGCCGCGCGGGCCATCATCGTCCCGAAGGTGATGATCTGGGCGACGCGGTCTCGCCCGTACTTCTCAGCCACGTAGTTGATGACCCGGTCGCGGCCGGCGACCGAGAAGTCGATGTCCATGTCCGGCATCGACTTTCGGCCGGGGTTGAGGAAGCGCTCAAAGAGGAGCTCGTAGCGGATCGGGTCGACGTCGGTGATCTCGAGGCAGTAGGCGGCGAGCGAGCCGGCGGTCGAGCCGCGGCCCGGGCCGACCGAGATCCCGTTCCGCTTCGCGAAGTTGACGAAGTCCCAGACGATCAGGAAGTAGTCGGCGAAGCCCATCTCGCGGATGGTCTTCAGCTCGTACTTGAGGCGCTCCTGGAGCTCCGGGGTCACGTGCTCGTAACGCTTGGCCATCCCCTTCTCGCAGAGCTCGACGAGGTAATCGAAGGCATCGCGGCCCTCGGGCACGGGGAACTTCGGCAGGCGGATCGTCCCGAGCTCGATCTCGACGTTGCAGCGCTCGGCGATCTCGAGCGTCGTCGCGAGCGCGTGCGGGTACGCCGCGAAATCGTGCGCCATCTCGTTCGGGGTCTTGAAGTAGAACTGGTCGGTGTCGAAGCGCCAGTGGTTCGGGTTCTTGAGCGAGTCCCCGGACTGGATGCAGAGGAGCGCCTCGTGCGCGCGCGCGTCCTCGTGGCGGAGGTAGTGGACGTCGCCGGTGGCGACGAGCGGCAGGCCCGTGCCCTCGGCGAGGCGGGCCAGCTGGGGGTTGATTCGCGCCTGCGGCTCGAGGCCCGCGTTCTGGATCTCGACGTAGGTCTGGTCGCGGCCGAAGACCTGGAGGAGCCGGTCGAGGTCACCCGCCGCGTCGGCCTCGCGCGATTCCTCGAGCGCCTTCGAGACGCGTCCCGAGAGGCAGCCGGAGAGCGCGATCAGACCTGCCGAGTGCCTCTGCAGCAGCTCCCAGTCGACGCGCGGCTTGTAGTAATACCCCTGCAAATAGCCCGCCGAGGCGAGCTTGATGAGGTTGCCGTAGCCTGCGCTCGACTCGGCCAGGAGGGTCAGGTGGGCATAGCCCTTCTCCTGCCGGGACGAGTCGTCGCAGACGTAGACCTCGCAGCCGATGATCGGCTTGACGCCCTGCTTGCCTGCCTGCTGGTAGAGCTGCACCGCGCCCGCGAGCGACCCGTGGTCGGTGAGCGCGACGGCGGGCATCTCGAGCTCGGCGGCGCGGGCGGCAAGGGCCGGGATGCGGCAGGCGCCATCGAGAATCGAAAACTCGGAGTGGACGTGCAGGTGGACGAACTCGGCACTCACAGCTGGGCCATTGTAGGGAGCGCCGGAGACGGCACTCGCGACCGGAGTCCGTCCTCGCAGTCATCTATGTTGTCTGTATGGTCAACCGTCCGCACCCGCTATTCGGTTTTGTACTAGTGGCGGTTGGTATTGGCGTCTTAGTGGCCGCCAACGTGGACTCAAAGGAGCCAGTCTGGGCTCTTCGCTCCGCTTGGGTCTATCGGGCGGAAGTTGGTTCGAGTGTCATCGGACTCCTCTATCTGCCGCTAGTCGCGCTTGTGCTTGCTTGGCGCGGTGAGACCTTTCGTCGTTTTCAAGTACCGGGCGGGGCAGGCGTCGAGGCACCAGCAGAAGAGATTGAGACCGCCGCCAACGAGTTCTCTCGATACGAGTCGCAGAATGAGAAGCGGTTTCAGAACATCGAAAACGCGATTGACAAGCTCAACCAGAGGGTAGATGCAATTGCCAAAGGCGAAGGAACATTACGCGCCCGCGACCTCTAAGATCCGAGGAGAAATGACAAAGCAGCACACAGCCGACGATGTCCGCCGGGAGCTTCAAAAGTCGAGGGCCCTTGGCAAGGAGATGAATCGCTCCGGGGACGCAGTGGTCCGCAGCTTGCGGCGTGCGGCTGCGAGCCTCCGGCGATCTCGTCCGGCAAGCGCCCGGTAGCAGGTCCGCCCTTGTAGCTTTCTCCGCCCCGGGTAAGCCCCTTAGCCGATGGCCCCTTACAGTAAGGGCCGTGGAATCGTCATCGCCCTCGACCGAGTTCGTCGCACTAGGCCACGCCGGTTCCGAGCATTACGCGGGGCTCGAGACGTTCCCGAACCCGGGCGTATCGCAGGTCGAGATGACGAGCGACGAGCTGACCGCGGTCTGCCCGGTCACCGGTCAGCCCGATCTCTACGTCGCGACGATCGAGTACTGGCCGGGCGGGCTCTGCATCGAGTCGAAGTCATTGAAGCTCTACCTGAGCGGCTACCGGAACGAAGGGCATTTCTGCGAGGCGCTGGCGGTCAAGATCCGTGACGACGTCGCCCAGGCCGTCCAACTACCGAGCGAGAAGGTTCGGGTGACCCTGAAGCAAAAGGCGCGCGGCGGAATCACGATCACCGCGACCGCGTAGCGCCCATGCGGCTCGCCGTTCTCACCGGCCTCTACGTCGGGGTCGTCTGCTCGGCGCAGGTCGGGGCGAACAAGATCGTCGACGTTCCCTGGACCGACCTCACTGCGCCCGGCGGCACCTACTTGATCGGGATCGCGTTGTCGCTGATCGAGCTGGCCCACCGCACGGCACCGAGTCGCCGCGAAGGCTTTGTCAACGCGCAGGTGATGGTCGTCTGCGGCTTCGGCGCCTCGGCCCTTCTCGCCGGTTACCTGGCGATCCTGAACGTGATGTCACCGGACGACCGGCTCTTCGACCGCCTGGCCGGGACCTGGCGGATCGTCGCCGGCAGCCTCGTTGCCTTCGCAATCTCCGAGACGATCGACAACTCGTTCGGCGCCTGGCTGCGCGACCGCGTGCACGACGCGCTCCGAGTGGTCGCGACGAACGCCGTCAGCGCCCCCCTCGACAGCATCGTGTTCCTGCTCGTCGCATTCGGCTCGCTCGAGTTCATCGAGGGGCAGATCGTGGTCAAGTATGCGGTGACTGCCCTCTTCGGCATCCCGCTCGTGCTGCTCCTGCGGCGCTTCGTTCGCGCTTCGCCTTGATTGAGTTCTCTAGATCAGCTAGGACCCCAACGTCACAGGGAGAGAAAAGGGGTTCAGGAAAGGGGATTTGCTCATGAAGCATCGCCTACCACTGGCACTTGCCTTCGCACTGCTCGCTGGAACGCTCGTCTTCGTACCGAGCGTCCTGGGGAGTCATGCCGTCGTGGGACCGAACGTCAAGGTCACCGACGACAACAACAACGTCGACGGCGGGATCGGCAACGTCACGCCGAGCAAGGACGCGCAAAACCGGCAGGCGAACGAGACGACGGTCGCGATCAGCACGGTCGCCTCGCCGGTCACCGGCCAAGTCGGTGACACCATTGCCGAGTCCGCCAACGACTACCGAATGGCGCCGCACTTCGGCGACACGTGGATGCCGATCTACCTCTCGTTCGACGGCGGGACGACCTGGTCCGGTGCTCCGCCCCTGCCGAACGGCTACAACACGATGGTTCCGGGCTTCCCGACCGACACGTCGGCCGATGGGCAGGCATCACCGCTCTTTGGTCTCGACGGGGCGGGTGACCCGGTGATCCGCTTCGACCGCGCGGGCAACCTGCTCGTCGGCGGGATCGCCTTCAACCGAAACTTCGACCAGGGCGAGCGCCCGCTCGACACCGTCTCGTTCGTCGCGCGCTATCAGTACACGCCCGGCACGGCCGCGACTGCGAGCACGGCGACGAGCGCCGGCACACCGCCCAACTTCACTTACCAGGGGACGACGATCGTCGATCGCGGCGCCGTCGGTTTCGCCGTCTCGCCCAGCGTCGGCTTCGCGGGCAACTTCACCGACAAGCCGTGGATGGAGGTCGACCTCAACTCGCCGGCCGCAAGCCCATGTTCGGGCAATGTCTACCTGGCGGACACGGACTTCCACGGCGCTCGCGGCGGCTCACCGGTCGTCTTCAGTCGCTCGACTGACGGCGGCGCGACGTGGTCGTCCCCGCGGACGCTCTCGAGCGGTGGAGCGGAAGGCGCTTCGCACAACCAGGGCGCCGACATCGCCGTGGCTCCGAACGGGACGATCTACGTCGCGTTCGAGGCCGTCAGCCAGCAGGGGCTCGACACGATCAACTTCGTCAAATCGACTGACTGCGGCTCGCACTGGACGCAGCCGGCGATCGTGAACACCATCAACACGCCGCAGGCACCGGGTGTCGCAATGCGGACGCCGACGTTCGCGTTCCTCGCCACCGACACGACGGACTCGAACCTCGTCTACGCCGCCTACCAGAGCCTGTCCGGAGATTACGACATCTACGCCCAGCGCTCGACCAACGGGGGCGGGTCGTGGAGCTCCGCCGTCCAGGTCAACGACGATCCGGGCGCCCGGCACCAGATCTTCCCGACGATCGAGGTGTCGAACCACGCCCTGCACGTCGCCTGGTACGACTTCCGGAACTCGGTGACGCCGGACAACGAGGCGCTCGACGTCTACTACTCGTGCACGAACTGCAACGGCGCGAGCTGGCCGTCGTTCGACACGCCGGAGCGCGTTACGAACATCTCGCACAACCCCGAATGCCGACTGTTCGGCGGGGGGACGGCTGCGTTCCACGGCGACTACATCGAGCTGGACGCCTTCTGGAACGGAGCGAACAACATCGTCCACGTCGCTTGGGCCGACAACCGCGACGTCACTCCCTGTGACCTCGACCCGGCGCCCGGCCCGCCGTCCGGCAGCACCGGCAATCGGAACCAGAACATCTACGAGGCCAAGCTCACCGTCGGCCCGTAGGCCGCCGGCGCTTTGCAAACAGCGGAGGGAGCCCCGAGCGGGCTCCCTCCGCCTCTGGCCGATGCGAGTCGACAGTGCTAGGTTCGCGGGGCGGCTCGACCCTCCCAACGCTTTCGAAGGGAGCGAACACATGGTTGTTGTCGACGCGCCGCAATTGCTCGAGATGTCGCCAGACGAGCTGGCCACGCTCTTCCGGAGCAGCAACGCGGGCGAGATCCCAGTCGGGAAGATGCATGGCACGGTCCTTATCGCTCCCGGTACCCAGATCGCCGGGCCGGCCATGAGGTTCGCTCGCTTGCTCGCGTGGCAGGGCAAGGTCTTCGATCCTGTGCATGGCGACCTGCGCAACCTGATCCTGCCCTTCGGGATCGAGGCCGTTCGGGCCAAGGTGTACAAGGACGCGAGCTGGTTCGACCAGCAAGAAACGATCGTCCTCGACTACTCGAAGACGTCGTTCGTGGCGAAGAAGATCAGGGACGAGATCCGCGAGGTCTCGCCCGGTGTCTACCTCGGCCTCGTCTTCTGGGACCGCAGCATGATCCTGCACTTCGCTCTGACGAAACCACGCGGGTCTGACCCCAACGAAAGTTGTCACACCTAGTGGGGGTCTGACCCCAACGAAAGTTGTCACACCTAGTGGGGTCTGACCCCAACGAAAGTTGTCACACCTATCTTCGGGGTCTGACCCCAACGGAAGTTGTGACACCGGCTGCTCGCGTTTGTGCCGACCTTCGCGGGCGCGGCCGTTGGCCTTTTTGATCCTTCATCTGGGGCCGACCCTGCTAGGTGTATCTCCTTAAGGGCGCCTAGACTCGGCTCGTGGCAACCTGCCCTTCCTGCGGCAAAGAGCTCCCCGGCGAGTTTCCCTTCTGCCCCTTCTGCGCGGCACCGCTTGCCGAGGTCGCGCCGACGCCCGCCCTCGAAGAGCGCAAGGTCGTTTCCGTGCTCTTTTGTGACCTGGTCGGCTTCACCGCCGCCTCTGAGCTACAGGACCCCGAAGACGTGCGCGCGCGCATCCGGCCCTACCACACCCGCCTGCGACACGAGATCGAGCGCTACGGGGGCACGGTCGAGAAGTTCGTCGGCGATGCCGTGATGGCGGTCTTCGGCGCGCCGGTCGCGCACGAGGACGACGCCGAACGCGCTGTCAGGGCCGGACTGAGAATCCTGGAGGCGATCGCGGAGCTGAACGAGCACGACCCTTCTCTCTCCTTGCAGGTGAGGGTCGGGATCAACACCGGCGAGGCGGTGGTGGCGCTGGGCGTACGCCCCGAGGAGGGCGAGGGGATCGTCACCGGCGACGTCGTCAACACCGCTTCCCGCTTGCAGGGGGCGGCGCCGGTGAACGGGATCGCCGTCTCGGAGCAGACCTACCGGCAGACCGAGCGCGTCTTCAGCTACGTGGAGCTG
This sequence comes from Gaiellaceae bacterium, assembly GCA_036395295.1. GTDB lineage: Bacteria > Actinomycetota > Thermoleophilia > Gaiellales > Gaiellaceae > VAXT01. The sequence goes on along the minus strand of DASWDJ010000209.1, from coordinate 5,624 downwards.
GCGCCCGTGCAGGTCAAGGGCAAGGCGGAGCCACTTTCAATCTGGCGGCCGCTCGAAGCCCACTCCCGTTTCGGCACGGACGTCACCCGCGCGCACGCGACGCCGTTCGTCGGCCGGGAGCTGGAGAAGCCGCTGCTGATTGGGACGCTCGAGCGCTCGATCCAGCAGCGCTCCTGCCAGCTGGTGACGATCGTCGGTGAGCCCGGAGTCGGTAAGAGCCGCCTCTGCGCAGAGCTCTTCCAGTACATCGAGGAGCGACCGGGCCTCGTCCGCTGGCGGCAGGGGCGCTGCCTGCCCTACGGGGAGGGAATCGCCTTCTGGGCCCTGGGCGAGATCATGAAGGCCGAGTGCGGCATCCTCGAGTCCGACTCGCCGGAACAGGCGGCGTCGAAGCTCGAGCGGGCCCTGCCCGCGGACGACCCCGACCGCGCCTGGCTGCTGGCGCGTCTCGCCCCGCTCGTGGGTGCGGGCGGGGAGCCCGCCGCCCAGGAGGAGTCGTTCACGGCCTGGCGCCGCTTCCTGGGGTCGTGGGCGGCAGAGCGCGAGACCGTGCTCGTGTTCGAGGACTTGCACTGGGCCGACGCGGCCCTGCTCTCCTTCCTCGAGCACCTGGCCGACTGGTCGGAGGGGATGCCGCTGCTCCTCATTTGCACCGCCCGCCCGGAGCTCTACGAGCGGCATGCGAGCTGGGCCGCCGGACTGCGGAACGCGACGACGATCAATCTCCCCCCGCTCTCGGCCGACGAGACTGCCCGCCTGTTCTCCTCGCTGCTGGAGCGAGCGGTGCTGCCGGTGGAGACGCAGCAGGCGCTGCTCGACCGTGCCGGCGGCAACCCGTTGTACGCGGAGGAGTTCGTTCGCTTGCTCGCCGACCGCGAACTGCTCGCGGGCACGCTCGAGGACGTGCCTCTCCCCGACTCGGTGCAGGCCCTGATCGCGGCCCGCCTGGACACGCTCTCGCCGGAGCGCAAGAGCATGCTCCAAGACGCTGCCGTCGTCGGCAAGCTCTTCTGGGCAGGCGCTGTGGCGGAGATGGGTGGCCGCGAGCCACGCGATGTCGAGCTGGCATTACACGAGCTGGCACGCAAGGAGCTCGTGCGTCCCGCCCGTACCTCCTCGATGGAGGGGGAGGCCGAGTACAGCTTCTGGCATCTGCTGGTCAGGGACGTCTGCTATGGCCAGATCCCGCGCGCCGCACGCGCCGCGCGCCATCGCTCCGCCGCCACGTGGATTGAACGGAAGGCGGGTGAGCGCGCAGAGGACCTCGCCGACGTGCTCGCCGATCACTTCGTGACCGCACTCGAGCTCACCCGCGCCGCCGGCCAGGCAGAGGAGACGGAAGAGCTGGAGGCATCAGCGCGCCGCTACCTCGCTCTCGCCGGCGAGCGGGCGCTCGCGCTCGACGTGGAGCGGGCCGAGCAGAGCCTGGCCCGGGCGCTCGCGCTTGCCCCGGCCGGACAGCCAGAGCGTGCGTCGCTGCTCGAGCGGTGGGCACAGGCGTCGCAGCAGCAAGGCCGGCCGCAGGAGGCGCGGGCGGCGCTCGAGGAGGCGCTCGCCCTCTACCGGGAGCAGGGCGAGAGCGTGCCCGCCGGGCGGGTGCTGGCCGCGCTCTCAACCGTGCTGCAGCGTTTGGGCGACCCGCGCCAGGAGGAGGCTATCGAGCAGGCGCTTGGTTTGCTCGAGGCGCAGCCGCCTGGCCCCGAGCTCGTCGCCGCCTACGCCGAGCTCGCAGCGCTGCGCACCATACGTGCCGCGTACCCGCAGGCGATCACGGCCGCCGAGCGGGCGCTTGCCCTCGCCGTCGAGCTCCGCTTGCCCGAGCCTGCCCGCGCACTCGGGTACCGCGGCTCGGCCCGCAGCTCTCTGGGCGAGCTTCAGGGGCTGGAGGACTTGCGCCACGCGCTCGAGCTCGCCTTCGAGCAGGGCCAGGGCCGCGCCGCAGCCGTCCTGCACAACAACCTCGCTCTCGCCCTCTGGGAGTACGAGGGGCCGCAGGCAGCCCTCGCTGCCTGCCGCGAAGGGATCGAGTTCTGCGAGCGGCGCGGCATCGCCGAGCTCGCGCTCGTGATCGCTTGCATGAGTGCGGACTTCCTTGCCGAGAGCGGCCAGCCCGAGCAGGCGCTAGCCGAGGCCGAGCCGCTGGCCGAGCGCATGCAGGCGGCCGGCAACATCTTTTTCACCGAGCCGCGCTCGCTGCAGCTGCGCCTGCTCGCGCAGCGCGGCGCGCACGAGCACGCCCCCGCGGCAGACGAGTTCGTCGCCACCGCCCGCGAGAGCGGCGAGCCGCAGGTGATCGCCCTCTCCTTCGCGGCCGCTGCGCAGCTTCTGCTCGCCCAAGGCCACTGCGCGCAGGCGAAATCCCTGCTGGTCGAGCTCGAGCAGGTCGTCGACATCGGCGCCGACCCCTACTACGCCTCGCTCTTGCCCGAGCTCGCGCGCTGCGCGCTCGCCCTTGAGCAGCCGGCGCTCGCCGCCCGCCTCGTTGACGGGCTCGAGCCAACCACGCCGCTCTCCGAGCACGCACTCTGCGCCTGCCGCGCCCAGCTCACCGAAGCTGCCGGCGACCAGGTCGACTCCGCCGCCCTTTACGCCGAGGCGGCCGAGCGCTGGCGTGACTTCGGGAGCGTGCCCGAGCGCGCCTATGCCCTGCTCGGGCAGGGCCGATGTCTGCACGCTCTCGGCCGGCCGGAAGCCGAAGACCCCCTGCGCGCGGCCCGCGACCTGTTTGCAGGAATGGGCTACAAGCCGGCGCTCGCCGAGACTGAGGCTCTGCTCGTCGAGCAGACGGCCGCTCCCGCCTCGTAGACCACCTAGCGGTATCCTCGAGCTCGTGGAGCAGACGAAGTTCCTGCTGGACGAATCCGAGCTCCCCCGGCGCTGGTACAACATCGCCGCCGACATGCCGAGCCCGCCGCAGCCCGTGCTGCATCCAGGCACCGGGCAACCTGTCGGGCCGGACGATCTCTCGCCGCTTTTCCCGATGGCGCTCATCCTCCAGGAGGTGAGCGAGGAGGCGGAGATCGCGATCCCGGAGGAAGTGCTCGACATCTACAGCCTCTGGCGCCCGACGCCGCTCTACCGGGCGCGGCGGCTGGAACAGGAGGTCGGGACCCGCTCTCGGATCTTCTACAAGTACGAGGGAGTCAGCCCGGCGGGGAGCCACAAGCCGAACACGGCCGTCGCCCAGGCCTTCTACAACCAGCAGGAGGGGCGCACCCGGCTCTCGACCGAGACTGGCGCCGGGCAGTGGGGCAGCGCGCTTGCGCTCGCCTGCAAGCTCTTCGGGCTCGAGTGCAAGGTCTACATGGTCAAGATCTCCTACGACCAGAAGCCGTTCCGCCGCTCGCTGATCCAGGCCTGGGGCGCGACGATCGTCGCCAGCCCGTCGGAGGAGACGCAATCCGGCCGCGCCGTGCTCGAGGAGCACCCCGACTCGCCGGGCAGCCTCGGGATCGCGATCTCGGAGGCGGTCGAGGACGCCGGGAGCCGCGAGGACACCGCGTACTCGCTCGGGTCCGTCCTCAACCACGTGCTGCTGCACCAGACCGTCATCGGCCAGGAGGCGCTCGCGCAGATGGAGCTCGCCGGCGCCTGGCCCGACGTCGTCATCGGATGCGTCGGCGGCGGCTCGAACTTCGCCGGGCTCGCCTTCCCGTTCCTGCGCGAGAAGATCGGCGGTCGCGAGATCGACGTGCTCGCCTGCGAGCCGGCCGCCTGCCCGACGCTGACGCGCGGCCTCTTCGCCTACGACTTCGGCGACACGGGCAAGCTGACGCCGCTCGTCCCGATGCACACGCTCGGACACGACTTCATCCCGGCTCCGATCCACGCCGGCGGACTGCGCTACCACGGCGTCGCCCCGCTGATCTCACAGCTCGTGCGCGACGGGCTGATGCGAGCGGAGGCGTACCTGCAGAACGACGTCTTCGCCTCGGCCGTCCTCTTTGCGGGCAGCGAGGGGATCATCCCGGCGCCCGAGGCGGCGCATGCGATCCACGGTGCGCTCGAGACAGCGAAGGCCGCGGACGAGGCCGGCGAGGAGCGGACGATCCTCTTCAACCTCTCGGGCCACGGCCACTTCGACATGGCCGCCTACGACAATTACTTCGCGGGCAAGCTCGAGGACGTCGCGCTCGACGAGGACGAGATGCAACGCGCGTTGCACGCGATCGAAGGGCTCCCCACTCCGGCCTAAGCCGCCTGCGCACCGGGGCGACGCTCCAGGTGCGCAACGATCGTCTCGAGGTCGAGCGGCAGGACGGCAAGCTCGGGCGGCGGTCTCCGGATGAAACCATCGAGCAGGAGCAGGTCTTCAGCCTGCTGCGAGCTGAGTGGCTCTCGTGGGCGCTCCCGGGCAGCGCGGGCGATCGCAAGACCGGCTGCGACCTCCAGTCGGGCGCCGGACCCCGGCGGCAGCGTCCGGATGATGCACATGCCTCCGCCGGCGACGAAGAAGGCCCGTCGCCAGCCGCGCTCGAGCGCAGGCGCGACCAGGCAGACCTCGATCGCACGCAGCTCTTCGAGCCGGCATAGACGCTCGACCAGGTGCTCCAAGGCTTCGACGCGATCGCGCAGCCGAGCCGCTTCCTCGTAGCGCAGGCACTCGGCGAGCTCGGACAGCCGGGCACGCAGGCGGGGCAGCGGCCCGCCCTCGAGCAGGTGCTCCAGTTCCTCGGGACGGGCGAGCGAGAGCGCGCGGGCTGCAAGCGCCGCTTGACGGCGACCGGCGATCGGGCCAAGGTCGCTCTGCGTCTTGGAGACGACGAACTCCTCTCCGCGGCGCCTGAGGTAGACGCCCCGTTCGCCCCGGCGGCTGCGCGAGTTGGCCGGCGGCTGCAGCTCGCGAATCAGCCGCAGCTCCTCCCATGCCGCCTCCAGCTCGGAGCCGAGCAGGCGCCACTCGATTCGCTCCAGCGCGAGCAGGGCGGCCTCGACTGAGGGGCGCTGGCGCTCGCTTCGGAAGTAGGAGCGCAGGCGGGCGCGCAGGTCGCGTGCTTTGCCGACATAGAGCACCTGCTCGTGTCGGTCACGGAAGAGGTAGACCCCGGGCCCCGTGGGAGCCCCATGGGCAAGGGAGCGTTTCCCGTAGACCCGCCGCCTGCGCGGAGCGGCGAGCTTTCGAAGCTCGGACAGGCGCCTGGCTCCGAGCTCCTGAGCAAGTCCGATCAGCTGGATCAAGACCTCGGCGGTCGCCTGCGCGTCCGGGAGCGCCCTGTGGCAGGGCATGGTCGAGACCCCGAAGTAGTGGGCCAGGGAGGCGAGGCTGCACCGCCTCAGGCGGCCTTCCAACAGCCGGCGAGCGAGCGCGGCCGTATCCAGCGGCGGCTCGGCCAGCCGCCGACCCTGCATGCGATCGAGCTGGCGCTCGAGGAAGCGCTGGTCGAAGCGAGCGTTGTGAGCAACGAGCGCCGCCTCTCCGGCGAAGGCGAGAAAGCGCCTAACGACGGTCGTGGCCGAGGGAGCGACGCGGAGCTCCTGGTCCTGCAGCCCCGTTAAGCGCCCGATCTGCTCCGGAAGCGGACGACCGGGGTTCACGAGCGCCTGGAAGGAATCCTCGAGCTCGAGCGCGCGCACCCGCACCGCCCCCACCTCGCAGATGCGATTGCGCTCGGCCGAAAGCCCGG
>DASWDJ010000208.1:0-1848 GCA_036395295.1 Gaiellaceae bacterium | reverse complement strand
TCGGGCGTCAGGCTCGCGATCAGGTCGTCGGGGGGCGTCTCCTCGGCCGCCGTCCACGGTGTCTCGTCGAGGGTCTGTCCGATTCTCTGTGTAGGCAGGGCCTGACTTGAGTCGTGTCCGCCGCTCGGGAATTCCCGAGCGGCGGGCCGGCCGGAAAGGAAGGCCAGCTTGCCCGATGAGTTCCCCGATAGGAGACTGCCGGCGATCGACGCCGGCCCTGACAGCGATCCGTTCGAGCCGCCCGAGCTTCCGGACGAGCTGATCGACGAGCTGCTCGCCGGCGCGCGCACGCCGGAGGAGCTCACTGGCCCGGAGGGCCTGCTCAGCCGGCTGACCAAGCGGCTGGTGGAGCGGGCGATGGACGCCGAGCTGACCGAGCATCTCGGCTACGAGCGCGGTCAGGCGCCGCCGGGCGGTGTCGGCAACGCCCGCAATGGCTTCAGCGAGAAGACGGTGCATACCGAGCACGGCTCGGTGCGGATCGAGCAGCCGCGCGATCGGGCCGGCTCGTTCGAGCCCGTGATCGTGCCCAAGCATCAGCGGCGCTTCCACGGCTTCGACGAGCGGATCGTCGCCATGTACGCGCGCGGCATGAGCGTGCGTGACATCCAGGCGCACCTGCGTGAGCTGTACGGGGTCGAGGTCGGCCACGACCTGATCTCGCGCGTCACCGACGCCGTGCTCGACGATGTGCGGGAGTGGCAGGCCCGGCCGCTCGAGGACGTCTACCCGATCCTCTTCCTCGACGCTTTGATCGTGAAGGTCAGAGACGGCGGCGCCGTGCGCAACCTGGCCTGCTACGTCGCGATCGGCGTCAACCTGGAGGGCGAGCGGGACGTGCTCGGGCTCTGGTTCCAACGCTCGGAGGGCGCCAAGTTCTGGCTCGCCGTTTTGAACGAGCTGAAGCAGCGCGGCGTCCGCGACGTGCTGATCTGCTGCGTCGACGGGCTGAAGGGCTTCCCCGAGGCGATCGAGGCGGTCTTCCCGCAGGCCTGGGTGCAGACCTGCATCGTGCACCTGATCCGCCAGTCGCTGCGCTTCGTTCCGGACAAGCACCGCCGCGCGGTCGCCAAGGAGCTGAAGCCGATCTACACCGCGGTCGACGCCGACGTCGCCGCCGAAGCGCTCGCGTCGTTCGAGCAGGTCTGGGGCGAGCGCTACCCGATGATCGGCAAGACCTGGCGCGAGGCCTGGGAGCACGTGATCCCCTTCCTCGCCTTCCCCACCGACGTGCGTCGCGTCGTCTACACCACGAACACGATCGAGGCGCTGCACCGCCAGATCCGCAAGACGATCAAAACCCGAGGACACTTCCCGAACGAGGAGGCCGCCCGCAAACTGATCTACCTCTCAATCATCAACGCACAGAAGAGCTGGAGGAGCGCCTACAACTGGAGCGCAGCACTGCTTTCATTCAAAATCCACTTCGGAGACCGACTGCCCTGACACACAGAAAGTCGGACAGCCTCTAGATGACGTCGCGGCCGGCAACACATCACCGTTTGCCGGCCGAGCTCGCTTGCGGGATCCCCCGCCGCGAGCGTACTCGCCTCCATTGATCGCACGAGCTCCGTGCTGGTCAACAAGGCCAACATGCACCCACGAAGATCGCCCGAGGCGATCCGTGTCGACGAAACTCACCCATGCGGGTTGGGGAGCGCCGGCTCGCCCGCACACCACGCACACACGAGGTGTACGCGCGTGGTCGTTCGAGGCCGCTTCTTGTCGCAGCGTTTCCGCATAGTCGTACGGCCTGGGACGACAGGCCGTGACCGCGAATGACGGCTCTCCTTCACTCGTAATGAAGGGGTCCCCGGTTCGAGTCCGGGCGTCGGCTCTTCAGAAAGC
>DASWDJ010000207.1:0-12849 GCA_036395295.1 Gaiellaceae bacterium | reverse complement strand
AGGTCCTCGGCCAGCATCTCGGCCAGCGTGCGCGCTTCTTCCTCTGGGCGGTCGGTTGCCCGCAGACGCTGCCGCATTCGGTCACCGGCGCCTGGGACGATCTCCGCAGTTGCGGACGCGAGCCCGACAGCCAGGGCGGCCACATCGGCCGACGCAGTGCTGGCTCGATACCAGGCAGAGCGCTTTTCATCGAGCCACTCATGCGCGAGGGTCGTCTTTCCATAACCGGCCGGCGCTACGAGCAGGATGATTCGCGCGCCGCTCTCGTCGAGCATGCGCGTCAGTCGTGGCCGCTTGATGATCCGGCGTCGGCCGACATCAACCGGAGACGTAGTGTCCACCTCGAGCCTCCCTCTCGTTCACACGCTAGCGGGTCTCCGCGAAATTGCGACTGCACGGAGGGGAGTCCCCGTATCTGCGGCCCGGGCCACAGATACGGGGGTCGTCAGTTCCCCGGACTAGGAGGCTCCCGATCCGAGGCTTTTTGCGAGGGGGTCCTCGCCGGTGAGAAGTCGATACGCAGCCGGGATCTGCCGGCGACGAGAAACGCCGAGCTTCTGGCGGAGGACGTCGCTGTGCGCCTTCGCCGTCCTCGGCGAAATGCCGAGGCGCTCGCCAACCTCATCGTTCGACATCCCGGCCGCGATGAGCTCGACAACTTCTCGCTGCCTCTCCGTGAGCTTCGGAGCACGCTTGCTCAGTACCTGTGTCATGCAAGCGACGCTAGCAGCGTCTCGGCCGCTTGAACATTGGCCAAAAGGTGTATTTCGCGTTCTACTCCGGAAGGGGTAGGAAGCTGACTTCGTGGCCGCGAGCGTTGGCTTCGTCGAGCTCGTGCTCTCCCAGCGCGTCGAGCCGCAACAGCAGCTCGAACTCGTCACGCAGGTGCGTCCGCATCATCTCGGGTCCGTCGGTCGCGATCGTGAAGGGAACGCCTGCCCCGGCCAAGGCTCGGAAGGTCTTCCGAACCGCGTCCTCGTCGGGAAGCGCCTTCGTGAGCAGGTTCGAGGTCGGGCAGATCTCGAGCGTGATCTCGGCCTCGCGCAGCCGAGCCATCAACTCCGAGTCGTTGGCCGCAAGAATCCCATGCCCGATCCGGTCGGGCCGGAGCGACTCGACGACCTCGCGGATCTCGGCGATCCCGTGCTCGCCGCCTTCCTCGCCGACGTGGATCGTGATTCCGAGCCCTGCCGAGCGCGCATGCTCGACGAGCGGCGCCAGGTCACGGTACGGATAGGGCCCGTCGCTCTCGGGCCGGGGGCCGGCGATGTCGATGCCGACGATCCCGCGCGGTGCGTAACGGATCGCCTTCTCGACGATGATCGCATTCTGCCGCTCGTTGAACGTCCGGTCCATCATCAGGATCAGACCGGCGCGGACCTGCGGATACTCGAGGCTCGCCCGGTCGAGACCGCGGACGGCGGCCATGATGATGTGGTCGAGGTCGCGCTCGCCGCCGCGGTTGCGCTTCATCGGGTTGAAGCGCAGCTCGAGCGTCGTGATCCCCTGCGAGCGGTAGGCGCCGCCGATCGCCGCATGTACCGAGCGCTCCACAGCGAGCGGGCTCGACTGGATGAGCTCCGTCCAGTGGTAGATCGCGTCGAGCGCGTTCAGGTCCTGGACGCCCTGAGGGTTGGAGACGGTGACGAGTGAGTCGAACTCCCAGAAATCCTTGACCGGGAGCGCGATCCCCTGCTCGTGGGCGAGGCTCCAGAGGATCTCCGAGGCAACCGCGCCGCCTAGGTGCGTGTGCAGCTCGGCGAGGCCCTCCATTGAACGAGTCTACTAACCGCTTGCTATTGTATCTCCATATCGTATAATCTGAAATTCATACTTTCGGACATGGCTTCCTCTATCGTCAGAGATCGCGGGCAATGGACAATTCCGGCCGAGATTCGGCGAGCCGCCCGCATCGACGAGGGCGATGTGCTGGAGGCGGAGATCGTCGAGGACGGGATTCTGCTGCGGGTACGCAAGGTAATCGACGCCTCCCAGGCGTGGTTCTGGACGCCCGAGTGGCAACGGGGCGAGCGGGAGGCCGACGCGGATCTTGCCGCCGGTCGGTCCGAGCGGTTCGAGAGCGACGAAGAGTTCCTTGCAGCCCTCGAGGAGCGCATGAAGCCGCTTGATGCCGACTGGTGAGATCCTTGAATCCTTCTGGCGCGGTTGGGACCGGCTGAGCCCGGAGGATCTGCGGGCTTTCCTTGCGGCCGTCGAGAAGTTCGTTCAAGACCTGCGGGCCGGCACCGGTATTCGCAAGAGCCTGCGCGTGAAGGGCGTGCAGGGCGCGCGCGGGATCTACGAGCTCACCTGGGCTGATGATGGCCGCGCCACATTCCAGTTCGGGCGGGCGGTCGTCGACGATGAGCCGCACATCATCTGGCGGCGGATCGGCGGCCACGAGATCTTCGGCAATCCCTAGGCGTGGATCGTCACGCGCGTTCCGAGCGGCATCGTACTCATCAGGTAGCGCAGATCGGTTTCGTCCGCGTGGAGGCAGCCGTTCGAGACCGCGTGCCCCCACGTGGCGGAGGGTGAGCCGTGGATCGCCAGGCGGTCGCCGCCGGACCAGCCGCGCGGGAGGTTCGGCTGGCGGCCGGAGAGGGCGAGGATGCAGCAGCCGTAGTAGGAGCCGAACTCGGCGCCGGGCAGCTTGTCCGTGACGAAGAACTCGCCGGGTGGGGTCGGAGTTTCGGGTGCGCCGATCGCAACGCTGATGCGGCGATTGACGCTTTCGCCCTCGTGAACCCTCAGCTCCTTGCGAGAGAGATCGACCTCGAGCGAGAGGGGGCGGCGAAGCATGTGGAGGCGAGCGGAGCGCGCGTCGACCCAACCGAGCCGCGTGTTGCCGAGAGCTGAGCTGCGGACGGCGAGCCACCGGCCTTTCCTGAAGGCGACTGAGAGCATCTGCGGCGAGCCGAACTCGGTCTTCGAGCCCAGATGCGCGAGCACGCGGCCTGCGGGGAGCGCGCGCAGGGCGATCCGGTGGCCACGGGGGACGCGCGCGGCAAGGTCGGAAACGCGCTCGAGGATCGGCGGGGCGGGCGGCTTTGGCTTCGCCACCCTGCCCTTCCCCCCGCCGCCGCAGGAGGCTGCGACGAGCACGGCGAGAGCGAGCGGCGACAATCGCCTGGCCTCGATCATCCGCGCAAAAGGTACAGAGCAGTGCATAGTTGTGGCGGCGATGAAAGTCGGGATCGTCGTCCCTTACTCTTGGTCGTTCTGGGGAGCCGTCGTGGAGCACGCGGAGCTCCAGGCGGCCGCGCTTCGGCGGCTCGGCTTCGACGTGCGGCTCGTGATGGGCAACGACCCGCCGGGGAGCCTGACGCGCGTTCTCCACCCTCGGCTGGGCCGGCACGGCGGCCCGCCGCCGGAGGTGATTCCCGTGGGCCGCTCGGTGATCGTCCCTGCGAACGGGACGCTTCCGAACATCATCCTCAGCCCGCGCGCGGTCGTTCGCGTCCGGCGTGTGCTCGAGCGCGAGCGCTTCGACGTCGTCCACGTCCACGAACCGATGACGCCGGTGCCGGGCGTCGCGACCCTTGCGCTCGTCCGCTGTCCGCTCGTCGCCACCTTCCACGCCTCCGGTGAGCTCTCGTGGCTGAAGCTCGGCGCGCCGCTCTGGGGCTTTCTGATGGAGCGGCTCGACCACCGGATCGCCGTATCCGAACCCGCGCGCGAGTCGGTCAACCGCTACTTTCCCGGCGAGTACGAGCTGATCCCGAACGGCGTTCTGATCCCCGACGAGGCCGACCCCGCCGGGCGCGAGCAGCGCATCGTCTTCGTGGGGCGGCAGGAGGCCCGGAAGGGTCTGCACGTGCTCCTGCAAGCCTGGCCAGAGCTTCGGCGGCGCACGGGGGCGAGGCTGCGGCTGATCGGTGCCGACCCGCTTGCCGTGCGCCTGCTGCAGGCGCGTCTACGGGTGTCCGACGAGGGCATCGAGGTGCTCGGCTTTCTCTCCCAAGAGGAGCTGACCGCCGAGCTGCTGACGGCGAAGGCGCTCGTCGCCCCCTCCCTCGGCGGCGAGAGCTTCGGGATGGTGTTGACGCGCGCCTTCGCCTGCGCGACACCCGTCGTCTGCTCGGACATCTCCGGCTACCGTGATGTCATGGAGCCCGAGGCCGGCTTGTTCGTGCCGCCCGGCGACCCGGCCGCGCTGGCGGAGGCGCTCGCCGAACTGCTCGGAGACGAGGCGCGCCGCGAGGAGTTCGGACGCTCGGCGCGGGCGATCGCGCAGGAGCGGTACTCGTGGGAGCGGATCGCAAAGCGGCTCGCTGAGCTCTATGAGTCGCTGGCCACTGCGTCGAAGGCGGTCGCGGCGTGAGGCTGCCGCGGACACCGTGGGGGCGGCTCGCGCTCGTCTTCCCCGCGTTCGCAGTCATGATCGGCCTGCTCGTCTGGCGGGGCCCGGATTGGACGCTCGTGGCGAATACCTTCCGCTTCGTCCTCTGGCACTGGGTCGTGGCCGCGATCGGGCTCAACCTGGTTTCGGTCGTCGCCCGCGCCGGCGCGTGGAACCGCGTGATCGAGCAGGGCATGCCGCCGCCGCGGCCGCGGTTCCGAACGGTCTTCTCTGCCTTCGGGGTCGGACTTTTCGCGAATGCCGTGCTGCCGGGACGGATCGGCGAGCTCGCCCGGGTGGCGGTGCTCACTCGGCGCATGCGAAGACGTAGCGACGCCTGGGCGACCCTCGTCGGCACCGTCTTCGCACATCGTGTTTTCGACCTTTTCCCAACGATGCTGCTGATCGCCTACGTGCTCGCGACGGCAAAGATTCCGCACTGGGCTTTGACGAGCCTGACGATCTTCGCTGCGGTTGGATTCGGCTTGTTCGCCTTTGCGCTCGCCGGTGCGCGGCGGCACCATCGCGGGGTGCTCGAGGGCGCAGGCCAGCTACGGCGGCTGGTGACGATGGCCAGGCACGGGCTCGGCGTGATGCACGCCCCGCTGCCGGCGCTGCAAGCGGGGCTTCTCCAGACCGCCGGCTGGACTTGTCAGCTGCTCGCCGTCTGGGCAACGATGCAAGCCTTCGGCATCGACGCGCCGCTGCCCGCTGCGGGGCTTGTGCTCGTGCTCATGAACGTGGCCATGCTCTTCCCGCTTTGGCCCGGCAACGTCGGCCTCGTGCAGGCCGCCGTCGCCCTGCCACTCGTCTCCTATGGGGTCGCGTACCCAAAAGGGTTCGCGTTCGGGATCGGGCTGCAGGCGATCGAGATGTCGGTCGGCGTCGGCGTCGGCCTCATCTTCCTCGCCCGCGAGGGGCTCTCGTTCGCGATGCTCAAGCGGATGCCGGGCGCCGACCAGGCGGAGATGGCGGAGGAGGGCGAAGAGGCCCAGCCTGTCGAGGAGCCGGTTCGTGCGCGCGCTCGCATCCCCGGCTAGCTGCAAGGGAGTGCTCTCGGCCGTCGAGGCGGCGATGGCGCTGTCCGCCGGAATGCGTATGGCGGGGCTCGACGCAGAGGAGCTGCCGGTCGCCGACGGCGGCGAGGGAACGGCCGAGGTGCTCGCGGCCGCGCACGGCGGCGAATGGCGGACGGTGGCGGTCGGCGACCCGCTCGGGCGCGTGGTCGCGGCCGGCTATCTGGTGCTCGAGGACGGAACGGCGGTCGTCGAGGCGGCCGAGGCGATCGGCCTGCGCCGAGTGGGCGAGGAGGAGCGGGATCCGATGCGGGCCACGAGCCGCGGGCTCGGCGAGTTGCTGCTTGCCGCAGCGGCGGCGGCCAGCGGGCCGATTCTCGTCTGCCTCGGCGACTCGGCGACCGTTGACGGCGGCGCCGGCCTGCGGGCGGCGGTCGGCGACGGACTCGCGGGGCGCGAGCTCGTGGGTCTCTGCGACGTGCGGAACCGCCTGCTCGGCGAGCGAGGTGCCGCACGCGCGTTTGGGCCGCAGAAGGGCGCTTCGCCGCAGGAGGTCGAGGAGCTCGAGGCGCGGCTGGCCGCGATGGAGGAGCTTCGCCCGTATGCGGAGGTGCCCGGTGCCGGAGCGGCGGGTGGCCTCGGAGCCGCGATCGCCGCGCTCGGGGGCGAGCTCGTCTCAGGTGCGGAGCTCGTCCTCGAGCGGGTCGGGTTTCGCGGCTGGGTGCGCGGCGCCGACCTCGTCGTTACGGGCGAGGGACAGGTCGATCGTTCGAGCAGTGAAGGCAAGGCGGTCGGCGAGGTGGTACGGGTCTGCGCCGAGGAGGGCGTGCGCTGCGTCGTCTTCGGCGGGCAGGTCGCTGAGGCGCTCAACGGCGTCGAGATGTACGCGCTGAGCGGCGACCCCCGGCGGGCGGCAGAGGACCTCGTCGAGCTCGGAGAGAAGCTAGGCGGAGCGCTGCTCGGCTTCGCGTAGCCGCTTTGCCATCGTCTGCAGCATCTTCCAGGCGAGCTCCGCGTTCTGCTCGACGAGCGGCCTGAACTCCCACGAGGTAATGCCGTAGCACTTGAGCTCGGTCTTGGCCGTGATCGTCGCTGTGCGCGCGCCGTCGTCGATCAGCGCCACCTCGCCGAAATAGTCTCCATGCTTGAACGTGCGGCGCTCGACGCCCCCGACGCTCACCGTCGCCTCCCCATCGTCAATGATGAAAAAGCCGACGCCCGACTGACCCTCCTTCGCAATCGTGTCGCCGGGTGCGAAAATTCGCTCCTTCATCGAGTTCGCGAGCGTCTGCAGCTCCTTCTTCCCGAGGCTGGAGAAGAGCGGGACCTGCTGTACGAGCTCCTGGGGGGCAGGCACGGCCTGGATTCTACGCAGGCTGCGGGGCTGGTTGCTAGGGCTCCGCTTGCGGTGCTCGCTATCAAGACGGGCAGGCTTTGCCTGCGCGTCCGTCCGAGACCGGTCGAACGGCTCGGATCAACCGGAACGGTCCTCGGCTTTGACTGCCTCCACGCGGCGAGCGAGCTCTTCGATGCGGCCCTCCGCCGCGTCGAGCTTGGCCGCGCAGAGCCGGTAGAGCTCCTCGCCCCGCTCCCAGAGCGTGATCGCCTCGTCGAGGCTCGCCTGGCCGCTTTCGAGCCGCTGGACGATGCCTTCCAGCTCGCGCTGAGCGTCTTCGAAGGCCGGCTCGCTCACCGTGTCTCCTCGACTCGGGCGCCGAATCCGCCGGTGCCGAGCTCGACGTCGACCGTCGTCCCAGTGCCGACCTGGGAGGCCGCGCGGACGATCTCGCCTGCTGCGCGGACGATGGCATAGCCGCGCTCGAGCGTTGCGTGCGGTGAGAGCGCGCGCAGCCGCCCGGCGGCCTGGTCGAGGGCGGCCCGCCGACGCTCGAGCATCAACAGCGGCGCGCGCCGCAGGTGGTCGCGCGCCAGCTCGAGCTTGCGCCGCTCGCGGTCCAGGGTGGTTCGAGCTCCACGCGCTAGGCCGGCGCGGGAGCGGTCGAGCCGGGCGGTCAGCTCGGCGATGTCGGGGACGACGATGCGCGCCGCCGCGGTCGGCGTGGAGGCGCGTGCATCGGCGACGAGATCCGAGAGCGGAGTGTCCTGTTCGTGGCCGACGGCCGACACCACCGGGACGGGGCAGTCGGCGATTGCGCGCACGAGCCGCTCGTCGCTGAACGGCAGGAGATCTTCGAAGCTGCCGCCGCCGCGGGCCAGCACGACGACGTCAATCTCCGGTGCCGTGCAGATTTCCCGCAGCGCTTCGCAGAGTGCGGAGGCCGCGCGCGGTCCCTGGACGTAGGTTTCCGCGACGAGCAACCGGGCCGGAGGGAACCGAGATGCGATCGCGGTCAGTACGTCTCGTTTCGCCGCCGCATCGTTGCCCGTTACGAGCCCGACCCGCCGCGGGAGGCTGGGCAATGGCCTCTTGCGCTCCGGAGCGAAGAGGCCTTCGGCTGCGAGCTTGCGCTTGAGACGCTCGAGCGCCGCCAGGTGATCACCCAGCCCGAAGCGCTCGATCGAGAGCGCGCGGAGGCGGAAGTCGCCGCGTGCCTCGAAGAGCTCTGGGCGGCCGAACACATGAATGCGCTCGCCGTTCACGAGGTCGAGCCGCAGCGCGTCGAACTGGCCGCGGGGCATGGTCACCGCCAGGCAGGCGCCGTCGGCAGGGTCCTTGAGGGTCAGGAAGACGCTCTGCCAGCGAGCCTGGCGCCGAAGCTCGGTGACCTCGCCCTCGACCCAGACGGACGGCAGGCGCGAGAGCCACCCGGCGACGCCGCGGTTGAACGTCGACACCGTGTAGACGCGCCGGTCGCCGTACTGGATCGCCTCGACCTTCACCGTCAGGATGCTACGCCCTGGCTCGCGCCTCAAGCCCAGCGCTGGGCCATCGCGGTCAAGGATGCGCGAATTGTTCTGCTTCCGTTCGAGTTCGGTGCGGGTTCGAGCGGTACGCTCGTTGCGGGTGGCGGGTGGAACTCTTCTCCCCACCCGGGTGGGGAGATGGGTGCTAGAGCAGGATCTCGGCCGCGGTCTTCGGCTCGCAGCCCTGCCGGATGAGCTCGACGGCGGTATGGAGATCCGCCTCGCTGTGCGCGAGCTTCTCGGCGAGCGGGAGCGGATAGCCGGCCTCGATCAGTGTGTGCAGGCGCCAGCCCGCGACCTTCTCGCGCTCGCTCTGGTCGTGTTCGGCAATCTGAGTCATGTCGCTCCTGGCGCGAGATTCGTCCTCTCTTCGACGAACCCTGCCCGTTAAAGGTTAGGCACTAACGGGGGGTATGCAACAGACTAACGGGGGGTATGCAACAGGGACCCGAGCCGTTCCTCTGCGCGCGCGACGGTTTGGTCGATTCGGCGGGCAATCTCGGCCAGCCGAGCTTCGAGCGCCGCTCGCTCCGTCTCCTCCTCGGCGGCGAGGGCACCGAGGCGCTGGCGGAAATCGGCCTCGACCTCGCCGAGGCGGCGGCTGAGCGCGCTCACGAACTCCTCCCGCTGCCGTTCCAGAGCCGCCGCGACGAGGGCGAGCTTCTTCTCGAGCCGCATTCCGCCGGCGTCGCCCAAATGCGTCAGCCGCTCGGCGAGTAGGGACTCGCCTTCTTTCGCAAAAGACTGAACAGCGCGCTCGAGCTCGCGCGCCAGCCGCCGAGCCGCATCTTCCTTCGCAGCCTTCAAAGTTCCTTCGAACTGGTGTGCAGCTGCGTCGGCGAAGCGCCCGGCGGCTCGGTCGAGGACGCGCTCGAGCTGCTCGACCTGACGGCGTTCGACGTCGGCGAAGGTGCTCTGAATGCGACGAGCGGCATCCATTTCTTCGCGCTCGATCCTGCGCACGAGATCGTGTTCCCTCGCGGTCAGTCTCTCGGCGACCTGGTGCAGCGCACGACGGCGCTCGGTCGCGTGCGAGTCGAGCTCGGCCGTCGCGGCCGCGGCCGCCTCCTTGGCGGCTCGCCCGAGGTCCTCGCGCAACCGCGCGACTCCGGCGCGCTGCTCCTCGTCGATCGTCTTAAGGCGATCGGCGTCGCTCTCGAGCCGCGCCTCCAGCGCCTCGATCAACGTGCGCTCCCGCTGGGCGATCTGCTCGAGACGGCTGCTGAGCTGCCTTTGCGCCCGATCGAGGTCCTGGTGCCAGGCGGCGAGCCGTTGCTCGACCTGCCCCTGGACCTTCGAGAACGCCTCCGCGAGCCCGTGCCGCAGGCGCTGCTCGCTCTCGCCCAGGGCCTGGCGCCGCGTCTCGGCCAGGCGGCGCTCTTCCTCGGCGTACGCGGACAGGGAGTCGGCGCGCCCTCTGGCCAGCGTGCGCTCGAGATCGGCGGAGCGCTCGCGAACTTCCCGTTGAATGACCACGTCGAGCTCCGATTTCGCTCGCTCGAGGTCGCGGTCGATCGCCCGGCCGTGGGCGAGCCCTCGCCGCAGGGCAAGCGCTCCGACGGCTGCGAGCAGGCACGCGACGAGGCCCGTGGCGGAAACCGCGAGCTCCGTCTCGGGCCTCAGGGCAAAGGCAGCCCACGCGGCCGCGGCGGCCGCACCGATCGCGGCCGCTACGCCCAGGAGCACACGCTTGCCCGCCCGCTCGAGCGCTGCGCCTGCCAGCGAGGCGGCGGCTACCAGAACGGCTGCTGCGAAGACGAGCTCGAACGCTGTTTCGGGCGACACCGCCCTGCATCGTAGAACGCCCGCTCAGGTGAGGCGAAGCACGAGCAGCGAAGCGGCGAGCGCGATGACCGCGAATGTCAGTGCCCTGAGCGCGGCCTCCGGCGCCTCGGTCAGTGTGCGGGCGGTCACCGGTTCGCGCCCGCCATCGTGGAGCACGAGGGTGCCGGAGACCGCAGCCACGCGCCGCCGCACCGCCCTCACCGGGGTGGAGAGGTGCCGCTGGGCGAGGCTCAGCAGGGCCGCAAAGAGGGCGGCGAGCAGGGCCTCCGCGGTCAGGCGCTCGGCGACCGCGAGGTAGGCCGCGAGGAGCGGAAACGAGCCCCAGGCGAGCGCGAACCACGCGTCGCCGTGAAAGAGGCCGCCGAAGAGCTCGAGGTTGTAGGCGCAGACGATGAAGCCGCCGGCCGCCACGAGCGGCGCGAGCCAGAACGTGTACGCAAGCGAGGCCCAGATGCCGATCGCGACCGCAGCGCCGATCGATGCCGCCGCGAGCCCGGCCAACATGCCGTTCGAGATCTGCGTCCGCAACGGCCGGCCGTTCAGCTCGTCGAGCGCGTGCGCTCCGATGCCAACTGCGAGGAAGAAGGCGGCGAGCGCGAGGAGCAGCCGCCCCACGGCGAGGTGCGGAGCGAGCGCCGCTCCGATCGCGACGTAGGAGAGGTGCCAGAGCGTGTACGGGGGATGGAGAAGCGTCACGTAGTCGCGCCAGCCGCCGGGCGCAAGCGCGTAGAAGGCCGGCCGGGGCTGCGCGCTCATGCCCGCCGGCCCCAGACCACGTAGCCCCCGCCGAGGCTGAGGCGGCGCGCCTGTACGTGCTCGAGCCCGGCCGAACGCCAGAGCTCGAGCTGCCGTCGCAAAGGCAGGCGGCCATGGAACTCGCGGATGCTCGGCCCGAGAAAGGCTCCGACCTCGTGCCAGCCGGGGGAGATCAGCCGCCCCGCGACGGGTAGCCCGACCCGGACGTAGAGCTCCCAGAGCGGCCGCCAGATCCCGCGTGGGAGCCCGAACTCGAGCGCGGCCAACGTCCCGCCCGGCCGAACGACGCGCGCAAGCTCACGGAGCGTCGCCGCCGGGTCCTCGACGTACCGCAGCAGGTAGGTGAAGGTCAACGCGTCGAACGAGGCGTTCGGGAAAGGGAGCCGGTCGGCGCTGCCTTCGACGAGCCGGATGCGATCGCCGAGCCCGGCGGCCTCGACCCGCTCGCGCCCGGCGGCCAGCATCTCGGGGCTCTGGTCGAGCCCGACTACCCGGCAGCCCCTGCGACGGACCAGCTCGATCGCCACCGCAGCCGTCCCGGTCGCGACGTCGAGCACGTCGTCATCCGGCCCGACGGCGACGCGCGAGACCAGGAAGCGCCTCCACTGGGGGTCCTGTCCGAGCGACAGGAGGCGGCTCCAGCGGTCGTACGAGGGCCCGAGCGGCGCGAAGAGGTCCCGAGCGGAGGTCAAACTGGCCATGAGGCGAGTCTAAGCTCACGCTCATGGCGCTCCGGGACGATCTCGACCGCGCCGCCGCCGCGGCCGCCTGCTTCGCCGGGCCCGGCGAAGAGCTTGCGGGCGTCGTCCCGGCCGAGGCCGAGCCGGGAGAGCGCACCTATCTCTGCGGGTTCGTCGCCGGGGAGGAGCGAGCGTGGCTCGTCCTCGACGACGAAGGAGAAGCCGTGACGAGCCGGGATGTCGTTCGGCGCACGGTCTCGATCACAGCCATGTGCGAGCTCGCGGAGGAGAGCGCCGGTGGCGGGGAGCTAGCGGAGCTGCGGGAGCGGCTCGTGGCGCTGCGCCTCATGGAGGGCCCGCCGGGAATCGAGGAGGCCGAGGAGGCCGCGCTTGCGCTCGAGCAGGCGATCGGCGCTCCGCCGCGGCTGGCCGAGCCCGCCTTCCTCGACCGGGTGGGCGCTGCGACCCTTCGACTCGAACAGGCTCTCGGCGACTCGGCCGGCTCGCCCTTCGCCGAGGCGATGAAAAGAGGCCTGGCCACGGTGGAGGACTTAGCCCACGACGTGGAATCGAGCTACAAGCTCCAGCTCGGATGAGCGCAGCTATCGTTCGGGGCATGGAAGGCGGATTCGGATTCCCGCTCGGTGGCGACCCTGAAGAGCTCATGCGGAGCCTGCAGGAGTTCGCGGCTCGCCAGGCCGAGTCGGTCGCCGAAGCTCAGCGCGAGCAGTTCGCGACCCTGACGCTGAACACCGCCGTCGAGCTGACCGGCGCGGCCCTGCGCCGCATCAAGGTCGAAGGCGGTCCCGACGAGCAGGCGATCGCGCTGCGCGACGCGATGCGGGTCCTGTTCCCCGAGGCAGTCGGACTGGTCAGTGCGGCCCGCCAGGGCTTCATGCGCGAAGGGTAAGCGGAATACACGGCATCGAGAGCTAGGCGGGGCACAACTACAATCGCCTCGCCCTTGGCTCTTCTCGACCGCGCCATCGTCCGCGTGCTGCCCGCCGTCCCGCGGCCGCTTGTCCGCAAGATCTCGGAGCGCTATATCGCCGGCAGCGACCTGGCGGACGCGTGCCGGGTCGTCAAGGGGCTCAACGAGCAAGGAAGGATGGCGACGATCGACGTCCTCGGCGAGGAGATTACGAGCCGTCGGGAGACGCTCGAGATCGTGCGCGCCTACCACGACGTCTTCGAGGCGATCGAGCGGGAGCGGCTGGACTCAAACGTCAGCGTCAAGCTGACCGCGCTCGGGCTCAATCTCGCTTACGAGCTGTGCCGGCCGAACCTCGAGAAGGTCGTTCGCCACGCCGCTGAGAGCGGCAATTTCGTGCGCATCGACATGGAGGACTCGAGCTGCACGTCGGACACGCTGCGGCTGTACCGCGAGCTTCGGGAGGCCGGGCTC